>JAACCY010000141.1 GCA_009937185.1 Planctomycetia bacterium
CTTTGACTTCTTCTTGGGGAGCCGCTTCTGCAGAGATGGACTCCATATTTGATTCCGATGGAATCTCGATGGAGTCTTCCTTGGCGGTTTCCTCAACCATGGCCTCTGCGGGAGCCTCGACGGGCTCCTGAATTTCTACGGCTTCGATAGAAGAATCTTCTGTGCTGGCCTGAATTGCATCGGGAGTAGAGACGACTTCTGGAGTCGATTCTTCGATGATTTCCGGCTCTGGAGCTTCCACTGCAGTTTCTTCCGCGGCCACTTCAGCAACAGGTTCGGCAACAGGCTCCGCAACCGGTTCAGCAACAGGTTCGGCAACAGGCTCCGCAACAGGTTCGGCAACAGGCTCAACAATAGCTTCGGTTACGGGTTCTTCGGCGGCGGATTCAACCTCAGCAGTCTCCTCAACGGTGACTTCTGGGGTTTCCTCGACGACTTCCGGCTCCGGCTCAGGGTCTTCCTCAAGGAAGATCCTGACGGTCATGGCATCATTCTCACTGATAGAGGACATATGATTCTTCACCCGGATTCCCCGGCCATCGAGGAATTCCATGATGTCCTTACTTGAGATGCCAAGTTCCTTGGCCAGTGCGTGTATTCTCACGCCCAAGTCGGTCGCCTCCAAATTCTTACGATCAGGTCAGACCTGATCCAAACCTAATGAATTTTCGCGTCGTTATTCCTCTTCGGAATCGACACTGTCCATAATTTCTTGAATCTTTTCGATGATCAGTCGTGCTGAGATTTCGTCGAGTCCTTCGATGGCAGAGAGTCCTTCGACTCCCGCTTCCAAAAGGGCTTCAGTCGAGTCGATCTCGGCTTCTATCAAACGATCCGCAATTTCTTCGGAGACACCTGGCAGATCTTCGAGACCCATGACCACTGTGCCGTCTTCGTACTCATCCACCTCAGTTTTTGTTTCTCCGTCAGAAGCGGGGGAGTCGAAGAGCTGATCGAGAGGGTTATGACTTGCTGATGCGTCATTCGCATCGCCTGCGACTTTGGCGAGGCGATCTCCGAACATGTCGTCGGCTCGTTGCTCCAAGCATTTCTCACGCAATCGCTCAAGATCTTCAGTGGTGATGGGACATATGTTCAGTTCCCAACCTGTCAGCTTGGAAGCGAGACGGACGTTTTGTCCGCGGCGACCGATCGCGAGTGACTGTTGATCTTCAGTGACGTATACATTGGCTGTCATCGCTTCGTAATCTAATTCGAGAGAGGCGATTTCAGCAGGCTTGAGTGCTTCAGGAATGAGAACCTCTACGGAATCATTCCAACGGACAACGTCGATTTTTTCACGACTCAGTTCGTCGGTCACATTTCGTATTCGGGATCCTTTGACTCCGATACAGGCTCCGACGCAGTCCACATTTGTATCGAGGGTGGCTACCGCTATTTTTGTACGGTTACCGGCTTCTCTGGCGATCGCTTTGATGTCGACGACGAAGTCAGAAACTTCAGGAATCTCCTGCTCGAACAGTCTCCTGACAAGAATTTCGTCTCCACGGGAAACCAGCAGTTGAACCCTTGTGGATTGCAAATTGACTTCTTTGAGGACGACCTTGATACGATCGCCTTCATTCCAGTTTTCAAGATTGGATTGTTCGCCGCGAGGCATGAAGCCTTCTGCACGATTTCCAAGAGTGATGACGAGTCCGCCACCTTTTCGACTTGCGACGGTGCCATTGAAGACTTCTCCGACGCGATCGATGTACTCTTTGTAAATCACTTCTCGTTCAGCTTCTCGAATCTTTTGGAAGAGAACTTGCTTGCCGGTGCCCGCAGCGATTCTGCCGAGAGCTTCTCTAGGATCGAAGCTTTCGCCATCACGAACGGCACTGATGGCACCGGAGAGGCGATCGATGAGAACCTCGATGCCTTCTTCCTGGTCATATCTTTTTTGGGCAGCGGAGACGAGAGCCATCTCGATACCTGTAAAGATGACTTCCTTGTCCACCTGTCGATCACGGTGAATCGTGTCAACAAAGCGCAGGATCTCTTCGCTCAAATTCGTCTCCCAATCTCACACATTCTCTGCTTTTGCAGGGAACGGGCCCGGGAAAATCCCGGTTTCTTGTTCAAAATTTCGACCCTAGTGAGTCATAGCCAGTCTAGACCATTTCTCACTGCTGTAACGCACAGCTCCGAACCACCAACCTGTCGGGGAGGAGGATCGCGGGCAGACCCATCAGCGATGGAGGTCTGGTGGAATGCGATTCCACGGCGATCCCCGTCCGGCCAGGATTAGGCCGTCTGACCCGGGTAAACCCGGCCAAGAACATAAAGAAACCACTATGGATTCTTCGTTCCGGAGACGTCACCCTGTTCAATGACTGACGAGCGTCTGAGACTGGCTCAGTCCTCGCAACTCACAACTCACATTGCACAAGGGTCCCACCCTCGAGAGAAAATCTCCTGAGGGATCTGGAAATCGTAGGACAGGAGCAGAGGGCTGTCAACAGAACCGGAAACCCGTTCAATCAGGGAAATTCCTACGGGAAATGACAATTTGGAGGAATTCAGCCGGAGATTGCTTCTCTTTGGCAAGTTGCCCGTTCCAGGAAGAGTCAAAACCCGCCTTGC
>JAACCY010000142.1 GCA_009937185.1 Planctomycetia bacterium
CTGATAGAGAATACCGTTACGAATTAAGACTCGTGCTTGAGCATCCAGTTCAAAGTCATCAAGGCCACAGGCTTCACATAGGACATCGAAATCGAGGAGACCGGACATCACCGAGGCCACATCGAGAACCCGACGTTGTTGAGCGTCGAGTCCCTCCAGAAGTTGCAAGAAATGATTGCGAGCCATTTCTGGAACCGGCAATTGAGCCAATGCCTCAGCATTGGCAACCCAGAGATCATCTTGCCAAGTCAGAGCCGATCGATTCCACAGCCCGCCAAAGAGTTGAACCATCAAAAGCGGAACACCATTACTGCGTTCAAGTAAGACTTGAATCAGCGATGGATCGATAGGGCCTTCCGGAATGAGGAGAGACTGAATCAGGCCTTCACATTCTTTTTCTTCAAACGCTTTGACGGGCAGTAATGTAAATCGGTTTTCTAATTCGAGTTCATTGGAAAGTCGATGTAAAGGACTGCCCGAGCTGCGCATCGGGGGGGTTGCTGTGGTAATCACAAGAATTGGCAGATCGACAGCGGCTAAGATAAGTCGTCTCAAAAGTTCCAGATCAAAATCATCTGCGTGATCGATGTCTTCTAAAATGAGGGTTCGCGGTTCGATTTCTGAATCTTGCGTGAGGCCTCTGATCACGGCATCGAAGACCCGCTCTTGCATCAATTCTTCAGGACCCTCTTCAGTGCTGGGGGAGCAGCCTTCAATCCAGCCATGGCCGAGTAATCGCGGCAAGATGGATTTCAAGTCGTGACCCCAAGGACCGAGTGCATCTGCGGCAATTTGTGTGTCACCGCTTCTTCTTTCGATGTGCCCTAACACTTGTTCCAACAGCCTACGGAAACCGCTGTGAGGTTCGCGACCATCAAAGGTGCCGTGGAAATGTTGCAGACCTTCTTCTATCAAAGCTCGTGAACGAAACTCGCTGCGTTGCAACAGCCAAGTTTTTCCGATGCCTTCCTCTCCTTCGAGGTGCATCCATGAACCGTGGCCCCGTGCGCTTTGAGATGCTGCTATTTTTAAGGTTTCCAGATGAGATTTTCGACCCTTGAATGCCGGATTATGACGTCTCAACACCCGAACTTCGGTGGTGGACTTTTCCATGCCTGTTGTCGCGTCTTGGAGCAATCCATGGGCGAGGCTGGCATCGGCGGGGCGCCGGTGCGGCTCAAATTGTAGAAGCGATTGCACGACTTCTGACAGAGGTGGAGGCAAGCCTTCGAGTGCGGGAGCGGGTTGACGAGAGAGCGCATCGCTCAATCGTGGAAACGGAAATCTCCCTGTTAAGCCTCTATACAGCAGGACTCCGACGGAATAGAGATCGCTCCGTTCGTCGATGGCGTTGGGGCTTTCGATACGTTCGGGCGCCATGTATTGCGGAGTTCCCAGAGCACTTTGAGTGAGTGCACTGTGCAAGTCTGCGCGGGCGACTAAACCAAGATCTGCCAGTAATGCTTGGGTCCCTGTTTGTTTCCATAATTCGGTGGCGTCATGCGGCGCATCGTGCGGGGTTGTACCTGCAAGCTTGAGCAAAACATTGGCGGGTTTCACATCTCGATGCACCAGGCGTTGGCCATGGAGGTGTTGCAGGGCTTCGAGGACTTCTCCTGCACGAGCGAAGAGCCAAGGTCTGGATTCCTCGGGCAAGCCCTGAGGATGGGCGACGATAATATCTTCGAGAGTGAAAGGGCCGATGTACTCCATCACATAGAACAATGATTCGTTATGCCAGCCCAGATCGATCAAGGGGACGACATGAGGGTGATGAACTTCACGAAGGATGCGCACTTCTCGTTCGAAGCGACGGCGGTCATTGGCATCGAGGTCGGCGGGCATCATTTTGACGGCGACGGTGCGGGCTCCGTGGGCTTCATCGTTGGCCTTCCAGACCTCGCCCATGCCTCCTTGGCCGATACGGACCGAAAGACGGTAACGATGATTGAGAAGCAGGTCCGGTTGGGCTTGAGGCATCGGATCCTTGTCTGAAGTGCGTCGCTGAGTTCTCGGTCCCACATCCCCTATATAGTGGCCAAGATATAACCGCATGGTACCCTGTTCAGGGACGACTCGCTACTGCCGGCCATAGTTTGTCCACTATGACCTGTCTGTTTTCATTCCTTGTCGAGTGTTTTGGAGGCTTATGAAGCTATTGATGCTCCATGTGAGAGAGTTTTGGCTGAAATCCTACGAGCGCAATCTCGAGACAGAACCGGAACAGCAGACGGAAAAGACCATCGGCGGAGGGGCGGTGCTCGCTTGGATTCATGTGGAACCCCACGATGTGGAGGACGAAGCCACCGCAGTTCGCAAGACCCTCAAAAACCTCAAATGGCACGCCCGCAAAGTGGAGGTGAATCAACTGATCTTGCATTCCTTCGCTCATTTGGCAGAGGAAACCGCCGAGCCTGTGGCGTCCCGCCGCGTGATCGAAGCGGTCGGTGAGCGTCTCGAATCGGTGGGGTATGAGGTACACCACACGCCTTGGGGACATTTCAATGAGTTCCAGATGCATGTCGAGGGCCCCGGCATCGCCAAGGTGTTTAAAAGTTTTTAATGCGGCCGTTCAGAATTATGCGGCCGTTCAGAAATATGCGGCTGTTCAGAAATGTGATGCAGAAACCCGTGACCCGGAGAAGCTCTGCAGCAATTAATTCCACAGTTGTAATAAGCCTGCTTCGACGAGACCGACGATGAGACCTAACACTCCGCCGAGGAATTCGATGTGGCGCAATTCTTTTTTGGCGACCCTCAGTACCAGGCGTTCCATCTGATCCAGTTCGAATGCCATGATACGTTCACGCACTTTCTGTTTCAGATCGAGTTGTTCCCCTAGAGTTCCGTGAAGATCGTGTCCCATCTCATCGACAAAAGAGAAAACCTCTTCTTCGATACGACCTTTGATCTTGTCCACAAGGTCGGTCGGAAGAAAAGAAGCCATGGGGCCGAGGCTTTGCAGTTGTTCTGAAATCAAGGCATCGATGCGCCCTTTGAGTTTGTGGCGAACGGCATCACTCGTAGCGATGGTTTGAACCAGCGCAGCGACGTCTTCTGCGGAGATCAACTCATCCTGCACCGTTTCTGCAATGCTGTCGGCAAGGGCTTCCTGGCGACGGGGGACGACACCTTGAAAGCGAAGAGGCCCGAAGCCCTTGGGTCGATGCGGACGAAACAGCATTTTGACGGCGAGCCGATTGGTGGCATATCCGATCAGCGCACCGACCAAGGGGAACACGATCCAGGGCAACCAAGGATTTTCTGACATCATGTCAAACCTTCAATCTCGAATGATGCCGCTTCGATTCGCAAATCGAAATCGAGCCGGCTTTTGAGCATGACCGCGAGGCGTGAATGGGATCACAAGGCATGTCCCTGCAATAAATCCACCGATGTGGGCCCACACCGCCACCATCGTTTCCAGACCGATGTAGGCCGTAAAGACATCTTTGGCGAACCAGAAGCCAAGAAACCAGCTGGCACGGATTTGAAAAGTGCGGATAAAGAAATAAATCCAAAAGAAAATCGTGATTTCTGAATGGGGGTAGCAAAGCCAATACGATCCCAGAAGTACGGCGATGGCTCCCGAGGCACCGACCATGGGAGTTGCCGAGCCCGATTCGAGCACCACATGTACCAAAGAAGCGAGCACGCCGCCCAGCAGATAGAAGATGAGGTAGCGCACGTGACCCAAGCGTCCTTCGATGTTGTCGCCAAAGATCCATAGGAACAGCATGTTTCCGAACAGGTGCATCAACCCGCCGTGCAGAAACATGGAGAGCAAGAGAGGCAAGAAGGCGTTACCAAAGGTTAATGGAATGGTTTTTTGTGAATTCGTGGTGGCTCCGTAGAGGTCTTGATCGGCAACCGTCACGGTGACGGATGTTTCTCCTTCGAGGTAACCGAGAAACCACGCCGGTCGTAACCCACCCTCTTCGATCAGGGGGTTGGGTCCAAAAAATTGAATGAGGGCGATCACCGTATTGAGAACGATGATGCCGATGGTGACGTAGGGAGTGATACCGCTCGGTTCACTGTCACGAATAGGGATCAAGCGTTACTCCTTATGGAAGTCGATGGTTTTATCGCTCAGATTCGTCGCTGTTATTCCCACAGATGTGGGAATAAAGGTGCAAGTTGGCTTCTCGCATTGCCTCGACGCTGTAGTTCTCAAGGCAGCGTTTCTGACCCGCTTGAGCATACCCGGCCGCTTTCTCTGGATCATCCAGAAGTTCATCGATGCTCACCGCTAAAGCTTCCGGATCACCGGGGGAAACCAAATGACCCGTGACCATCTGTTCGATCACTTCGGGGATACCGCCGACACGACTGGCAACGACGGGGCGCAAAGCTTGTAGGGCATCGAGAATACTGGTACCCAAGCCTTCTTCGAGGCTGGGATGGGCGTACACATCGAGAGCGTGTAAGGCACTGCTGACATCTTTTTGAAAGCCGATCAGGTGGACTCGATCAGAAATGCCCAGTTCCTGTGCTCTGCGGGTCAAGTGTGCCCGTTCCGTTCCTTCGCCGACGATCACCAATTGGGTCGGTTGCTCCCTGATGCGGAGATGTGACAACGCTTCGATCAGATGTACATGGCCCTTTTCTTGCGAGAGGTGACCCACACTTCCGATCAATAGGCCCTTGTCGGGGACTCCATGTTGCTGTCGCCAAAGAGTGGGGGAAGTTTCGGGAGTTGGTAAAGCGGGGACTCCATCTGGAATCACACGGATCTGGTCGGCGGGGACACCATCGCCTTCGAGGATGCGGCCCACCTGTTGAGAGACGGCGATGAGGTGATCGGCGAGGCGGCGATATTTCCATGGTGTAAAAAATGGAGTACCGCTCCGATGGATTGAAAAGGGGACCCTTCTTTGGGCAATCACGGCAGGACGGAGGTGCTGAGGACCTCCCCAACGGATCCCGAGCCGAGCGAGTCCACAGAGGGTGTGGGCATGGGCCGTGTGGGCCTGAATGATCTGCGGGGATTCTTGGCGGATGACCTGGATCAACTTTCTACACGCGGCCAAATCCACCTCACTCTTCATCGGTACTGGGAAAACAGGGAGGCCCTGTTGGCGACAGCGCTCTTCGAGTGGGGAATTGGGCGGACAGATCACTCCGCTCGGATGACCTGCCGAGTGCAAGGCTTCCGCTAATAGCAGGGTTTGACGCTCTCCTCCTCGCCAATCGCGGGAGGTGTTCACGTGTAGAGTAGAGTAGGTACTCCGGTCAGACATCGGCAGAAATCCTCGTTTCGAAGGTGAGGCTAACTCATCCACGAGCATCGTGGGAGTCCTTGCTCCATTCCTTTCCCTCTCTGACAATAAGAACAGAAGGGGGTCCCATGACCTTTCCCGCACATCTGTATCGTCCTGTTGGCGAACGCATCGGTTTGTTTGTTCTCGATGGTCTCGGGGGATTACCCCATCCGGATCATGGATTGACCGAACTGGAAGCGGCAAAGACTCCGAACATGGATGCCCTTTCCCAGAAATCATCGCTGGGGCGGGTGCAGTTATTGCCCTCAGGGATGACTCCTGGTTCAGGTCCGGGGCACCTGTCTCTCTTTGGTATCGATCCACTGGAACTTGAGTTTGGTCGCGGGTTGCTTGAAGCTCTCGGCAGTGACTACGCTCTTGAGCCGGGACAGATCGCCGCCCGTGGTAACTTTTGCACCATCGATGGCGAAGGTTTGGTGCAGGATCGCCGTGCCGGTCGTCCAACAGATGATGAGTGCCGCCGTCTGTGTGCCAAAGTTTCTGAACAGGTTTCTATCGATGGAGTCTCTGTGGAGTTGATTCCGGGGAAGCAGCATCGCTTCACTTGGATCATCACCGCCGCCGATCTCGGAGCGAAGGTCAACGACAACGATCCTCAGGTGACGGGAAAGAGTGCATTGCCTTTCCAAGGGCAGGGTGCTGAGTCGGCGGTCACCGCCGCCATCGCCACCCAGTGGCTTGAAAAAGCACAACAATGTCTCGCGGATGAGTCGGTTGCGAATAGTGCCCTTCTCCGCGGTTTTTCAACTCGTCCCCACGTACCCGGGTTTGCAGAGAAGTATCATCTGCATGCCGCCGCTCTGGCGGTGTATCCGATGTACCGCGGGGTCGCCCGTCTCGTCGGCATGCAGCCGCGGGATGCCGGCCGCGGCTTAGAAGATCAGGCTGCCGCGGTGAAAGCCGCCATCGCTGAGGACTTTGATTTCGTCTTCGTCCATCACAAGGACCCCGATACGGCCGGTCACTCCGGCGATTTCGCCGCCAAGGTTGCGGCCATCGAAGCCTTTGATGCAGCACTTCCTGCTTTCCTCGACAGTGGTCTCGATGTCATCGCCATCACCGGTGATCATTCGACTCCGACGATCATGGAAGAACACTCCTGGCACGCCGTCCCGCTGCTGGTCCACTCCAAACGAGCCCTGCCCCAACCCGATTCCACCTTCGGCGAACGCGCCTGCATGAACGGCGACGTTGGCACCATCCGCGGCCCCGAGTTGATGCCCCTCCTCCTCGCTCACGCCAACCGTTTGGATAAGTTCGGGGCGTGAAGC
>JAACCY010000143.1 GCA_009937185.1 Planctomycetia bacterium
GCGCTCGTCCATGAAATTTTCATATATAAACTAAAGAGAGAGACGGTCTGGAAAGCCACGAGTCCCTTGAAGACTGGAACGATCCACGCGGGGGACCATTCGGTGAAACCTTTGAGTTGAAATGCGAAGAAGATGAGCGCAAGGCCCATACCAAGGCCTCCAATAAAGGCCATTTTTCGGCGCCCAAATCGATCACAGAGGAATCCCCCTCCGATGGCTCCGATCAGTTCTCCGAGTACTCCGTAACTGCCTTGTAGCTTGCTGTATTCGAGAGAAGACCACTTATAAATACTGACAAATGTATCTGCTGCCAGCGGGATAAAGATTCCGCCCGCTAATGAGGTGAGTATTGCCAGGCCCACAGCGGCGCCGGTAGTCCATTTTGATAAGGCTCGCATGAGTTCTTTGAGGACGATCATTGGAGAGCGGAGTGCGGGTGTAGAAAGGTCATTCGCTCTTCCGTGAGACCAAGGGAAACGCTTTTCACATTCTCGCTCGCGAATCAAGAGGACGAAAAATGCAATCACAAGCACCATTCCAGCAAGAGCTTGAATAGTGAAGTTGAGTCCATAGTTGTCAATCAAAACTGCTCCGCCATAAGTACCCACCGCGGTACCCAGTAGCTTAGATGCCCACATGAATGCGTTGACTCGCCCGCGTTCATTTTCTTCGAGAATATCAACAGCGAGTGCATCGGTTGCAACATCTTGTAGAGAAGCGAAGCAGTTATGAACAAAAAACAAACCAGCTACAAAAAGAAGGGTACTCATCTCTGCTGAGCCTTCAGGAATATTGCTTCCCGGAATCTGGTTAAAGAATTTCACCAGCCAGGGAGAGACAGTAATGGTGCCGTCGGGAGACAGGTTGCTGAGGTCTCCGGTGCGCTCATTGATGAGTAGCGTGAAGGCCATTCCCAATTGAGCAAACAAGATCCATGGACGACGAATCCCTAGGGAAGGCCATCTCAAGGAGTCGATCATGGGGCCCCAGATGAATTTGAAACTCCAAGGGAGTAGTGCGAAACCAGAGATGATCGCAACTTCACTTCGTTCGTAACCGGAGTCGAGAAAAATAGTGAGGAGGGAATAGAGTACAAATCCGTAGGGAAAGCCTTGAGCAAAATACAAAAGGCATAGCATGACGGTTCGTATGATGGGGCTCTGCGCCAGTATCAAGAGTGCCTCCAATGAGTCGATGTGAGGAGTGATGAAGTCACTGACACATCTTATTCATGGTCAGGATAGGGGTGTTGAGCACACGAGTGGAGAGGGTATTTACCCTCTAGGGCTTTCTTTCCTGATTTTGGGCAGGGTTTTTGGGTCCGTTCGCCTCCGGGAACGGGATTCAAGGGTATGGCGTTGACCTCACCCCCTTGAAAGGAGCAAAGATGAGCACTCAAAAGAAACTCTCAGGACTGGGTATTGCTGGATTAGTGCTTCTTATTCCGACTTTGTCCGTGGGGTGTGCTGCCCAATCGACATATTTTCATGCGGTTGGGAAATGGCAGAGTCAGGTGCAACCTAAAGAGGAAGCGTCAGCAGAGTGTGCTCCCGGGAAGATGACCTGGGTGGCTCAACTGACCCGTAAGGTGGTGGCGGCGATGGAACCCCAAGTGGAACTGCAAGTCTACCGGGATGGAAGTTATATTGCTCAGGTCGGCCCCGCTATTTACTCCGGGCATGTTGAGTTGACGGCGATCTTCGGCGACGGTCTCGGTGTCAAAACCCAAATCGGTCAAGTCGAAGCTCGGGGTCGCATTCAGGTCGTAGATCGCGATCAGATGGTGATCAAGGGACAAATCTCCGATCAGTTAGGGACTGAGTTGACTCTGCACAGGGTTCCCTGAGAGAGGGTGCTTAGAGTCTTTTCACTGGAACCCTCGGAGACGCACGCAGGATTTCTGATCCAATGTAGTTAGAGTGTACGTTTCAGTTTGAAATCTCTGCATGTGTGAGCGGCATTTTCGTGCCTCACCCTTCCGGGTGATCTGAAGGGGAAGTACGAGGTGATTTATCTCGATCCTGACGGCGCACGCCATTCTGTGGGAACTCTGACCTTCTCGGGGTGTGCTGTTTTTCATTGGCATAGTTCCAAGGAAATGGCTCAGCTTGATCTCTTTGCCTTTATGACTCCATTTTCCGACTCCATTTTCCCTGGATCCGTCAGCTGAACAAACATTTGGAGTTGATTCAGGTAGAGGATCGGGTGGGTTCGATCACATGAGTCTTGAGCGGAACTCGATCGCTGGCAATGGCATCGCAACTCAGGTTGGGGGCTTCACCCCGTTCATGGCTCCACTTCGCTTGGAGTGCTGCACCAAGGGCCCCCGATTCAGGTTCTTCTGGCAGAGTGATGGGGACTTGAAGAGTGTCGGCGATCATTTGCCGCCAGAGTAGATTTTTCGATCCACCTCCGACTAATCGCAGAGTGTCGATCTCCACACCGAGGCGTTTCATGCGCGCCACTCCCGAGCACAGGTTCGCAGTGATCCCCTCCAGCGCAGCTCTGAAGATGACTCCTGGGGCGAGGCCTCCCGGGCGAATCCCGGTGATGGTCCCGGTGGCGTGGGGGAGATCTGGCACTCTTTCCCCATGAATAAAGGGAACGAATTCGACTCCTCCACAACGAGGTACGACCTCTGCCGCGAGGTCGGTCAGTCGTTGAAGGGCATCTGGGTCATTTGGGAAATAGGCATTACGAATTTCCTCGGTCACATTGGTGCAGTTCATCACGCACAACAGGGGTAACCAGCCTCCGTCACTGGAACAAAAGGGCGCGATCAATCCTTCTGGATCAATGACCGGATGATCGGTACGAGTAAACACGGTACCAGAGGTTCCGAGACTCATGACCACGACTCCGGACCGGGTGGCACCTGATCCGATAGCACTCATCATGTTGTCTCCGCCACCCGGAGAGACGATGATTCCTTCAGGGATTCCTAACAGCTGTGCTGCATAGGAGCAGACTCGACCAGCGGGTTCGCCGGTTTCCAGAAGCCGGGGTAGTTTGCTCCCGAGATTTGGATCGACGGCGGAAACTACAGAGTTATCAAAACAGCGATTTTGGACATCAAACCAACCTGTTCCGGAAGCGTCGCCGGCTTCCATAGTGCGGTCACCCGTCAGTCGAAGATTGATGAAATCATGGGGTAATAGAACACCGTCGGTACGTTGCCAGTGTTCCGGTTCATGGTGGGCGAGCCATGTCACCTTGCTAGCGGTGAAGCCCACAGGAACAGCGCGCCCAATTTTTTCGGTCAACTCTGCCGCTTGCTGAGAGGTGCTCGTATCGCACCACAGTTTTGCGGGCCGGATCACCTGGTCATCGGAGTCGACAAAGACGGATCCGTGCTGTTGGCCGCTGACACCGACTCCGGCGATACTGGAGGGGGAGACGGACGGGGCCGCCATCAGTTTTTGAACGACCTCTACAACAGCACTCCACCAATCTTCCGGATGCTGCTCAGCAGCTCCTGCCGGAAGCCCCGAGATCAAATCGAGGGGCTTGCTGGCCCTAGCGATGACACAGGGTTGTTCCTGTGGATCTATCACCACTCCTTTTACCCCTTGGGTACCCACATCGATTCCTAGATACAGTTTCTGCGCCATTAGACCTCCCAGAGATCAGACTAGCCGGATAACAGGCTTGTCTCAATCTACAGAAAAACCCGTAAATTCGCGGTCCGAAGAGGTTTGAAGATCGGATTCCTGAAATAGAGAGTTGATCTCTCAGTTTTTGAGTGACCCAGTGAATGGGAGGTCCTGTGAAGCCATTGAACCGCTATCGCCCTCGTTTGAAGGTACGAGTCACACCCGATACTCCTGTTTCAACACACCGAATTGGTATGGTTGTGCCGAGTTCCAATACCACGATGGAGACGGAGATCCCAGAATTGCTTCGCCGAGTGATCGGGCAGGGACACCGTTTTACATTTCATGCTTCTCGAATGCGGATGAAGAAAGTCAGCCTCGAGGAGTTGGGACAGATGAATGTCCAAGCGGATCGCTGTGCTGAGGAGTTATCAGATGCTGCTGTCGATGTGGCGGCTTACGCCTGCCTCGTTGCTGTCATGAGTGAGGGGCCTGAGTTCGCAGCAGAAATCGGGGAGAAGTTAACTCAGATTCTCAAGTCAGGACAGGCCTCTGCTGAAATGATTACGAGTGCCGGTGCATTGATTGACGGCGTTCGTACATTGGGAGTCCGAAGGGTTGCGTTGATCACTCCCTATATGAAGCCACTGACTGCATTAGTTGTAGAGTGTCTTGAAGGAGCGGGGATCGAAGTGGTTGACTCGATCTCATTAGAAATCGCCGACAACCTTGAAGTCGGGCGAAGAAATCCCGAAGACCTAGTGGAGATTTCCAGAGGCCTAGATCTGGCGCAGGCAGAAGCCGTGATTATTTCAGCTTGTGTTCAGATGCCTTCACTGGAGGCGATTCCCAGAGTGGAAGACGAAACGGGTCTTCCAGTCCTGTCTGCGGCTACTGCGACTTTGAGATCGATCTTGGAAAGTCTTAATATTTCATTGGATATACCCGGCGGAGGAAGCCTTCTACAAATGAGTCGCTCTTCTTTGATGAAAGAGGTCGAATAATGCAGCAGATTCACATTGAAGATCCGAATGCCATCGAGACCATTATTGAGCATGTGAGGCACGAAGCGGTATTGTTGCAACTGCCTACTGTTTACACCCTCGTTGCTGCTCCCCATCAGCAAGGTGTTTCCCAGTTGAATCATCTGAAGGATCGTTTGGATGGCAAAAACTACGGTACGGTGATGGGCAGGGCTGAGAGATTTCTTCAGCAGGTCAGACCTGGTGCGTTGCCGTCATATTTTCAAGGAATCCGACAACTTGAAGAAATGCAGGGTGCCTTTGTGAGGGCAGCATTCACGGATCAAGACTTCGAATCACCAGTTCTGAGGAATGGGACTCATCAAAGTTTGATTTTAGACGGAGTCCACCGCAGTCTGTTTTGCCATGCGGAAGATCGTCTTCAAGACGAAGTCGATCTTGATCTCTGGGGTGGCCGCAGGGTGAGTTCGTTGCTGTGTACCAGTGCAAATTTGAGTGGGGACCCCCTAGGGTCTATTACCGATCGACAGCGTGCGCTCACGTTTGCCAAGGAGCGAGGCATCCGTTTGTTTGTCCACTGTAATGCGGATGATCAGGCGAAGGGGTCATATCCAATTTTCGAGTTCGCTGGTGACAGCGTCAGTGTTCAGAGAAAGGGACCGGGGCTTGATCGGTTATTGGCAAAGATTCCGGCAAGTATTCAACAAAATGGTGCGGCTTGAGCTCAAAGATTCGCTTTTGGTTGATAAGTTCGTAGCAGCGAAAAACTTCGCTGAGTACCATCCCTTCATAAAGAAGTTCGACGTCGTATTCATAATGGTTCTATTCAGGCGCTTTATATTTTGAACAAACCCATGAAGTATCTCCGGATAAAATTATTAAGATATCCGTCTGGCGAAGGTGGACTTCATGCGATAGGGGAAATAGGTCGATCCTCGACATATTGACTTTCTCGTAAGACAACGGGTTTTCTCACCTCCAGAGCACTAATATAGTGTTATTGAGTCATTACAGTCTTCATTATAAATTGTGAGTCAAGAAATGGGGAAGCCTTTTGGTCGTCGAGTAGAATGCGGATAATTGAAATGGTGAAATTTGAATAGTTAAGTAAAACTCAGCGATTGATGACTCAATAAATAATATGATCGCAGCAAAGATTTTCCGAGAGCCCGAAAGGTGCGAGCAATCGTGCAATCTGAGACGAACATTGAAATACCTGAAATACCTGAAATAGATGGATTCGAACCTCTTCAGTTCCTTGGAGAGGGAGGCTATGGACGGGTCTATAAATATCGCCAGGCAGGAAGCCTTCGCAGAGAAGTGGCGATTAAGGTCATACGCTCAAACCTCGCATGTAAAGAGGTGGTCTCTCGTTTTGAAATTGAATCACAGGCTCTGGCTCGGTGTAATCATTCAAATATTGCGTCGGTTTATGAAGTCGGAACCACAGTGCAGGGACTTCCCTATATTGTCATGGAGTTCTGTTCTGGAACGCCACTCTCCGATTGGATTGCCGATTCAAACCCTTCATTAGATTCTCGAATCGAAGCGATTCGATTGGCATGCATGGGTGTGAGTCATGCGCACTCTAAAGGAATTGTTCATAGAGATATAAAGCCGAAAAATTTAATGATTGACGATTCCACGGGAGAAATTGTCGTCAAAGTTATCGATTTTGGATTGGCGAAGGCCGTCGATGAACCACTCAATGAGTTTTCGACAGTCACCGGAAGGAAATCGGGAATAGGTACTTGGGACTATATGAGTCCAGAGCAAGCCAGTGGTTTGTCCGAGTGTGACTCTGTGCTCGCAGATATCTATTCTCTTGGTGGGGTGCTTTATTTCGCTTTAACAGGGATTCCTCCCCATGGAAGAATGAAAGGAATCCCGGAATCGTTGATGCTGAAAAAGATCAATGAAGAGTTCGTTCTTGATCCCACCGAGATTGTAAAATTTAGTCATATAAGGGGAGAAGGATATTGCACCGAGCAGATTCCCGCTGAGTTGAATTTGATTTGCCAGAAGGCGATTTCGATTGAGTCCAGTCGTCGGTATGAATCGGTCGATCAATTTATTAGCGACCTGGTACTTTCAGAAAGTAAGAGCGGCCCCTTGCTGGCGAGTTCTCCGAGTTTCTTCTATAAATCCATGTTTTTCATGAGGCTTTATAAAAAAGGCGTAGC
>JAACCY010000144.1 GCA_009937185.1 Planctomycetia bacterium
AAACTGCTCAAAGAGAAAAACAAGATCTACGTGGAGTGGAATGGCAAAGAAGTACATACAGACAAAGTCAAAGAGACCTTGGAAGCCGTCGTCGAATCCTGGAAGGATCGCAGAGATCCGTTCCTTCTACACACACGCATGATCCAGTTGAAAAATACACCGAAAGAGTAAGAGACCCGCGCTCCTGAAAATCTCTTAATTTGTTAAGTATGGAACTGTAGTTATTATTTTATATAATTATAACTACAGTTCTTCTGATAACTGTTCTTAACAGGAGGGGAAACCATCATGAAAATTGCTGGATACCTGATCATCGCTTTCGGGCTTGTCGATCTCATCGGGTCCTATGCGGGCTTTGATCTTTGGGGAAGCCTCGGCATCACCTTGCCAGAAGTGGTCTGGCGGTTTTCTTCCCCCCTCGAACTAGTTCTGGGATATTTCCTAGTCAATCTCGGCTCCAGGGATGAAGAGGAAGAACCTGCAATCGCAGAGGATGATCAAGGTGCGGGCCTTACCGATGGCGACCCAGGGGAAGACGGCGAGTAACCCTTAAGCCGGCCACAATTCCAAACCCATGAGGCCTTAGAGCCCCACGCCACCGAGCCCTATTCCTGCAAGGCCACACACCCTTGCAGGCGAGAGATGACATCATGGAGTCAGATCAAGGTGCCATAATGTCTTCTCTGTTCCTTTCTCTTCTTCGCAATGATTCTTCCCTGAAGCCAAAGAGGTGGCTTTGGGTTGCCCATGATCAATTGCATTCGCAACTGAATCCATGGGCAGATGAACCCCCCGAAGAAACGGGATTGATCTTTGTTGAATCGAAACAGCGCGGAAATGTGCGCCCCTATCACCGTCAAAAACTGGCGTTCCTGTTGTCCAATCTTCGACACCGCGCACTCGAGGCTCAACAGGAGGGGCATCCGGTTCGCTATCTCGTCAGTGAAGACGATTATGGAAGAGCGTTAACCGATCTGGTCCAAGAGATCGGAACCATCCACGTCCTGCGTTCTCCGGAGCTGGAAATCCGCCAGCAACTGAAAACCTCCATCGCGGAAGGCCTTCTTCTGGAACATGAGCACGGTGGCTGGCTAACCACCCGCGAAGAGTTTTTGCAAAGCGTCGGAGATGGGCCTCCATTTCGAATGGATGTTTTTTACCGTCATTTCCGCAAAATCTCGGGAGTTCTCATGGAGAACAGCTCTCCTGAAGGCGGAAAGTACAGTCACGATGGAGAAAACCGTAAGCCTTGGAAAGGAACACCTCCCGCTCCCAGCGACCCGATCTTCGAAGTCGATACCATCGACAAAGAGGTGACCGCCATGGTCATGGAGCACTTTCCCCATCACCCCGGCAACATCGATCTAAGCAAACTACCGACCACCGCCCAGCAAGCACAGCAAGCTCTCGATTTTGCCCGATCGGTGATTCCAGAGTTTGGCCCCTACGAAGATGCCTTCAGTGAAGACTCACGGGGTCTCTTTCACACTCGCCTTGCAAGCCTGATGCATCTTCACCGAGTCTTACCTGAAGAGATTTTGACCATCGCCCTCGAATCCTCAGCCCCCCTCAACAGTCGGGAAGGCCTGATTCGGCAACTCGTCTGGCGCGAATATATGCACCATATCCACGAAGTTACCGACGGTTTTCGCTCTCTTGATGTACCGAGAACTTCTGCACCATGCAGAGATGCTCGGTGGGGGGATTACAAAAACGGAACCTATCCCGAATCCGCTGACATTCCACAGAATGACGACGATGAGAAGCACCCCAATCGCCTTCAACAAACACGCCCTCTTCCTCCCGCGTTTTGGGGGGAAGAGAGCGGCCTACGCTGCCTCGATGCGACCACTACCGCAGTGATGGAAGACGCCTGGACTCACCATATCCCCCGACTGATGATTCTCGGAAACCTCGCCAGCCTACTCGACATCCATCCCAGAGAACTGACGGATTGGTTTCACGTGGCATTCGTCGATGCTTATGACTGGGTGGTAGAAACCAACGTTCTCGGCATGGGTACATTCGCAGTTGGCGAATCGATGATGACTAAACCTTATGTTTCAGGCACTCCCTACATCCAAAAAATGGGGGATCATTGCCAGAAGTGTTCTTTTCACCCCAAAAAGACCTGCCCCATCTCAAAACTTTACTGGGCATTCCTAGAGAGGCATGGAGATGCTTTCGAAGGGAACGTACGCATGGCGATGCCACTACGAACTCTATCGCGTCGAAGTGAGGACCAAAAAGCAGCCGACGCTGAGGCCTTTGAATGGGTAAGCTCCACCCTTTCAAGAGGTGAAGTTCTTCATCCCGATTGATGCTCTACCGGTTCACCGATAGTCTCGAAACAGATAAAATCCCGATACAATAAAACGACTGGAGCCTTAAATGATCGAAAAGATGAATTGGGTTGGCGATATCAACGGCCATCTTGTCGTCATCGATGAAGCGAACTCCGAAACCATTCTCGACAGACCCGGCGACCTCGTTGCTCACATGATGCAAGAAAAGTGTCCTGCTGAATTACAAGCCTCGATTCTCATCCATGGATACTGCCTTGCCACCCAGGGAGTTCGCCTCCCTCATTTAGTTCGGCAGGTGTTGGGGAAAACAGGCGCATTTATCCGTAGCGTCGATATGAATTCGATGCCTCTCTACACCGCCTCGGATCACTTCCAAAAGTTTATTAATGAATGCCCAGCAGAGGGAGAAGAACTTCAGCAAGCAGTGTTAAGTGAAATACAGAAATACGCACAAGACCTGGTAACTTGATTCTGAATAACTACAGAGCCGTATGATTCGCTAAGAAATTATTCGTTAAGAAATACAGCCTCGCCTGAAGAAATATCAAAGACAGCTCCGACAACTTCGACGTCGCTTCCCCATCCTGCACTGACTTCGCGAACCTCTTTTACGGTCGCCAGCACATGCTGATCAACAGCAACATTGATAACCTCGTTTTTGTCACTTGCAGAATCATAGTCTTGTTGGCACGACTCTACCGCGGGACGAATAGATTCCCGGACTGTCTCTAAATAAGGAAAGTCTTCTGTATTTCCCTTGGGGTAACCTAATGTCGCCTTGATCGCTCCACAGTCTCGGTGACCTAAAACTATTACCAGTTTTGCGCCTAAACCTGCACAGCCAAATTCAATACTTTCTGACATATGCGTATCAAGAACGTGCCCCGCAACTCTATGAACAAACAGTTTACCGCAACCTTGTTTAAAGATGACTTCTGGGGGGACTCTTGAATCGGCACAAGACAAGACGACAGCCACCGGCTTCTGTGGGGGGACTACTCCGTGATCGGGAGTCGGTATCGAGATGACCCCGCCCGAAGATGCAACCTCATGAATGAAAGCCGCATTGCCCTGACGCAGTGTTTCCAAAGTATCTTGAGCAGTAGACATCCACCCTCCTTCCCCAAACAGGATATCGAAAGGCGGGGAGGGGTCAAAGCCTCCCCGCTTCGATCTTCGGAAAGCTTCAGGATGGCGGCGCCTGCAATACAGTCCTAAAAGAGCGTGTCTCAGAATCACGTTCAAGCACCACCTCGACCTCCATTCCGGGTCGGTAGTCTTCGAGAATAGATAACAGGTGTCCAAGTGAGGGGGTTTCTCGTCCATCGATCGCCACGATCATGTCGCGAACCTCACCCTCTTCTACCCCCTGAACGCCCAGATCCTGCAAGGGACCATCGACGCTAACAACGACCACTCCCTTAAATCGAGAAGCGTTGCTGCCGTTGTAGGGGACAAAACCTAAGACAGGTCTTCTCACTTCTCCATGCTCAATCAGGTCTGGAACAATCCTTAATACCGTGTCCACAGGTATCGAGAATGAAATACCAGCACTGGCTCCAGTAGGACTATAGATCGCTGTATTCACTCCGATCAGTCGGCCCGAACTATCCAGGAGTGGTCCCCCTGAATTGCCTGGATTGACGGCAGCATCCGTCTGGATGACATCGTGAATCGTTGTGCCCTGAATGGACTGAATCTCGCGCCCCAATGCACTGATCACTCCACGACTGAGAGACTGATCCAAACCAAATGGATTCCCGATGGCGTGGATACTTTGCCCCACTTTCAAATCGCCGCTGGTCCCTAACGGAATCAGATCCGTGCCCTTTGGAATATCTTCGATGCGCAGAACTGCTAGATCCTTGGCGCGAGAAGACCCAACAACGGTGGCTTCTGCGGAGGTTCCATCGCTGAAGACAATAGAAATCCCACCGCTAGCATTGGCGACAACGTGATAATTTGTAACGATGTGGCCGTCGAGGTCCCAGATGAAACCTGTTCCTATTCCCGAAGGTACTTGGAACACATCCCGATTAAAAAGCCCCTGAACTTTTTTACTGGTACGAACATTGACGACTGAGGGCGCAGACTTCTCGAACAGTCGCACCAATTGAGCCTCTTCGCCGCTCAAACGGCCGCGAGGAACAGGCTGGCGATCGGTCAGGGTGGCCCCGGTTTCAAGCGTGAGTGACAGCAATCCCGCAACAGAAATCGCCAACAGAACAAATCCCTTATGACTCAAACCCGATACTAAAGAGGTCATGGCTCCATCCGTTCTATGGCTTTAGGAACATTCAAGGCGATCAAAGCAAAACAGGACTCGACAGATCCTTCGATTCCGGTTGTCATAATAATATGAATACCGAAGACCCGAACTCTCCACCTACTGCTCCGGAACAAAAGCCGACCGGAGAACTCGATGATCAGGGGTCGATTTCCCCGGTCGGGGGCAACCCAGTCGCCCCACTCACAGGAACTCCGGACAGAACGCACGCCGCCCTGCTCTTTATTCTGATCTGTGGAACACTTCTAGCTGCTGACTTATGGACGAAATCGGCGGCCTTCGAGTTCCTAGATGTTTCCATTTTCACCACGCCATCCGGATTTCCCGCAGTGACCCGCTCTCCCATCCACGAGCTGTTTCCAGGATGTGCGTTGGAAGCCGCCCTCAATCTTGGAGCTTTCAATGGTTGGTTCGCCTGGGCTCCTTGGTTGCTGATCGGGGTTTCTGTCTTGGCTCTTCCTCTGTGCTTCTTCTGGGCCACATTTCGATCGAGCAGCTATCTCTTCGTTATCGCGCTGGCATCCATCTCCTCAGGAGCCGCGGGCAATCTTTATGACCGTTGGGTGATTGGCGGGGTTCGTGACTTTATTCGATGGTCAGTGAAATGGGGAAACACCGAATACGTGTGGCCCAATTTCAACTTAGCAGACAGTCACATCGTTATTGGAGTTGCAATAGTTATGGTGCTGGAGTGGCGAAAGCCCGAGATCTCTGAAACCACCCATCCCTGATCAATACCAGCAACGGCAACGCGAAGACGAGAAATCGGGTTCCCGGCGGAAACTCCCATATGCCTTCCAGCCTCCAGCTATCCAACACTCGGTAATTCAATAGCGCAGTGAGTGATAATAAAATGCAGCCTCGACTCGGCGAAACGACACTCGGAAGTAGCAACCATAGGGCATACCAAGGATGAAGAGTGGGGGTCAGGAGCACGAACGCCAACATCAGAAGCCGAGTGGCTTTCCACGTCTCCAAACCTCTTACCTTCCATGCCACCAAGACCCAAAGAGCGACCAAGAAGACTCGTAAAATCACCGTGGCCGGATCCGCGCTCACCGTGGCGTCGAAGCCCAAGAGCTGACCCACAGGCTCTAGGAGCAACCCCCCCGAATACCACGAACCGGCATAACTCTGCAGGCCGAATAAAGCCCCCGTCGAAAACAACCCGGGATACAACAGCAGCGAACCTATAAAAACAGTTCCCATCAGAGCAACTATCTTGAAACCCGCATGCTGCCAGTAGATGAAAGTCGCCCCCAGAGGAATCAACATCGTAGAACCTGCAGCGGCGAGAAAAGCCGCGGAACATTTTAAATGTCTTTTCTCGAGAAGAAGGAGTGACACGGCCAACCCCAATACCGCAAGAACCGTCACATGTGCTCCATTGGTGCACTCGATGATGGCAAGCGGGTGCCATGCCCAATAAACAACTCGGGATGGATCTCTTCCTGTCTGTATCAAATGGCGCGCGAGAAGAATGCCGATCAATAAATCGACAAGCACCATAAAAATGCGCCATCCCAATTCGTGATAAGCAAACCAACGAAAAGACAACTGAGCGATGGGGGGGTAAACGGTCGGAAGATTTGCGTGATTGATTCGAGAGCGAACCTCCTGCCCATGCGGTGTTGTTGCAATAGCATCGAGAGCAGGGTCAGAGGGCGCTACGCCATAGGGCGACTGCCCTTGTCGCTGAACTTCGCCATCCCACAGATAACGCCACACATCATCGCTAAAAACAGAATCCGGCAGCAGCAACACCGCTCTCACTAAAACCGCTCCTGTAAAAACGAGACCCAAGGCTTGTTTCATAGGCAGTCGTGGCAATAACGCGGCGGCAATAAACATCGGCAATGACAACAATAATGCGGCAACTATCCACGGCGTCAGCGGCCCTGAACCCTCCGAAGCAGGCAAAGACCTTCCCCAGAAAACCCACCCTCCAACAAAAAACACCCCAGCAAGGGCACAGTAAATCAGCGGCCTCTCAGGCGTCCGACTCAATTTCCAACTCAATTTCCAACTCAATTTC
>JAACCY010000145.1 GCA_009937185.1 Planctomycetia bacterium
CCGCAAGCCACCTTTAAGGGCAAGAGCGTACGGATCGACAGGTATCGTTGTTTGTGATGGGGTGTTGGAAGTCTTCGCACCTGATTCGCTGAGATACCCGATATCTGACAACCAAGGCCTTAAAGACTTTGACGGAAGTGTCAAGGATGACCCAGCGGTCAATGTTAGAAGTACTGTTCCTCTATTCTTCGACTCGATGGTGGGTAGAACTTCTCTGGGTTCTCATTACACTCATGACCATTCGATTTCATAGTTTTTTGAAGCCTTACTGTGGATCGAATTGGTGTTGGAAAGAAATAATGGAGAAGCATGAAGAGCCCACACTCAGAATGTTATCCGACCGCCTTGGGTCTCTTAGATCCCGGGCGGTTTTTTTGTATCCAGTTGCTCTTCAGATCTGCAGATCTACGACTCATTCAGGCGCAAGGGAATTGAGATGAGCCTATAGAGACGTCTTCTCTAGGTCTTTCTTTGGAGTGTCTTTCTATTAAGTCGTTTGGCGCGCCAAGAGTCCGGCAAAGACACCTTCTGCCGCTGCTAATTCATCGTAGGTGCCCTTTTCGATGACCCGACCTTTGTCGAGAACATAGATGCAATCGGCTTCACGAATCGAACTGAGTCGATGGGCAATCACGATACGCGTCACTTTTCGTCGGTTGAGACTGTCGTTGACGATCCGCTGGGCTTTGTTGTCGAGGGCGCTTGTGGCTTCGTCGAGGAATAAGACTTTGGGTCTGCGGATCAGGGCGCGAGCGATCAGCAGGCGTTGTCTTTGGCCCCCTGAAAGGTTGGTTCCGCCTTCACTGATGACGGTGTGAAGTTGCATCGGCATTTCGCGAATGTCTTCTGCGATGCCTGCTTCCTCTACGGCCTCCCATGCTTCTTCCATCGAGTAAACGGAACCGACAGTGATGTTTTCGAAGATGGACCCTGCGCTGAGGTGCCCTGACTGCAGAACCACACCGAGTTGGCGTCGCACGGCGGTGGCATCGACGGAATCGATGTTTTTACCATCGAATCTGATTTCGCCACTTTCCGGTGTTTCGAAACCCAGCATCAGTCGAAGAAGTGTCGACTTTCCGCAACCGGAGGTGCCTGTCAATGCGATGAGTTCACCCGGCTTGGCGTGAATGGTGACGTCTTCGAGTATTTTTTGGCCTTCTGGAGAGTATCGGAAATGGATTCTGGAGAGTTCTATTTCACCCTTGAGCTTTCCTGGATCGACACTTGAGGAGGTGGTTTCCATCTCGGCGTCGAGGAGAGGCTGCATACGGTCTGCGAGAACTGTTGTATCGAGGAACTCGACAATCGTGTTGCTCAATGTCAGTGCCCCGCCGAGGAAAATGCCCAGTGCAGCGTTGAAGGCGAGGAACACACCGATGGAAAGAGCGGAGGTTCCTGAAGCCGGGGCTGTGATCAAAGGCATCGCCAGCATGAACAGGATGAGCGTGCTGAGCATGGGGATCGCTCTGTTAAAGAGGGTCAGGTTATCGACGATTCTTTGAACCTTATTAGAGAGGCTCAGTTGTCCGGCGATGCGTTCCATCCAAAGTGCGAAGGCGCGGCGTTCGGCGCCGGCTACCCGCAACTTACTGACGGCACTGATCAACTGGACTTCGAAACCGAAGAGCTCTCCTTCTTCCTCCATCAATTTTCGAGCATGCCTACGGATAAATACACCTCCAAAGAAGGTGACCACGGCTACTGTGATGGCGATGCCGATGGCGATGACGGCGAGTTTGACATTGTAGATAAAGAGCAAGATGACATTGAGCAGTGCCATGAAAGATGTCATCAGGGTCAGCATTGTGGGACCGCTGAATTCTTCGCTGATCGCATGTGCTGCTGAAATACGTTGCAGAAGATCACCGGTGGAATACCGAGAGAAGAAGGAAGTCTTCAGGCGAAGAATTCTGTCCCAGATCGCTGATTGGGATTCGAAATCTGTAGCGACCGACAATCGAAGTGAAACGAAGGATTGGAAGATGGAGAGAAGAGTCATTCCCAAAGTGACCGCGAGCAGTGCTCCCCCCAATTCGAAGAGGAGCCTAGGATTCGAGTTAGGAATGGCGTTATCGAGAATGATGGCCATCGCTTGCGGGAAGAGCATTCCTAGAACGGTCAGGAATAGGGCTGCTAAAGCGAATGATATGATATCGGGGAACTTGTTCTTGAGACTGAAGGCGATCAGATCAAACGGTTTGTTTTTGTCTTCGCTTAGAGTCCGGATCAGCACCAGAGCGTGCTTTTTCAGCAAGCTTTGAGTGGTTTTGTTGACGAGAGTTTGCGACCCGTCACGAGCATCGTGAATTCTATAGCGGCCTTTTTTGTCGAGAAGGATCGCCACGGGACGATCGTCTTCTTGCAGGTAGCCCACCAAGGGGCCGACATCCATCTTCCACCATTCACCGCGGAACATCACCTTGCGATGTTGAATGCGGGAAGCGCGGGTGAGGGCCTCGGCGGGATCGCCGAGAGTTTCCAAATCGGTGGACTCGGCCATGGGAAGGATTTCGATCCCCTTCACAGCACCCACCGTCTTCATCACCGAGTAGAGATCTTCTCCAGGATTTTGAAGTGCAACTTGCGGATTGAGAACAGAAGCCAATTTGGCGAGAGCGTGTTCAGAATTCTTTTCTTCAATCGTCTCCCGTTGTTTGACTCGATCGAGGTTTTGCTGATCTTCAGATGAGCGCGATTGGTCTCTGCGTTGCTGAATCAAGGTGTTCAAGCGGCGCAGAGGCTCGATGGCTTGTTTGGTTTCGACTTTGGAAGAGGGGAGAACTTCTAACTTAAGATCGTCGGTCGCTTCGAGCCAACACCCTTTGGGGAGTAATACCAACGAGTCGCTAAAGGAAACCGGTTGTTCGCCATTGAGAAGACCTTCTCCCTGAGAGATAGATATCCAGAAGCTTTCATTGGGAGCGGGTGTCACTTTGTGTCCGGGTGACAGGGCCACTGTGGAATCCTTTTGAAGACGCTCGCAGTGGGCAGGTGACGAACCGAAGTGGAGCAGCGGTTCTAGCTTGGAACACCAAGCTTGGATTAATTCGGCAGGGTTGCGATCAAGCGAGGAAGCGGCTTCCGACAGCTTTTCTAGAGGCACCTCTAGCACCTTGAGAAACTCTTGGGAAATGAGCATGCAGGAGTGTTTGTTTTGTCCTGACGGTGTCGAGATAGGGAAGAGGAAGTCTCCTGCTTGCACTGCTCCGAGAGGACGGCGACGTCCGCTGGAGAGAGAGTCCACCACATCGGTCGTGATCAATTCTCCTTGACCATCGAGAACGATCCAAAAGCGATCGGGGTGGACTACTAGATGCGATAGGTGTCCCGAGAGTCGGTGAACGGAGCCTTGAGATTCGAGGAGTTGGGATTGTGTACTCATGAGGTGGCGGCCTCCGAGAATTCGTCATCCAGTTTCAGGAGTTGTGCGTAAGCTCCGTCACTGTTCCATAGATCTTCATGATTTCCGCGTACGACCACTTTGCCGTATTCTAGAACGATGATTTCTGTACAGTCTCGAATGGTACTTAAGCGGTGTGAAACGAAAATAGAGGAACACCCCCTCATTCTCATGCGATCCAGCACGACCCGTTCTGTTTCAGTATCGAGAGCACTGGTGGCTTCGTCGAGAATCAAAATTGTGGGATTGGGGACCAGTGTTCGGGCGATCTCTAGTCGCTGTTTTTGACCGCCACTGAGATTGTTGCCGCCTTCGATGAGGTCAGCATCTAGGCCTCCGGGAAGTGCGGTGATGGTGTCGAGGATGGCGGCGTCTTCACATGCCTGCACGATGTCTTCCTCCGGCACTGTCGAATCCCACAGAGTTAAATTGTCGCGGACCGATCCGCTGAATAACTGAATCTCTTGGCTGATGAATGAGAAGGAGTTGACGAACAGATGGCGAGGGAGGCTGTCGATAGGGATTCCGTCGAAGTAGATTTGTCCACTCCACGGCTTGAGTTCACCCGAGATCAGCTTGGCCAGAGTTGATTTCCCTGAGCCGCTGCCGCCAACGAGGGCGACTCGATCTCCGGGCTTGATGTGCATGTTGAGATCTTCGAGCAAAGGAGGCTCGAGAACGTTGTAGCCAAAGGTGACGTTCTCTAGGCGGATGTCACCGGTGAGGAAGACCTGGTCTGCCGATCCCGAATTCTCTGAATCAGAGTTGACGGTATGCTCGTATGGATATTTTAAAACGTCATCGACGCGATCAAGGTCTCCCCGCATTTCTTGAATTTCTGAGCCGAGGTCGAGTAAGTTTTCGACGGGTGCTAGGAAACTGGCCATCAGAGATTGAAAAGCGACGAGCATTCCGATGGTCATGACCCCGTCGATCACCCGGAAACCGCCGATGATGATGACGAGCAGGGCGGCGAGAGTGCTGAGCAGAGTAGGCAGAGAAATGAGCAACGTGTTGCTGACCTGTAAGCCTTGCTGAGCATTGACCGCCTTGGAGTAGTATCCCGACCACTTCTCGTAGAAGCCCGATTCTAGGCCACTGGCTTTGATGGTCTCCATTCCCTGGAGACCGGCCATGGCAGTGCCGCGAGCTTTTCCGAACTCTTGAAGAACTCGCATTGAAGCTTCGATGCGGCTTACAGAAATCCATCGTAAGATGAAAAAGTTCATGATAGCCACGCTCAGACCGATGCAGGTGAGGAATACGTCGTAGTAGAGCATCACTGTGAGGTAAAGAACCGCCATGACGACATCGATGGCTGTTTGAGCGAGGCGACCCGAAATGTTGGTGGCGATGTCTTGATTGAGCTGGCTGCGGTTTGCGACCTCTCCAGCAAAACGTTGCACATAAAACTCATTCGGGAGTTGTAGAAGGTGCCAGAAGAACTGACTTGAAAGACGAATCGTCAGATTGAGTCGGAGTCTTCGTAGTGAATTCATCTGTAGATACTTCAGACCTAAATTCAGCAGAATGGCAAAGAGCATCGCCGTCATGATGGGACGAGCCCAACTTGATCTGTTTTCCAAAATAATTTCGTCGAGGAAGATTTGCATCAGCACGGGAAACAAGATTCCCGGGATGACCATTAAGAAGCCGAGAAAGATGCAGAACACGATGGGAAGTGCTGAACCTGTCAGGCGCTCCAATACTGCGCCTAAAAGACTAGGTTTTTGCCGCCACGTTCAAATTCTTCGCCGGGTTTCATCGCGAGCGCTACTCCAGTGAAGCTGCGTTCGAAATCAGCGATAGGGATGACTCTGTGTCCCATAGCGGGATCATTGATGTAGGCGACATTTTTTTTGAATCCCTCGAGGACGACGAAGTGGTTGAATTCCCAAAACAGAATGCAGGGCATTTGGAGTGATTTCAAAGCTGGAACGTCAGCTTTGATACCATGGGCTTCCATGCCATAACGTCGAGCAGCCCTGAGAATATTGGCCGCTTTACTGCCGTCTCTAGAGACGCCGCAGTTTTGACGCAACTTTGCGAGTGGTTCGATGCGGCCATAGTAGCCTAGCACCATTGCCAATGAGGCGGCGCCGCATTCCACTGCTTCCATCTGCAAGACAGTGGGTGTTTTGACTCTTTTACCCATAGACTTCGACATGAAGGATTACTCCCCCCCCATTTCTTTGAGGAACGGGAGTAAGAATGTAATCGGTTTCCGGTGTTCTATCGTCGCATCGACTGTGACGGTCATGCCGGAGGTGATGGAGATATTGGGTCCCTTGCCGGAAGACCATTCGTATCCGCTTGTCGTATTTGGGGAGGATGCGAGTCGACTGCGTACTTCGATCATGGCACCTGCTGTCCCTAGACTTTGGGCGAGTTCTTTATTACCCAAAGTGGAAGCAATCGAGTCGGTAGATCGAGGGATTGATGAGACGCTTGTGATGTCTCCCAAGATGCTCCCGAAGCGTTCTTTTTTGACGGTGGTGGGCGTGATGCGCGTCTTCATTCCCGAGAAGATCTTTTTGCCGTCCTGAACAGGGAAATAGGCGACGGCGACGAGGGAATCTGATCCCCCCTCATTTTCTATCAATCCGATTTGTTGTCCTGGGGTTAAGATTTGTCCCGCTGCAATATTCAGCTCGAGAATCTTACCTGTGTAGGGTGCACGAATCACCGATTGGTGGTTGAGGTTTTGATTGAGCCTCTGAATGCGTCCTTCTACTTCGAGGAGTTCGAGATTCAGTTTTGTTTTTTCAGTCAGCTCTGCCTGATCCAACCTTGCGACTTGGACTTCTAGTTCTTCCAGCTTTCTGCGGAGGTCTTCGATATTGTCGAGCCTGGTTTGGTGCTCTGCGAGAAACTGAAGCTTCTGGTAATCCAGTTCATGTTTTTTTAACTGGAGCTCTGAGAGCGAAACCTTGTTGGTCAGAAGTTCCTGTCGAGTGTCTTGAAGTTCTTCATCGTAAGCAGAAAAGATTTCATCTTCTGCTAGGCTTTCAAAGCCCGTCAGTTTCTTTGTGAGATAACTGTTGAGTGATTGGAGATCTTGTTCAAGAGTGTTGATCTGATCGATCTGCTTTTGGATGTATCGATCTTTTTCTTCAAGTCGCATTCTAGCGAGTTCGGTATGTGTCCCTATTTGTTTCTTGTAGCCCTCTTTTTTGGTTTCAATAAAAGACTTTTCTGAGGCGAGTGTGAATTGCCTCAACGGCTCATTCAGTTCGATCTTCGTTTTCAGTTCTGAGAGTAAGCCTTTTTCAACGTCGAGTTGCTCCCGAAGTTCAGGCTGAAATATTTCACCGATGACTTGATCTTTAGTGACCGAATCACCAGGGCTGACATTTAACTTGAGGAGTTGCCCTTGGGAGTGACTTTGCAAGGGTACGACACGCCCGGGAAATACCATGATGCCTTTGGCTTTTACATTTACAGGTATTTGGCCAAAGATGCACCAGATCGTGAAGCTGACGATGCCCAATCCCACAACGAGGACAGGGATCCAGTTTCTTCTTGGGAGCACCTGGAGCATCGTGTCCAGCTGTTCCGGAGTTGATATATGCTCCAGAGCTTTCTTCTGAAACAGGGAAGGCTTATCGGCGGACAAATGACCTCCTGCAAATAATATTATTTCGAATGATCAAGCATTGATCGATCGCTCTAACAAGTATTCAAATCTTCGGCTTGCAAGTGAAAGGGCCTCTAGAACATCTGGGTCAACAATGCTGATGTTCTCCCCTTCGGTCTCTTGTGATTCTGCAGTGCGAAGATGGCTAATGGTGAGCGAGGTCTGGGTGAGATGGATGAGTCTCTGCGCCAGACAAACTCCTATGGCTTTGTAAAAGCGACTGGCAAAGCCGCTATCATTTTGAAGCTTTGTGTTCAGAACTGAGCGAGAGATCTTTAAAACAACGGATGGTTCGAGAGCCAGTAGCGTGACTTTTGGGGGCCTCGAATCGAGAAGCGAAACTTCTCCGACGATCTCTCCGGGATACACAGTCGTCAGCACTTTGTCGGTATCTGCAAGGGAGGTCACTTTGATCGAGCCTTCGAGAACGAAGCCTAGAAATTCAATGTGCTGACCTTCTTCGATCAGGCAGTCCCCCTCTTGCAAGGAGTTCTTGTTGCCGACCCTTACGAACCAATCGATGTCTTGATCCTCAAGCACTCCAAGGATGATCAGTGAATTTCGCATTTCGAAACACCTCGTCGTCTTCCGTGCAATGCTTGCGTGTACCTGAGTAAACTGCGTGTACTTGGGCGAGCTCAATGTGGTCAGTGAAATTAAAGCGTGGTCTGTGAAATTAAAGAAAACCGACTGTCTCAACTCATGTTGCAGGCTGAGACAGTCAGTTCCTTTATTGATGAAAGGAAGTTGTTGAAGACTTCCTATTCCAAAACAGACCTAGGAATGAGTGTTGGGCTAAAAAGCGGTCAACGCACATTCCCAGCATTAAAAAGTATTTCTACTTTCCACTAATGTCGAGATCAGCCTTGGTATCTTTTGTGCCAGGAAACGGCTTGGTGTCGTTGCGTTGAGCATCTTGCTTCATCTTCATCTTCTTTTTCTCAGCGTCTGACATCGACCCTTTAACGCCACCTGCAACACCCTCAAGGTCCGCGTCGGAAATGTTCTCTGGATTGGTCATTTTGACCCTCCCTTTTCAAAGCAGTGGAAACCCAAACAAAAAATGAAAAACAAGTGCCCTCAAAATGATTTGAGTGTGAACGAGGAGGGATTTCCTTTTCTCACCGTCCGCACTTTTACATCTCTGTCTTTTATTCAACTGACGAACCGTAAACGTAACGATTACATTAGTTAATAATGTGACGATGATTCAAATCCTGATGCATCACCCATTAACAGACGTCATTATTGTACAGGTGTAATTTTGACGAGTAAAGAAGCGGCAGTTCTCACGTAAGTTCATTATTAATAGTAGTTTATGTTTATATGTTGCTGTGTGGGTACTCTTTTTTTTATGGGGTCTTGAGGGTTCTCATACCTGTATGGATTTGAAATTGTTTTGCAGAGTCTTTGGGCTCATCGCTGGGGCTGGGTGGCTTGCAGAATTTCGATCATACGTACTTGAGTCATCTGATCTTTAACGCTGATGCGTATCGTTTCTGATCCGAGGGGATGACCGGGATCAGTGAAAGTTCGTAGAAATAAGTGGTGTTGCTGACATCGCGCGACCCATGGGGCGACCTCAGAATCTTTGACGGGTGGAATCCATAGAATCCAATTGGCAACCCCTACGATTTGTGTACTTCCTGGATAGCTATCACTGAGCATGGTGCTCAATTGTTGTCGCAGATCATCAGTTTTCTGATAGCAGTCATTGTAGTACTCAGGGCTTTTCAGTGCTTTTACCGCAGCGAGTTGGGCCGGCAAACTGACGGCCCAAGGTGGCGTGAGTGTGCGAAGTCGAGAGATGTCTTCGGGGTTGCCCACTAGATATGCCGCACGCACTCCGCTGAGTGCGTATACCTTAGAGAGGGATTTACAGACAAAAATATTGGCAGAGGTCGCGGCTAAGGTTTCAAGCGAAGAGGTCGTTGCTGACGGTTTTGCAATGGAAGCGCTCGCATCCACATATTCGATATAGGCTTCGTCGACCCAGCAGCGAGTGTTTTCTGGAAGGTGCTCTAGGACGACTTTAATGTCCTTCTTCTCGATATGATGACCTGATGGGTTGTTCGGATTGATGAGAATCACCAAGTCGTATCCAGCTTGGATTTGCCGGCTGAGGTGGTCGAGGTCGATACGGTAGTGATCTGTTTTTTGAAGGACGATGCGATCGACCTGGCATCCGATCACTTGTTCACATACGTGTGAGTACTCCCCATATGAAGGATCGAGCATCAATACTTTTGAACTTGGCGTAAGCCACTCTCTCAGAGCGAGGAAGATCAAGGCCGACGAGCCGGCTCCAGGAAGAACGCAGTTTTGTGGGACTCCCCTGCTTTCGGAAATGGTTTCGATCAGTCCTTCGCTATGTGTGGGCGGAGAGGTTCGAGCCAACCATGGTAGGTATTCTGTGACAGTCTCGATCACAGAGGGTGCCGGTGGAAACCAGGCGTCGAGGACATCTGCGTTAATCACCTGTTGATGACGTTCGAGGTGATCAAACCCTTCGCCAATCGCTTTGAAAAAAGCACCCCCGTGGTAGCAGCGATCAGTTTGGGAGTTCAATGATTCGTCAGATTGGACTTGTTCGCTGGATTTGATAGGGCCTCCTTAGAAAAGGTATCCTCGCTCACGTTGATATCTTAAGTGATGAAAATCTGTTCACATAGGATCAAGAAACGCTAAAGATACATTGAATGTAGAGTCGCTTCATCGTTGATCTGTATTGAGATGGGACGGGTCAGAAGAAGCACTCTTCCCTCGTATGGCAAGGATGCCGAGGAGGGTCTTTCTTTGGCCGTAGTATTTCCGATTCGTATTTCGCGGTGCAGGGAAGTTGCTGATGGAGCTTACTTTGGGGGTGTACTTTTCCAGTGACCCGGACAGACTGTCGTCATGAAATTACAACTTCGTGCTCCTGTCGCCGAGTTTTTTGGCACCTTTGGCTTAGTTCTCAGTGCCAGCACTGCCGGCACTTTGGCGAGTCTCGGTGAACCGATAGGACCTCTGCTGGATGGGCTCTTCTCCGGAATCGCCGTCGTCGCCATGATCTTGATCTTTGGCAAGGCATCCGGTGCCCACATCAATCCCGCGGTCTCAGTGGCGATGGTGCGTGCTGGAAAGTTGAAGAAGGGGCAATTGCCCGGTTACTTGTTGGCGCAATTTTCCGGCGCGATATTGGCGAGTGTCGTTATTCGAAACCTCTTTCCCAACGCGCCCTCCATCGGCATGAATTTGCCAGGAAGCCTGGGAACCTTCGGCAGTATGTGGCTAGAGGTGTTACTGACCACCATCCTTGTGGGAGTCATCTTTTGGATCATCGATCAGAGGTGGGCGGTAGGCCCGGTGCCCGCAATCGTCATCGGATTAACGGTGACAGCCGAGGTGGCACTTGCAGGATCATGGAGTGGCGCATCCATGAATCCGGCACGCAGTTTTGGACCGGCTCTGGTTTCTACGCTGGTTTCTGGTGATCTCCAGGATCTTCAGATGGTGTGGATCTACTTTGTGGGTCCTGTAGCCGGGGGGTTGTTGGCGGTCACCGTTTGCCGAATCCGCAAGGATTGAGTTTCTTGCCGCTATGACTGTCGACAATATTCATTGAGTCCTTTTATTGCAGGATTTGTCGATGTGCCATCCACACTTCTCCAATTAAGAACGAAGCGAGGTTGGCCAGCACGATAGCCCCGGCATCTCTCCACAGAGAGAGCGTGAGTGAAGAGCGGAAATAGTGTTGAGTATCGGCGGCTTCTCTTTGATCGTTCCGCTTATTTGAAGAGCTTCGGCACGAGTGATCAGTGGCGAAGGTTTCCGACCCGCTCTATGAAGCCTATTGTTCATAGAATCTTGCTGATTCCACCTCGATGGCAGTGTGATACGGTAAATACGATTTCTGTCGGTCATGTGGGCGAGTCTTGATCAGAGCCTCTTAAAAGCAGGGAAGTGTCTTCGATGCTGGAGTGTATTGCTGGGCTGGGGCGGTTGAGTTCTCACGTTCTAGGTCTCATAAGGAGTCGCATGCTGTGTAGAGTTTCCACTTTATTATTGCTGAGTATGTTGGGTTGCACGGGAACTGCGCTCCCTAAAAAGGAAGCGATACTCCCGATCTCGCGGCCTTCGAAAACACCGAACATCCTCTTTATCTTTACCGATGATCATGCGTCACATGCCATCGGTGCGTATGGCAGTCGATTTCCCGAAGACATCACCCCGAATCTCGATCGCCTGGCCAGTGAGGGCATGCGTTTTTCTCGCTGCGCGGTGACCAACTCTATCTGTGCGCCGAGTCGGGCCGTGATCTTGACGGGAAAGCATAGCCATCTGAATGGTGTCTTGACCAATGCAGAACGATTCGACGGGGCGCAGATGACGTTCCCTAAATTGCTCAAAGAGGAAGGCTATCGCACTGCGCTTTTTGGCAAGTGGCACCTGAAGTCAGAGCCGACGGGGTTTGATCACTACGAAAGATTGATCGGGCAAGGCCCCTACTACAATCCGAAGATGCGTTTACCTGCTGAGAACGATGCGGGTTTTGCTGATCGGATTCATGAAGGGTACACCACAGATATCATCACTGACCTCGCATTGGAGTGGCTCGAAGGGGTTCAGGATGCCGATGCCCCCTTTATGATGATGGTGCAGCACAAGGCCCCCCACCGGCATTGGTAGCCTGCGCCGCGACATTTGGGCCTCTATGACGATGTCGAGATCGCAGAGCCGGATAATCTGTTTGATAACTATTCGACTCGGACGACAGCGGCGCAGATACAAGACATGGAAATTGCCACGACGTTGACGCCTCATGATTTGAAGTTGTCCGCTCAGGGGCGTTTGAATCCTGCTCAGCTTGAAGCTTGGGAATCGGTCTATCAGCCCAAAAATGCGGCATTCGACGCATCGCGTGGGCAAATGAGTGAGGCTGAAATCGTTCAGTGGAAATATCAGAGATACCTCAAGGATTACCTTCGCTGTATCAAGGCCGTGGATGAGAACGTGGGACGCATGTTGGAGTCGCTGGAATCGATGGATTTGGATCGCGAGACGATCGTGATCTATTCCAGTGATCAGGGGTTCTTTCTCGGCGAGCATGGCTGGTTCGATAAGCGGTTTATGTATGAGGAATGCTACCGGACGCCGCTGATCGTGCGTTGGCCTGGTGTTGTTCCTGCGGGCTCCGTGAATGACCACCTGGTGAGTAATCTGGACTACGCTCAGACGTTTCTGGATTTGGCAGGAGTTTCTGCGGATCAGCCGGACGTCGAGGATATGCAAGGGGAGAGTTTAGTCCCTCTCCTTTTGGGGCGGGACGTTCCGTGGCGAGACAGTCTCTACTATCACTACTATGAGTACTTAGAGGATCGAAACACGGCTCACATGGTGCGTCGGCACAGAGGCGTCTGTACCGAGAGGTATAAGCTGATCCATTACTACAATCTCGACGAGTGGGAGCTCTATGATTTGGACAATGATCCTGGCGAGATGACGAATCGTGCGGGAGATCCTGATTTCGCCGAGATCCAAAAAGAGCTGGCGACAGAACTGGATCGACTGGCCCAGCACTATGCTGTACCGAATGACCAGGGGAGTGTTTCGAGAGATCCCCATGGCAGGATAGAGGCCCTCCAGAAGCGCTAGGCGTCTCCACGGAAGAATGTATTCCCTTGTAGGCATGAAAATACAGGTATATCTGTAAGCGCTTACAAATAAACACTGAAATACGTATTCTTTAAAAAATACAAACTGGCTTGCGGGGGCGGCTCGGATGATGCTGTGGGGCGTCCCTGTTTACACGGGGTTCTAAGGTGCCTTTCTCGGCTACCTTGGGGCTTTTTGGGTGCATGCGTATTTACGTATTGATGTAAATATGCAAACGGGGGTGTTATTTACGGGCAGCTTTGTTGGCAGGTGAGCCCGTCGGGGGTGAAGTCTGTGCCGCAAGTGGGGAAAGGTTCCCCGGGTGGAGGGCCCCCATTGAAGAGGTGGGCGAGTGCGAAAATGGGGTCCGAGATATTGAGATCCCCGTCGTCGTTGATGTCGCCCGCTTTGGGGCAGGTCAGGTTTTCGTCAGTCTGGGAAAATCCAAAGAGGTGTTCCAGAGTGGCGATGGTGTCTGCGAGGTTGACGGATTGATCCTGATTGAAGTCTCCTCGTATGAAATCTTCCGCTAAGGGCGGGGTCACTCGGAGGATGAGTGTGGTCAGCGCGATATTCTCGATCAGGATAGAGTCATGTTCTCTGAGGTCGATCGACAGAAAAGAGCCACCAAAGGCGTCTTCTATGCGGAAATTCCCTGTTTCCGGGATATCGAGGGGATTCCATTGAAGGAATATAGGATTCGTCTGGTAAAACCCGAGGCTGATGACAGCAAGCGTGTCGGATTCTTGTGGAGACAGGATACACCTCGTCCAGTTATCTCCGTCGAGATCGATCCATGCGTGAAACTCTGAAGAGGCCGACCCTGAGGTTGGATTGGCATATTCGTCTTCACCAGGAATAAACCCGTCTGAGGCACCTTCGCTCATTCCGAATTCCAGATTGGTGATGCCGCCCCCCACAGATCCTAGCGATGAGCTGATCTCTAGACTGACTTCGAATTCTTGACTCAGAAGAGGCGAGGACGCGGTCCATAACAACATGGACGCGATGAGCGCAAAGAGGCTTCTGTGGTTGTGGATACTTATTTTCAAAGCGGTCTCGTCAGACTCCTGCTGAATAGGGCAGGAACGGAAGGGCGCAGGCGATGATATATAAGGTGCCTACTAGTAATAAATAAATGTCACACTCAAAATTTCATATAAAGGCCATCCTAGAGGGATTCTCGACCGGAATGAAGTTCAAAACATTTGAGTCATGAATGTCACTTATGGGATGCCGATATGATCTCGTAGGCCCCCATTAAGGCGGGATGAAGAATGGCGCGATGCCTGAGGCACGAAGTCTATTCGATCGTTGACATATCGCGTGTTGTCTTCGTATTGGGTTTAGTTTTCGAGGACGTCGCCGATTTTGATGCCGTAGTCATTCAATATCCGACCGGTGGAGTTGCGGTAGCCGGTGATGGCTTTGCGCAGTCGAACTTGGGCTTGGAGCCGCTGTACCTGCGCTGTCAGTAGACTGTTTTGAACTTGGAGAACTTGGTATGCGGTAGAGACCCCCACTTCGAGGCGGCGTGTTTCTCCGTCGAGTTCTTCGCGCCTGAGTCGGGTGGCGGCTTGGGTTGTGCCGACAGCCTGGCGAGCACTGTCCAATTCGCGGACGGCGCGAGTGACTTCCAAGACGATGATGTGGGATTGTTGAGTTCTGCCTAATTGTGCGAGGCGAAGATCTTCGGACGCTTGGAGCTGCCGGTTTCGTGCCGACCTTTGGCCCAGCGGAATTTCGAGATTGAGACCTGCGCTCCAAGAAAAGTCGTCACCGATATTCGACCAAGACTCTCCCAATTCCAGTCCGTTTCCAGGCTGGTTAAAGGAGCCGCTAAAGTTCAGACTCGGACGCATATCGTCTTCTCTGAGGCGCAGAATGTCTTCGCTGCTGGCAACCTGAAGATCTTGCTGCAGCAACTCAAGGCGTCTTGTGAGGGCTTCTTTGACCACTTCTTCTAGATTGGGAGAGAACTGAGCCTGATCCAGAGGTGTCGTGGGGATCACTTCTACATCTTTGAGCATCGTGGATATGTCCCCTTCTCTTCTGAATTGAGGGGCATTGATGCTGTCGAGTAGGACATCTTGCAGGTCCCGCAAATTATTGAGCGCGGCGATGATGCTGGACTTCTGAGTTTCGACATTGGCCTCTGCACTGATCACGTCTAGGCGGGTTCCGAGTTCGACTTCGAGGCGTCTGCGGTTGAGGTCGAGCAGCTCTTGAGCTTCTTGAAGACCACTTCGTTGAACCTCTACATTTTGACGTGCATATACGAGATCCCAGTAACTATTTTCAATATTAGCTACAGTGGTTTCCATGGCCCGAACAGTAGCCAACTTTGATGACTCTGCGTTCCGCAGTGCAACCCGAAGTGATGTTTCAGTGATGCTGCGGCCGAAGCCTTTGAGCAAAGGTTGGCTGAGCGAAAGTTGGTATCCACTGCGATAATTTAAGGGTGAGAAAAATGGATTGTCCGCAGAGGTTTCAGACCGGTCTCCACTCAACCTGAACTGCCAAGTTGTGCCGTATCTCATTAACCCTGAAAGGCCTAGAAAGTAGCTGTCATTGCTTCTTTTCGAGGTTTCACCCACCGCTGCCCCATCGATGATACTGGTCGA
>JAACCY010000146.1 GCA_009937185.1 Planctomycetia bacterium
CTACGATCCTCAGAAATACTACGATCCTCAGAAATACTACGATCCTCAGAAATACTACGATCCTCAGAAATACTACGATCCTCAGAACTGCGAGGCCTCTCCGAAAGGTTCGATCTCTCGGAAACACCCGACGGATCAGAAGTACGGTCTCCTCTTCCACGAGAGGAACGAGGTTCACGGAGAACTCTATCTTTCTGCTCTCGGACAACCCCACGTCTCGTTTTTTCTCGTCGTGGTTTCGTAACAGATTTCGATGCACTGTTCGAAATCTGGGCGGCAGTAGATTTGAGACTGATCTCTAGTTCGTCTTGGCCGAGTTCGGTATCGATAATGAAATCAAAGATCTCTCTGGAATCAGCATCCAAGTCAGGATGAGCGACAAAAATCTGTGATAGTTCCTGACTCAACTGGGGAAGCGCCTGGAGTGTATGTAATACTCGATCCCGATCCATTGCCGGGAAAGGTTCATCCAGGAACAAGAACTGTGGAGCTCCTGTCACAGCTTTCACATAAGCCTGCGCAAACGCCAATCGGAATCCAAAAGTCAATCCTTGAAGAGTTCCACCCGACAACTCATATGTCTGAAGGAAGTCGCTCTTTGCACCCGTAAAGAGGCGGATTTCGAAATCTTGCGTGACCTGAGCATCCCGATACCTCCCACCTGTGAGGTGAGGTAACAATCGACAAAGACCTTTCCCCAAACTGGGACCGGTTCTCATCCGTACGGACTCGATCGTCTCCTCCAAAAGTTCGAGCAACAATCGGTGGACATCCATTTCGGCACGAATATCAAAAGACTTACTCTTCAAGCCTTCATTTTGATCTTCCAAGGCTGTTTTTCGCCCCTGCTGATTTTGATATTCTCGAATTTGAGACAATAATCGGTCCCTCTTCGAGCGTAGTCTTTTCACAGAATCATTCGCCTCGTCCAGACTCTTTCGCAATGTTTTTAACTTTTTGCGAACCTCGTCCAAAGAAGGCTGAAGTTTCTTAGCAAGAGTCCCACCGGGATTTTCTCCATAGCGGGTGGTCACATCACGTCGATGAGTACGTAATTTCTCTATCAGTTCGAAGACTCCACGTAATCGACAGCTCGTTACATCTTCACCGGGATCCAAGCCCGGCTTTGCATTCGTTTGATGTTGACGTGCAGAATCGAGAGAAACGGCAGCAACGTCTCTTTCCAATTCAAGGCGAGAAACATGTCCCTCAGCATCGAATGCAATTTGTTGACACTGGGAAGCTTTAGACCAAATCAATGAGGAGAATACGAAGAGAGCGGCCCCAAAAGCAGCGACGAGGTATCCCGTCCCCTCCTCTTGTTGCAATTCTGAAACAAGAGGCAGCCACTCCGAAAAGCCCCAAGAGACTTCATGATCCAAACCGACAAAGATGAACAAGAGCCCTGAGAGAAAAATAACAAAAGCTAATGCTCTATGACGGCTAAAAGACACCAAGGATTCGGAGATACTATTCTTGTGCGTTTCAAGTTCCTTAAAGATGGAACTTTCATGCTGAGCATCTAATCTTTGCTCCAAAGTATCTTTGGCTTCAGAGACGGCCTCGTCCAGATTTCGACGGCATTCATGCGCCACTGATACATGCTCTAAGGCTTCGCAAAGATCTCCAGTGACATCGGTTTTCTCACGAACAGGAGCGGGGGCTAAACCGGCTTGAAGTAATCCTATTAACCCATTGCACTTTTTCTGCACTTCACTTGAAGGCAAATCGTCGAGAGAACGGATTTCTTTCTGGATCTTGGAAACCTCGTCTCGCAAACGTTCCACAGATTGAACCTCTGCATGAACCGTAGTCGAAGATTCTTGTTGAGCCTCAATTTTTTCTTCCCGTTCCCCGAGCTCCGATTCCAACTCAGGTATCTTTTCAATATTGGGGAGCAACCTCGAGGCGTGAAGTTCATTCCTCTGAACTTCTGACTGGATTTCAGTAAAGTCACCCTCCAACGTGTCGAGAGCACTCAGGACTTTTTTACGAGCACCTTTGAGGACATCTATCCCGGCAACCCTATCGAGAAATCCTCGAAACTGCTCAGGAGTTGTGACAGATTCTCTTTCTGCGAGATAAAACGAATGAAGTGTTTCACTCGCATTCAAATGAAATCTACGAGACACCTCTTTTTGGACCTGGATAACTCCTGCAGCGATCTCTTCGCCGGCAGAGCTTCCATCCTCTTCAAGACGGAGCAGTCGGGCATAAGAACTCCCTAATCGATCCATCTCTCGCCAGATTCGATAGAACTCTCCATTATGCTCAAGATCCATCTCGACAACGCAATGGTCATCATCCCAATGGATCAAATCGACAATCGACCCCCGGACCATCTGGTGAGTCGTTCCAAACAATGCATACTGGACCAATTGACCGATACTCGATTTGCCACTCTCATTCGGACCCAATATTCCTATCAGTCCCCGTCTCGGAATATCGACGAGACGGATTTTGCGAAACTTGAGAAAGCCATCAGCTCTTAGACTACGAATCAGCAAGAATCTTCCCCTGCCTGTTGGTCAAGAATGAATCTCTCTCCCAATCGACGCACTTGGTCATATTTCCTTTGGCTATCCGCATCGACTTTGCCTTCGAATGCCCTCTTTTTGACTTCAAAGATACGTCTAAACTCTTCCAAAGGAGGACGTATCGCGAGTCCGTCGAGCAACCAATCCGAGTCTCTCGAAGGGTCTCTGGAGGAGTCACCGGCTTCAGATCCACCGATCGGTTTCATAGCAGTTCCATATCATTCAAGGGAATTTTCAGCCGGCGAAGTCCCGACTTGGTCCATCAGGATTTCCCGGTTACTTATTACACCCGATTGTGGGGCTCACGGCCCCTTGTGCAAGTTTCTTCACCGATTCGAGGCGACTTCAAGACACTTGATGAGTGGATCCGAATTCCCTGCAAGATCACCCAATGCCTTCAACTTGACGGCTCTGTGGCCCTCATCCACCGTTTCAAACTGAAGTTGAAGCCTTCTTTGAGGAAGGATCCCCTCGATTCGTCCAGCCCATTCTGCGGCAATCACCCCAGCCTCTAGCCATTCATTCCAGCCATGGAGAGCCATTTCCTCCTGTTGGTCGAGACGATATGCGTCCACGTGCAATAGAGGCAAGCCACCCGTGTGAAGAGTCGCGATCACGAAAGTAGGGCTTCTCACCATACTTTCCAGTCCCATCCCTTTCGCCAAGCCTCTGACAAAGGTGGTTTTACCGCTCCCCAAATCTCCACGAAGATCGAGAAGAAGCCCGGCATACGCTTGCTGCCCTATTCGTTCGCCAAGAGCTTCAGTCTCGGATTCACCGACGAGGACCAGATCTAAATTATCATCAGTATTCATCACAGCTTTCTTATGAGAAAAGGGCCTGAGAGGGAAGCGTAAGCCTCTTTCACCCCATCGACAACCCACACCAGAACAGGTCAGTCTCCAGCGGTATAATGGCAAGATCACAGAGGAGATCAGCATGATTCGATCAGTCATCCGACATATCAATGATTGGAAAGAGAAGGGGGCCACACAGGCACGCCGACATTTGACCTCCATCATACGACTGAGTCTCATAGGGCTATTCGCCTGTCTTATTCTGGGTGAGCATGCTCACAAGCCTCTGTATGGACAAGAATCCTTAGATCCTCTCCTCAAAATCGACATGCTCGAGTTTCCGCCAGGACCCGGTTGGGGTCCCGGTTTGATCCCAGTTCACGGACCGGTGGACTTCCTCGATCGTCTTCAAAAACTTGCGAAGGAGAGTCCCGGTGAGGCCGCAGACGATTTGAGGTCTTGGCTTCTCAGTCGCCAGGGTGAACTGATCACTCACGGACCGGCACCCCTCTATGAGGAATCGTGGGGCGAATCTCCACCTCCGCTGACATTGAACTCTCCTGAAATCATATTGCGCGAATGGTCAAAAAATCTCCCTTCAGAGTTCTTGCAACGAATACTGATATCACTAGAAAGCCTCCCTTTGAGTGGAAGTCACCCTCTGATTTGGGCCTCTGGAAAAGAACAAGAAGCACTCAATGCCCTAGAGGAAGCCATCGAAAAAGGAGATCGATCGACCGCTTATATTCTGTTGAGAAGACCCGGTCTTGCGAAACGAATTCCAGACTCACTCTTAGAGTGGGTCAAAAAGCCATCATCGACCTCTCACTCACAGCATTTCTTCTCAACAAAGAATGCCACTGCAGCAACTCCTGCAGGCATGGATTTACTGCAACTTCTTCAATGGAAAGTCGAAGAGCGTCCGCTACAAATCGCTTCCACTCACAAAGATTGGGTCAAGTCGAAGAAATCTCTGTTACCCACTCGAAGATCCTCGCTGCCTGGAGTTCACGGTCTGATCAGGAATGGGGTCATGATTGTCGGATCGGACCGATCGGTCGAAGCGCATCATTCAGCTCCAGAGAAAGGAATGCTCTGGTCTTGGTCTCCGCACAAATCGTCCATCGCTGAGGATTCTTCAACTCCTGATGCAGGCACACGAATCCCACTCTCTTCAGGAAACAAAATCATGTTCCTGTTGCGAAGCAGCAGAATCTATCAAACCCCAAATACAAATGTGGTCATGGACCATCTTCTTCAAAAAAATCGCGATCAGCAGAAACCCGGATGGCTGGAAGCCACCATTCTCGAAGTCCCCGATCCAGAATCTCCCCCGATTTCTCACTGGACTTTACCCTTGGCCAGAGAAGGATTCACGATTGCTCCCACACCATTATGGAGTGGGGATCGCCTATGGTGCGTTGCCACTCGAGGATTCAATGACGTGGAGACTTGGGTATTCGAATTTGATTCCAAAAAAAAGAAAGAGGTGTGGAGACGCCACCTCGATACTCGCCCCATTCAATTCCATTCTCATTTCGACCTTCGGCAAATCATCGCAAGTGTTCACATTGATGAAATAGACGGTCAGTTATGGATCGATAGATCACCTGGAATCGTCGACCGGGTCTGTGCAAAGACAGGAGAACATCTAGGTGTCACTCTTCCCCCTCGTCACAGAATAATGAAGGAAGAAGCCTCAGGGGTAACACTTCATTGGGGACAGTTCCGGTTCAAAACTTTGCAGTCACTGCGTCCTGCCGGATTCCCCGTCTCAGTCATCTCTCGTCAACGACAGCAACGAATTTCTATTCCTCCACTGAGTCTCAGCGCTTTGATGATCGACACCATTTCTGGAGAAATGCTGTGGCATCATCCCGTGAAGCCCGGTGAATCTATTTTGGGAGTGTCGCAAGATCAAACCACTGTTTGGATCGCCGACTCAAGAATCCAAAGAGGTAAAAATGAACTCCGGATCAGAGGAATTGATACTCATGAGGGTAAATCGATAGGCCCTGTCATAAGACTTCCTCTCGGTGCAGATCCGAGTGGAGAGTCATTCAGAGAGTTCGAGTCACCCGAGTTACATCCCATACTTCTCGGGGACATGCAGTATTTCAATGACAGACTCATGGTACCCACTGTGGCAGGACTGGAATGGTTTCACTTGAAGAGTGGAACTTCGCTGAAGTTCATGAGCTGGCCACACGAATCCACTGGAGGAAGTATTTTCCCCATCTCCAATGATGGTCAAGAGTGGGGTTTGATTCATCGCGGAGATTTGACGAGAGAGACGAAAAGCCACCTTGAAGTGTGGACCACTTCAGACGTGCGTGTTCAACCTTCAGAAAAACGATGAGAAAACAGGAAGCTGACTCAGTCGTTTTCATTTTCTTCTGGCTGAGCGGTTGAAGTGATCAAAGCCTTGAAATCGACATCCACTTTGGGAGCATGCCCCCAAAGCTGATCGAGGTCATACAGATCACGAGCTTCATCGTCGAAAAGGTGTAATACGATTTCACCATGATCAATACAGAACCAGCGAGCATCATTACGACCATGAATACCCAACCTTGGAAGATGTAACGGCTTCAAATGACGCTCTACAGCGTCTCCGAAATTCCTGACCTGCCGACCGGATCGACCTGAAGCCAGAATAAAGAACGAAGAAATCTGCAGCATCTCCCGAACCCTCAGAATACGAATATTCTCTGCTCTCTGCTGATGCAAAAAACAGGCTACATCCACTGCGATCTTCTCAAGATCGTCAACGCTCATGACTTCAACTTTGTTCACATCTAGGGTCATAGGTCACCTTCCGCAGTACCGAGATTAACCATCTGATTTCTTCTGGCAAGTTAATGAAAAAAACAGCCCTCCAGCGGAATCACCGCAGGAGGGCTGAAATGCCTCAATGAGTACCTATATGGCTCTTTGCTAGCCCGCCATTCTCAGGAATAGAGGCACAAACACCAGGCTCACAATAGTCATCAACTTGATCAGGATGTTCAGAGAAGGTCCGCTAGTGTCCTTAAACGGGTCTCCCACAGTATCTCCGACCACGGCAGCTTTATGAGCTTCTGATCCCTTACCGCCATGAGAACCGGTCTCGATGTATTTCTTGGCATTGTCCCAGGCACCCCCTGCATTGGACATGAAGATTGCGAAAAGTACTCCTGTCACCAGAGCACCGGCGAGCAATCCACCGAGAGCTAAGACTCCCAAGAATGATCCGACAGCGATGGGAACAGCCACGGCTAAGATTCCAGGAACCATCATCTCTCTGAGAGAACCCTTGGTTGAAATCTCAACGCAAGCAGCATAGTCCGGCTTGCCTGTACCCTCCAAGATGCCAGGGATTTCACGGAACTGACGACGCACTTCTTCAATCATTGCTCCGGCAGCTCTTCCTACAGCCTTCATTGTCATGGCTGAGAAGAGGAAGGTCATCACGGCACCGAGGAACAAACCGATCGTCACTTGTGGATTCAGAATATCGAGATCCCCTTTGGCGATCCCTGCCTCAGCGGCGTAAGTATTAAACAGCGCCAAAGAAGTTAAGGCCGCAGAACCGATCGCGAATCCTTTACCAATCGCAGCAGTGGTGTTACCCACAGCATCCAGTGCATCTGTGCGCTCACGAACTTCTGGATCACACTCCGCCATCTCTGCGATTCCGCCGGCGTTATCTGCAACAGGACCGTAAGCGTCGATCCCGAGTGAAATACCCAGAGTCGAAAGCATGCCTACCGCACTGAGAGAGATTCCGTACAGGCCGCCGTAATGGAAGGCCAGATAGATCGCAACACAGATCCAAAGAACAGGCCATACAGTGGACTGCATACCAATGGCCAAACCACTGATGATGTTCGTCGCTGTTCCCTGTTCTGAATCTGCAGCAATCTTGCGTGCATGTGGGGCTTGCTCTGAAGTGTAATGCTCAGTGATTTTTCCAATGATGATCCCGAGTACAAGTCCACCGACGAGGCAACCGTAAATGTGCCACTTATCGAAGGCTGTCTCCCCTAGACCAAACTGTCCACAGGCATGCGGCTGAATACAAAAGCAGCAAGCCCAGCAAAAATCACACTCGCAGTGAGCAATCCGTTAAAGAGAGCAGAATGAATCTTAGTCTCATTCGATGTCTTTACGACTGCAGTACCGACCAATGAGGAGAGCGTACCCAAAGCACAGAGTACCATGGGAAGAACAATCCATGGGGTCGCAGCAGCGGCCTGGTCCAACCCGTAACCGGTGAGGGCCAAGGCCATACAAGCGATGATCGATCCCACGTAGGATTCGAATAGGTCCGCGCCCATACCGGCAACGTCTCCAACATTGTCTCCAACATTGTCAGCGATCGTTGCGGGGTTACGCGGATCATCCTCTGGGATTCCAGCTTCAACTTTTCCGACGAGATCAGCACCGACGTCGGCAGCTTTGGTGAAGATACCTCCACCTACTCTGGCGAACAGAGCGATACTGGATGCTCCAAATGAGAAACCAAAGAGAGGTTCAATGAAGTTGGTTCCGGCTGGGAGCTGTCCCTTCCAGTATGTGAAGAGAATGCACACGCCTAGAAGACCCAGTCCTACAACTGTAAGACCCATGACCGCTCCCGAACGGAACGCCACGGTCAAAGCTCCAGCGAGTCCCTTTTTGGCAGCTTCTGTCGTACGGACAGCGCTGAGAGTCGCTGTCTTCATCCCTATCCAACCGGCAACACCACTGGCGATGGCTCCTGCAACGTATGAAACCGCTGTTTCAGGAGAAACACCCACGTAAAGTGCGGCAGCCACGATGGCTGCAAAACCAGAAAGGATTTTGTACTCGGTCTTGAGGAATGCCATCGCTCCCTCTTGAACCGCTCCAGCAAGTTCCTGCATTCGATCAGTTCCGGGAGATTGTTTCTTAATCCAGCCGTTGAGATAGAAAGCGTAGATCAGTGCTAGGACTGAAAGACCGACACCCAAATATGCTCCCTGTTCGGTGAACAGGTAATCATTGATATTCATGACTTATTCCTCCATCAAACTCCGGGGAAATGCGCTCTCTAATCTGAGAACTCTCACATACCGGGCCCAGTGGGTCCGAGTTCCGGAAAGAAAGGCTTCTACCAGAAATTGACGTTCACGGCAACCGGATCGGCCTGAAGCAATTGAACTTAAGTCACCTTATTGAATAGAGTTGTGACAAATTCGGCTTTTTTTACTTTAATTCGATGAACTCGCCATTGTTCTGACGAGCCAGATTCTCCATGAAAGAACGCAGTTTTTTGCCTGCTTGGGAGAATCCTACGGTGTTCAGACGTACTCGCCGAAAGCGGTTCGCTTCGCGAACCCACTTTAATATTGGTCCCGTATCTAAAAGTTGATTATCTCTTCGAGGTGCGCCATCAGAGAGTAAGAATATCGCTCTCAAATTGGGAGCACCAAAAGCTTCCCTCAGAGCGTGATCTGTCCAAGTCTCTCCCTGAGCTTCGAAATTACGGACATAACTGATGGCTTCTCGTTTATGACGACTGGAAGCCTTCTTCAGTCCCTTAGACATCGATTTAATCTCATGGTTAAACGTCACAATGTTAAAAGCGACGTCTTGCGGCAATCTCTCGATGGTTCGAATCAACTCATTCTGAACACGCTTCAATCTCTGGCGAGCGGGATTGGGAGTCGAGTCCTTCGGTTCTGGTTCGGGTTCATCACCGACGCGTGTCCCACCTGGCGTGGAAGATCCTGGTTCTTCAGGAAGGTCGTCAATCTTCTCCATACTTCCTGAAACATCGAGAAGGAAAACGACATTCTTGGCGACGACTTCCATTCCAAAAAATGCAGGTGGATCTCGACGAACAGAAGTCATCCCTTTTTTCTTTGCCGATCCGGGTGGAGGCTTCTTATATGTATCTTTCCTGGGTGCCCAGAAGTTACGCCAATCATCTGCGTTTTTGAAATCTTCACCTGTGATCTTGAGCAAACACTTCCGTATCTCGTATCCCAGCAAGGTGTCGTGTCGACGAACTTTCTCAAGGCGAGCCAGAGCTTCAATGAGATGATCTACCGATGCTAGATTTTCTTTCTTTGCCAACGCCTCTACGGAAGTCAAAGCAACCGAGGCGTCCTTGTCATATAGATTCGTGAGAACAGCCTTGTTCGCGCCAAGTTCCGTTCGATTAGCGAGAACTAATGTCAAAATAACCCGTGCAGAAGAACGACGATCCTCCGTCGCCAACTCACAGACCCTGTCGAAACCCTCTCCGGCAGGAAGACTGACCAATTTGGAGCCGATGTATCTTTCGATTCCGTAGTAATCTCCGCCGAGCCCCACGGAAACTAGAGCGTCGACAGCCTTCGGGGTGCCAATTTTGACCAGCGAATCCACGGCTCGAGATGCGGGATCGAACTGATCGGAACGGATAGCGTTGAGGAG
>JAACCY010000147.1 GCA_009937185.1 Planctomycetia bacterium
AATCCTTCAACAACGATGACATTTTCCAGAGGCGGATCGCCAATGTAATTGTTGATCGGAGTGAGTGGTGTAACCAGGTCGTTCTCAGGTAAGTAAATGATGCTATTGCAGCTGTAACGGAAGGTCGCTATTTGCTGATCAGTACCGAGAGGGATCACTTGACCATCAAATGGAGGTTGGAAATCGAGAACGACACCAATCGTTCCACCGTCAGCATAGATGTTGGAAACTTCGAACTCGGCACCCACTGTTGATGTAATCGTTCCATCGAGAGTGATTTCGTTGAGTGTCAAGTCATCCGGTCCATGGGCGATAGCTACTACGAATCCCTGAACAGCGCCGGTGCTGTTTGATAGCAAGATGGGAACATCCGCAATCGCAATACCGTCAGCAGGAATAGCACTAGAGCCCACTCTGAGATTGTCTGGTGGCGGAGGTGTCAGAGTGACTGTTCCATTATTCAGTCCGAGTCCATCAGAGGCTCCAATGGACATTCCACCTTGAACAATAAGGTTTTCGAGTGGCGGTGAATTAAGAGTGCCATCAGTAAACACCAGGCTTGTCGACTGGTTGATGGAAGTCACGATTGTTGGCGAAAAGGTCAGAATACCCAATGACGACTGGCCGGGTGGAATCACCTGACCGTCGAATGGACTTTGTGCATCAAGAACGACTCCAAGAGTGATACCACTTTGGAGAATTTCTGCTGCTATTAGTTCTGCCCCGATGCTCGCCACATCAGACCCTTCCACTGTGACATTGGTGGCATTGAGCAAGGCTGAGTCGAAACCAATGGCTAAAACATACCCTTGGGTTTCGCTGTCGCTCTGCAGAACCACCTCTGTGCTGAACCCTGATAGCCCCTGAGTTGTGGCATCCGCGATTGTGAGTGATTGTTGGCCGGTGACCTGGGAGGTCATGACGACACACATACACACAGCCGCGAACACCTGCTGGATGCAGGTACCCATCATCTTCATCTCCTCTGCTTGCCTCTTTGGAGGCCCCCGCAAGAATATCTTCCCCCTCACGTCAGAATTTAGACGTGAGACTCTTCCCCACCGTGCTCGCTGCGGCGCAAGCTGAGATGGTATCTCCCCCTCAAGGGCGATTTACATAGTTTATTGACAAAGGTTTACAAGTCAAGCGCGATGGGATTAACAACCAAGGTTGTCAATGAAGGAGGGATCTTCTCCCGGCTGAGGGAATGGTAAGGGAGGTGCGGCAGAACCACCGAATAGATAGAGCAAAGTGTATATGGGGTCAGATATGTCCAAAGTACCGTCATCGTTGGCGTCTGCAGCATCCATGCACGTTGGAGTGCTTCCAGAAGAGTAGAGCCACATCGCGGTAAAGATAGCGTCTGAGAGGTTGACCAGATTGTTTGAGTCCGAATCTCCGCGAAGGAAATCGGGACCGTCGCTGACGACCAATAGTTTGTAAAGAGTGTTAGTCCCGTACCCTGCCACGACAATTGTATTGCCGATGAGCTCGATGCCGGTCCAGGGAGTGCTGAGGTATTCGAGCGACTGGCCGATGGCCGCCATTGGCATGATGAAGTTCAAAGGAAATCCGAAGGACGTCAACTGACTCAGGCTTGTGGGTACGCCGCCATTATCGATGCCGACGAGCAAGGAACCATCTGCCAAAGTTGCTATGCCCGTACTCATGATCAATCCTGAAGTTTGTGGGGGAGATATGGTTCCGAGAGGATTTCCTTCGAGTCCGTCTTCCGCTTCCATGCGCAAGATTTCAGAGTTCGAGCCTGATGGACTGCTGAATAGTAACCAATCGTTGGTTGAAGCATCAAAGGAGATGGACCTGATATTGTTGGACCCCGAAGGGAAAGAAGACAGAACGGTACCTGTTAATGGATCGACGAAGGTCACCAAGCTGCTTCCCACTCTGCTGACCAGAAGAACGTCGAGCAATGAGTTGTATCCCACGCCGCGCAGATTCGTAAGCCCGGTATCGATGACTCTCTTTTGAACTAAGTCTGAACTAAAGACTCTGAGTTCACCTGAGAAACTATCGGTGACGTACAGGTCATCCATAGTCGTGTCGTAAGCAAGATCTTGTGGGAAGAAATTGGGAATCGAAAGGAACAGGGATAGTCCCCCCGGTGAGTTGTTCACGTTACACGACGAGGTGGACACGTTTGAGGCGAGGACTCCTTGAACCTGGTACAAGATTCCCGCTTCATTGGGAGCCGCATTATCACTCCAACTGTTTGCCGCACCGCTGATGGTGTCGATGATGGCACCATTCCTTGTGATTCGAATCGTGCTGTAAATATTATTGATACCCGGTCCACAGTTTCTCCAGCTCAGGCTCACATTCCCTTCGCCGTCTGCGAGGCAGAGAAGGTCAGCAGGAGGAAGGATGGTACTTTGTGTGCTCTGAATCTCATAAATGTTGGATGAGGTGAGACCGTAAATCGAATCGGATCCCAAACCGTTGGCAATTCCGAGAAGTGTCTCCTCTTGTGGAATCGATTCGAGATTGACGTAGTGGCACAGAAGCTCACCCGTGGTGAGGTCTACGCTGCGCGTTTCAGCCACTGTGCTATCATAAATGTCTCCGTAGGTGTAGTCGAGAATAGGATTTCCATTATCGAGGCGAATCTTGAGACCACTTCCAAATCGAACCACGTCGCCCGGTAGAGGTAAGGTGGAAAGAATGTCTCCACTCACGGGGTCGATTTCTATTGCGGAGTTTTCTTGGCGATTCAGGGACCAAAGTCTGCCATTGAGTGGGTTGATGGTCAGTCCTGAAGGAGTTCCTGAGAAGTTTAGTGATATAGGGGCACCTAGTGGATTACCGAGTGGATCCATTTGGACCAGCTCGAGTCCGGTAGAGTTCAGAATCCAGAATGAATCCGTGGAGGCTGAATAAGTGATCCCTGCGCACTGCGGTTGGAACAAAGGTGCCTGAGCGGCACCGACGGGGTGGTCGATCATATTGGTGAGTGCCAGAGTACCAGAGGTATCGTAGACACAAATTTTGCCGCTGGTCGCATCGATGCTCCAGACCGTGGCATCTGCTGGTCTGACCGTCATATCGACGGTATTGGGATTACTTCCACAAGAACTGGTCTGTTGCAGAAGAGCTCCATTTTGAGCGGACAAATTGTCGGTAAAAATTGGAAAGGTCAGCAAGATCGCCAGGCCCCAAAGCATGAGCTTAGAGCCGGTAATGATTCGCATTTTGGATTCGTAGTCACTGAATGGCGACGAAGGCATTCCAATTCCTCTCCAGAAGAATCTGTATGAGTAGCATGAGTCTCATGCAAGGATCCGCCTCAACAAGCAGGATTCATGGAATCAAGACTTGTCGAAGACGTACATCGAGGGGGGATAGGCGGGCTGGAAGAGTGATCCCGATGCGTGATTTCGCAATAGGAACATTCAGACCATACATCCCTCAATGTAAACCTCATTGTAACGCTAGCAGAAAAGGTCGCAAGTGGGGTTAAGGGTAGATCCGATAAAGCATCCGCGGGAAAGGTACACATTCCCGAACATGCTCGATGCCAGCGAGCCAGCAAACCGTGCGCTCAACCCCAAGACCAAATCCACCATGTGGAACTGATCCGTATCGACGAAGGTCGAGGTACCAAGCAAAATCTTCCGGATCTAACTCATGCTCATGGATTCGTCCGAGCAGCGTTTCCAGTGAATCTTCACGTTGGCCGCCTCCGATGATTTCTCCGTAACCTTCCGGAGCTAATACGTCGACGCCGAGGGCTACTCTGGAATCCTCGGGATCTCTCTTCATATAGAAGGCTTTCACCTCTTGAGGGTATCTATGAACCATCACAGGGGTGTCAAACCAAGACGAGATAATGGCTTCGTCTTTAGCTCCAAGATCGCCTCCCCACTCAAAGGCATGTCCCTCAGCATTCAGTCTTTCGACGGCTTCGCTGTAGGACAGTCTGGGGAAAGGGCCTGTGATCTTCTTAAGTATATCCACATCTCGTTCAAGTACTTCGAGGTCTTCTTTGCAATTCTCGATAACCCGAGTCGTGATTTTACAGAGCATCGATTCTGCAAGATTCATGACGTCGTCAAGGTCTGCAAATGCCATTTCTGGTTCGAACATCCAAAACTCTGTCAGATGACGCCGCGTCTTTGATTTTTCTGCACGGAAGGTCGGGCCAAGACAATAGACATCTCCGAAAGCCATCGCAGCCGCTTCCATGTAAAGTTGGCCACTCTGCGTTAGATATGCCTTGTCATCGTCAAAGTAATCCACTTCAAAAAGTGTACTTGTTCCTTCACAGGAGTTCGGTGTGAAGATGGGTGCGTCGATACACTGGAAGCCTTGTTCATACATGTCATCTCGAATGGCACGA
>JAACCY010000148.1 GCA_009937185.1 Planctomycetia bacterium
CGGGGCAAACCGGTCATGACTTTGGGAAACAGTGCGAGCACCACGAAGGGGAGAGCGATCGTAGAACTGAAGGCCAGCATTCCTACGGCTGCAAAGCCTGGACCTCCACCGGCTGCCAATGCAAGGAGAGCTGCGACGATCGGCCCTACACATGTAAATGTGGTGACCGCAAACACGAGCCCCATGACGAGAACGCTGGCTGCGCCCCCACCTCCACCACCCCCTCCTACACGATTCCGTATAAAGGCGGGCAATTGGATATCGTAGTAGCCAAACAAACTGAAACCGAAGACAACAAACAGAACGCCAATCGTCAAATTGACATACCCATTTGTGGCCATGAAGTTTGCGCCTTCTTCTCCCAGAATCGCAGAGAGAATAAATCCCAAAGAGGTGAATGAGACGACGATGCCACCACCAAAGAGTGCCGCCAGTCCGAGTACGCGTGATCGGCTTTCATGGGCCTGCTTGGTGAAAACACTAATCGTGATGGGAATCATGGGGTACACACATGGTGTCACCAAAGCCAATAAGGCGCCGCTGATCGCCAGCAGTACGATTCCCAGCAACCCTTCCTCTTCTGCTTCTCCCTGAACATCTTTGCGAAAGGCAGGGATCCTCAGGTCTTCCAATAACTGACCTTCAATCGTGAGCTCTACGATCTCGCCAGACGAGACCTCCGCTCTATCGAATCGGGCAGAGAGTTGTAAGTTTTCGTCTTTGTAGGAGACCTGATGAAGGTTTTTCGATTCTCTTGTCTCACTCGACGTCCCTGTCGTGATTTCATTCGAAGCATTTCGAACTACTGGAAGATTCAACTCCAGCCGCTCTTGAGGTAGACACATCTGAACGTCACAGGACATCGATTCCACGATCAGAGGAATCGTCGTTTCGTCGGGTAACTCTTCGCCCTCAAAAACCATTGTCAGTTGGAAGCGAGCTTCTTTTTCATGCTCAATACTGGTGGATTGAATCAGGGGATCAAAACGATCGTGCGCAGGTGTCAATTCCTTGATGGTACTGAGAACAAAGTTGGATTCACCGGCCAAACTGAAACGAGTCGGAAATCCTGATTCCTCATCCATTTCCAATCCGTAGATGTGCCATCCCCGTTCAATCTCGGCGACAACTTCTACAGTGAAGGGCTCTCCAGGCTGGATCCCTGACAAACCTTTACTTTTCCACACCACCGGAGAATCGGGAGCCTGGGCTTCGATGTTCAGATTTACTGCGGAGTCCGAACCTTTCACAGAACCCACCTCGACTGCCACCTCGATCACTCGGGTGACAGGATTCAAACACTGAGTGGCATCACAGGCTTGATAGGTCACCTCAAGAATCACCTTACGAGGTCCCAGCTCAGCGTCGTCTGGCACGCCTAGAGGTAGCTTAAAGGTGATCTCACCCTCGTGTTCCAGATAGACGCCTTCTTCTGCATCACGCTCATGAGGCTCAGGCTCAATCACATCATCGAACATCTCAAGGTCAGCCATTTCGGAAACGATGATCGCAGTGGGAATACCCAATTCACGATCCATATCGATCCCATAAATATGCCAACCCCGATCCATTTTTGCTTGAATCAGAATCTCTGCGCGAGCACCTGGGAGCACCGATGCGACACCCTTGACCGTCAGTTGAACCGGGTCGGACTCACCAAATGGAGAATCCCCAAAACCGGATTCACCAAATTCAGATCCACCCAGTCCCTCACTCTCCAATTGGTCCAGCAGCCCACCACCGGCCCCATCCTGAGCCGACAGTTCAGGAATCGGAGTCAGTACAGCGAGCAAGACAATGCACGAAACCCAAGAGATGACTCGAGAGGAAGAAGGGAACCAAGATTTCAATGTAGGATCTCCATCAATATTGAACGCCATGAGTTGACTGATTAACGGTTAGATTCCGGAGGACCTGAAATTGCCTTGAGAACTTCTTTCTCTGGAAACTCTCCACCGCCGGGAGTGTAGGCACGAATCCACTGATCACCGACGAGAAGAAAAGGAATACCTTTTTTTCCCGTTTCCTGTTCGAGCCTCTCTGCAGCACCTTCCGTCTTGTCGATGTCGATCACTTCATACTGAATATCATGATTATCGAGGAAGCGACGAGCGACCGTGCAATCAGGACACCAAGTAGCACTATAAAGCTGGATACGGACATTCTCGTTCATAAGACCTCTTTTCAGGATCATCAGGCACGGGGTCTTCCAAGTCGGGCAATTCGGGAAGAACAGACCGTGGAAATGTTAGCACATTGGCCCAGATAGGGCGACAGACACTGATTGGCAACGATTGGGATTTGATAGCCCCTCTTGAGTTCACGACGATATGCCCAGCCCATTACCCGGCCATCTCGGCCAAATAGTCCGGTGGAGCGACTTGGATGAGGGTCATCTCTCAAGATACCCTAACGCAGCAGGGGGCAACAAAGTGACGCAAACTAGCCGTCGTCGAG
>JAACCY010000021.1 GCA_009937185.1 Planctomycetia bacterium
CGAGTTGGAACAATTCGACGCATCGTTGACGCTGGGATACCCACGATGGGGCACCTCGGTCTCACCCCTCAAAACGCAACTCAACTGGGGGGGTATAAGGTTCAAGGGAACACCCCTGCTTCGGCAACTCAGATTTTAAAAGATGCACATGCTCTCGAGGAGTGTGGGGCTTTTGCCCTGGTTCTTGAATGCGTACCTACAGCTCTTGCTGAAAAGATACAAGGAGCCTTGTCGATCCCGGTGATCGGTATCGGCGCGGGTCGCTCTGTTGACGCACAAGTGCTGGTCTTCCACGACCTGGTGGGCCTTTCCGGGGAATTTAAGCCACGGTTTGTGCGCCGATACGCAGATGTTGAACAGGTGATGAAGATAGCGGTGGAAGGCTTTCTCGCGGATGTCTCTTCTGGAGATTTTCCTGGCGAACGGGAGTCTTTCGTTTCTAAAGATGGCGAAAGCGCAGAGATGGCTCCGGGGGCTTAATGGTCGACAAGATCGACGAACCCCTAGCGAGCGCCAATGACTCCGTGCCCTTAGCGGATGGCTCCGTGCCTTTAGCGGATGGCTCCGTGCCTTTAGCGGATGGCTCCGTGCCCTTAGCAGGACGAGTGGCTGTTGTGGGTGCCGGCTCTGTCGGTTCTTGGTTAGCCTCTGTGCTGAAAAGTCATGGTGTTGCAGTGGAGTTTATCGCTCGCCCAGATGGGAGCCGTGAACCAAAAAAGGTGCATTGCACACTTGCCAACGGAACGGTGCTTCAAGAAACGCTTCCGTGTGGGCCTGCATCTGCAGCAGAGGGTGAGCTGGACTGGATCTTTGTCACCGTCAAAGCCGGGGAGGTCGAGAATGTTTCTCGTCAGATCTCTGGGTTGATCACTTCGAAAACTAAAGTGGTCTTATTCGGGAATGGTCTCGGGCTCGAAGAAACTTTTGTTGATCAGAAACAGAAATCTCTCCTAGCGGCTTCAGTGACATATGGACTCCTGAGAGAGTCTGATCACAAGGTTGTGATTCGTGGCTCAGGTGGCGAGGTTTGCGTAGGTCCTCTGGACCACCACGAGGCTTCAGCGAGATTTGCTGACATGTTGAGCGCTTCGTTTCGACGGATGGGTTTGATATCCACGGTCGTGAGTGACGGATTTGAGCAGGCCTGGAGGAAAGCGGTCCTCAGCGCAGGCTTGAATCCAGTGGCGGCACTGCAAGGAATTGAAAATGGCGAGTTGCCCCAAAGCGCCGGTTATCCGCTGGCCTTGGAAGCATCTCGTGAAGTGATAAAAGTTGCCCAGGCGCGAGGTTTGGATCTGCTCGACATGGATGTCGAGCAAGAGTTGATCCTCCTTTGCCAAAAGACTGCAACGAACCGGTGTTCGATGCTCCAGGATTTGGACGCAGGACGGGATACCGAAGTGGACTGGATTAATGGTGCTATCGTCAGAGCAGGGAAGACGCACGGCGTCGACACTCCCGCGAATCGACTCTTACTCGAGTCGATGGAGCGGGCACACTCCGCAAAGAGTGAACCCCACCTCACGATGGTTCCTCACGAATAGACACAGAACGGCACAAATTGTGTGCCGGAAGAGTTGGAGAACGAAGAGATGAGCCAGGAATCAAGCATCCTTCCTTTGTCCCTTGAAGAAGAGATGAAGGGGTCATACCTGACCTACGCGATGAGCGTCATTATTCAAAGGGCCCTTCCCGATGTCAGGGATGGCCTAAAGCCTTCGCAGAGAAGAATTCTCGTGGCGATGAATGACCTCAATTTAGGCCCCCGATCCAAGCACAGGAAATGTGCCAAGGTCGCGGGTGACACATCGGGTAACTACCACCCCCACGGTGAATCAGTGATTTATCCGACGCTTGTTCGGATGGCTCAGCCGTTCAACATGCGTCAAACGATGGTGGATGGTCAGGGTAACTTTGGGTCTATCGACGGTGACCCCCCTGCTGCTATGAGATACACCGAAGCGCGCATGACAGATGCCGCGACGGATATGCTCTCCGATATCGATAAGGAAACCGTAGATTTCGTCAGAAACTACGACGACACGCGGGATGAGCCGACAGTTCTTCCTGCAAAGTTCCCGAACCTATTGGTCAACGGGGGCTCAGGAATCGCCGTGGGCATGTCGACCAACTTCGCCCCCCACAATCTTCGGGAAGTGTGCGATTCGCTGCTGATCGTCCTCGACAACCCCGATGCGACGCTCCCAGACCTTCTTGAGGTGATGGAGGGCCCCGACTTCCCTACGGGAGGTGTTATTTGTGGGCGACGTGGCATTCACGAGGCATACAGTAAAGGTCGCGGCAAACTGACTCTTCGTGCGAAAACGCACTTCGAAGAAGTGACGAAGCAAAAAGAAGCCATCGTGATTACTGAAATCCCATATCAGGTTTCTAAATCAAAGCTGGCCACTGATATTGCGGGACTGGTCAAAGATGGTCGCGTTACAGGTATTTCTGATATCCGTGACGAGTCTGACCGTAAGGGCATCCGTCTCGTTGTTGAGCTCAAGAGAGATGAGAATGCTCAAGTTATTCTCAATCAGCTCTTCAAGCACACACAACTTCAAACGACCTTTGGTGTTCAGCAAATCGCCTTGATCAACGGCAGACCACGCACGCTGACATTGCTAGAACTCTTGAATGCCTATTGTGATCACAGGGGAGAAGTTATCCGGAGGCGGTCGCGCTTCCTTCTCGCCAAGGCTGAACGCAAAGCGCACATTCTAGAGGGGCTGATCACGGCGACCGACAGTATCGATCGCGTGATTGAGCTGATTCGCACCAACCGTACCGAAGAAGATGGCCGCAACGCATTGATGGAAGAGTTCCAGCTCACCCGTATTCAGTGCGATGCCATCATGAGGATGCAGTTGAGAAGGCTGTCGGGCCTTGAGCGTGAGAAACTTCAGGATGATCTTGGAGAGACTCGGGAAGAGATTGACTACC
>JAACCY010000149.1 GCA_009937185.1 Planctomycetia bacterium
CATGTGATTCTAATGACGACGGCTCTATCGACGCCGCCGACATGATCTACATCTTCAACTATCGCTTCCTTGAGGGGCCGGCTCCGCTGGCTCCATTCCCGGCTGCAGACCTCGACCCGACTCCGGGTGACGGACTGGGTTGTGATGGAGACGCAGACGATCTGTAGAGATCACCTGATCTAGATATTAAAGGCCGTTCGATCAAGCTTGATCGAACGGCCTTTTTTTTATCAACATGGAGGTGTTTATCAGAGTTCTAAAGCGTTTATCGCTTCAGCGGTGATGGCAATATCTTCTTCGGAATGTGCCAGTGAGACAAAGCCGGCTTCATATGAGGAGGGGGCGATGGCTATCCCTTTTTCAAGCATTCCATGGAAGAACCTCTTGAACAGATCTTCATCCGCAGTGGCCGCTTCCTTGAAATTTGTCACAGTATTATCAGTGAAGAAAAGACCAAACATGGAGCCCACTCGGTGCCATGAGTGAGGGATCTGTTGAGAGTCCAGCGCTGATTTCCAGGACTCTTGCAGTTGCTGACCCCGTTGATCAAGTGTGGAGTAAATCGAACTGGAATCCTCACGGAGTTTCGTCAGCAATGCGATTCCTGCTGCGACTGAAAGAGGGTTCCCGCTGAGGGTTCCTGCTTGATAGACGGCCCCTGTAGGTGAAAAGTTCTCCATCAACTCTCGTGGTCCACAAACGACACCCATCGGCATACCGCCACCGACAATCTTTCCAAGAGTCGTGAGGTCTGGTTTCACTCCTAGGAGCCCTTGTGCGCAATTGGGGCTGACTCTGAACCCTGTCATGACTTCATCGAATACCAACATTGCCCCGTGTTTGTCACAAAGAGCCCTCAAGCCTTCAAGGAATCCAGGAACTGGGGGAACGCACCCCATGTTCCCTGCGCCCGGCTCAACAAAAATGGCCGCGACGTCATCGCCATGTGCTGTCATCAATGATTCGACAGCCGCAAGATCATTAAAAGGAGCCACCAAGGTCAGGTTAGCCGTCGCTTCCGGGACTCCGGGGCTAGAGGGGTGTCCATGGGTTGCGGCTCCAGAACCTGCGGCGACGAGGAATGAGTCCCCATGTCCATGATAGCAGCCTTCAAATTTAATGAATCGCGAACGACCGGTGATACCTCGTGCCAGCCGAAGAGCAGACATGGTCGCTTCAGTTCCACTGGAAGTCAGCCGAGCCATTTCCGCAGAAGGAACCATATCGACAATCAGCTCTGCGATCTCGACCTCTGCTGCAGTAGGTGCCCCGAATGAGGTCCCATTGACGGCCGTTTTCATGATGGCCTCGAGAATATCAGGATGAGCGTGCCCGAGTATCATGGGGCCCCATGAACCGACAAAGTCGATGTACTCTTTCCCGTCTTCATCATGAATCCTGCTGCCTTTTGCTTTTTTGATGAATCGAGGTGTTCCACCCACGGATCCAAATGCCCGGACAGGACTATTCACACCACCGGGAATCAGGTGAAGAGCACGGTTAAAGAGTTCCTGGTTGCCATTTGTTGTCATCGGTTACTCCCTTTTATTTTCATAGGGGAGTATATCCGTGACAGAGGATTGAGATACCCCGTCGATAAGTTGGAAGATTTAAACATTGAGGGAAAATGAGACGCCGAGAATCATGAGGACGGTAGGAAACTCAGCAGAACAAAGTATCCATGCCGAATTTGACCCTTGGTATTCCGGCTACCTCTGCGCCCGTCCCGTGGCTAACATGATCAGGAATGAAATGGAGAATTCATGAAACTGCTCATCTTTTTGACAATGATCGTGTTGTTGAGTGCTCGGGTGAGTGGAGGAGACCGAGTTTCAGGGCTTTCACTCGCAACTCGATCTCCCGTTCTGTCTATGAATGGAATGGCAGCAACTAGCCAGCCTTTAGCAACGGAGGCGGCTCTTGAAATTCTCAAAAAGGGTGGAAATGCTATCGATGCGGCTATCGCGGCCAATGCATGCTTAGGACTGATGGAGCCCACAGGATGCGGAATCGGTGGAGATCTTTTCGCGATTGTTTGGTCGGAGAAAGAGCAGAAGCTCCTGGGATACAATGGCTCAGGTCGATCACCGATGTCTCTGACGCTAGAAGTCTTAAAGTCGGAATTAAAGAGTCAGGATCTGAAAGAGATACCGGCTCATGGCACCTTACCCATATCAGTTCCTGGATGTGTCGACGGTTGGGTGAGTTTGCATGAACGACTGGGGAAATTGCCCTTTGATCAGGTGCTTGAGCCCGCGATTCGCCACGCTCGAAGTGGATTTCCTGTTTCACAGGTGATCGCATATGACTGGAAAATCAGTGCTCAGGTCTTGGCGGGTCAGCCGGGTTTCTTGGAGACCTTTACACGAGATGGCAAAGCACCTGCTGAAGGGGATGTTTGGAAAAATCCCGACCTTGCGCGTTGCTACGAGAAGATTGCAGAGTCAGGCAGGAGCGGATTTTATACCGGTGAAATCGCAGAGAAGATCGCATCTTTTGTTCAGGAAAACGGCGGTTATCTCACAGCCGAGGACTTGAGTTCTCACCAAGGGGAGTGGGTCGAACCTGTCAGTACCCGATACAGGGATGTTGATGTTTGGCAGTTACCTCCCAACGGTCAGGGGCTCGCGGTTCTGCAACTTTTGAACATTATGGAGGGCTACCCTGTAAAAGACTGGGGCTTTGGCAGTGCAGATCTATTGCACCATTTTATCGAAGCCAAAAAATTGGTGTTCGAAGATCGAGCTAGAGATTACGTCGATCCAGATTTTCACAATGTCCCTGTCAGAGATTTAATTTCTAAGAAACGTAGCGAAATTCTGAGATCAAAAATCTCGCCCGATAAAGCGGCGATGTCGATTGATACTGGAAGAGCTCAAACTCAAGATGGCGATACCGTCTATTTGTCGGTCTCCGATTCTGACGGCAACATGGTGTCATTGATCCAAAGTAATTACAGAGGCATCGGAAGTGGCGTATGTCCACCTGGTTTAGGATTCGGTTTACAAGATAGAGGTGAGTTATTTTGCCTCGAAGAGAATCACGCTAATGTTTATGCCCCCGGTAAGAGACCCTTCCATACCATTATTCCTGGGTTTGCTTTTCGAGATGGAAAACCATGGTTGTCTTTTGGAGTCATGGGCGGTGCCACGCAACCTCAGGCACAAGCTTGGGTCCTGATGAACATGATCGATTTCGGGATGAATCTTCAAGAGGCAGGAGATGCTCCAAGAGTGGTTCACGTAGGATCATCTCAGCCCACTGGTTATTCGATGAAAGATGGAGGCGAAGTCGCACTCGAAACCGCTTTCACCTCAGCAGTTGTTAAGGAACTTTCTGCTAAAGGGCACAAGATTTCCTCTCGGAAGGGATTGTTTGGTGGATATCAGGCGATCATGAGAGATTTGGAAAAAGGGATTTGGGTTGGGGCGAGTGAATCACGAAAGGATGGCAATGCAGCAGGTTATTAAACGTAAACTTTTACTGCTTATCTTCATCATATTTGTGGTTTGGTTAGGCTTGGGATTCCCAACAAATAAACAGGGAGTTCAGAGCCCCGTGATCCCTGCTTCCCATTTAGCGGTGCCCTGTGAGCCAGGTTCTGCATTGCCGAATTTGACACTCAATGAAGATGGGACTCAGGCCATCTTGTCTTGGGTTCAAAAAAATTCTGAGGGTGTCTCCTCTATCATGATTTCTGAGTTCGTGATGAAGTCGGGTTGGACACAACCTGAAGAAGTGGTCAGTGGAGATACATGGTTTGTGAACTGGGCTGATTTCCCATCGGTCGCGGTATTGGATGACGGAACTCGGGCGGTTCATTGGCTGGATAAAATTTCCGCGGACACCTATGCATATGGAATCAAGGTCAGCATCAAAAAGAGAGATGGGACCTGGAGCGATCCCGTCATTCCTCACTCAGATATTTCACCAGCAGAGCATGGGTTTTTGGCGATGCGTTCTCTCGGGGATAGATTTTACCTTACATGGTTAGATGGTAGAGAGACCCTATCAGGGAAACCGATGACGCTTCGTGCGACAACGATAGATGCAGACGGCACAGTTGCTGAGGACTATCTACTAGACGATTCAGTGTGTGATTGTTGTCCTGTAGATGCATTGGTCAGCGAAGATGAAGCCGTTGTCTTTTACAGAGATAGGGATCATCTGGGTGTGAGGGATATTGCATGGCTCAAGGATCCTAGAATCTCCACCACATCTCATGATTCGGGTCTGATCCACGAGGACAATTGGATATTGCCCGGGTGTCCGGTGAATGGGCCTGCGGTTGCAGGAAATCCCGATCAGTGGGCGACGGCTTGGTATACAGAAGCAGATAGAGTTGATGATTCAGAAGGTGGTACCGGAGCCGTTCTGCTCAGGGAATCAGGAAAAGACGCTCGCGACGATCAGGTTTACAGATTGGATCGCGGAAATCCGCTCGGTCGTGTGGATATCATCCCCCTCAGGGATGGATCGTATGTGGTGTCTTGGCTTGAGAAGTCGGGGGCCAGTGCGGAAATATTGTTACGTCACTGGGTACCCGGGAGTGAGCCGGGCGAGACGATCAGTATTGGAAACACAAAAGCCAGTCGTGAGAGTGGATTTCCCAAGTTGATTCTCGTCGAAAACCTTCTCATGGTTGCATATACCGCTTTTGACGAGAAAGGTGCGTCGATGATCAAAATTTGGGCCGACAGCCTCCTGATTTTTTCAACAAGGAAGTGAATCAGTCACCCGATTCCGGAGCTCTTCTTCTGAGGCTTGCGATTTTTGAATATCGAGATAGGTTAGATATTGAGGCCTCAATGGGCCGAGGAATTTCTTAAGTTTTTCCGAGCTCTTGCCAGAAGGCTGACTGATGGATTCGTTCAATATTTCCGGAAATGAAATTTCAGAGTCGAGCTACTTCAATAGAAGGCAAATTCTCAGATCTCTCGGATACGGGATTGCAGGATTTTCAGCGCTTTCGGTCCCGGGATTCATTCAGGGGATGAACGGCATGTTCCAACTTGATGATGACGAACTGAAAGAAGCGTTTAAGCCGGCTATCGGTGACTTTCAATCCGATCTTTTTCCCGCCAAGCGCTCAAGTGAATACTCGATTGCTCCGCGAACTTTGACCGAGGAAAAAGTAGCGTCTACATACAATAATTTTTATGAATTTACGACGGTTAAGAATCGTGTTTGGCAGATGGCTCGAAACTTTAAAGCGACGCCTTGGAAAATTGAGGTCGCAGGAGACGTCGAAAAGCCATTCACTCTCGATCTGGAAGACCTTCTTAAGCTCGCTCCTCTTGAAGAGCGAACTTATCGCTTCAGGTGCGTGGAAACTTGGGCGATGCAAGTACCTTGGGTTGGATACCCACTCAAGAAACTCATCGAAAGGTGCAAGCCTCTGGGGAAGGCAAAGTACATCAAGTTTGTTTCTATTCTCGATAAAGAGAGACTACCTGGGCAATCCGATCCTCAGTGGCCATGGCCCTACTTCGAAGCCCTCCGTCTCGATGAAGCTCGTCATGATCTGGCTATGGTATGTGTAGGAATCTTCGGACATGCTTTGCCAATGCAGCATGGTGCTCCTTGGAGAGTCGTCGTCCCGTGGAAGTACGGTTACAAGTCTCCAAAGTCGATCGTCAGGATTGAATTCACTGAGGAGAAACCCGCGACTTTTTGGAATCAGTCGATCCCCAAAGAATATGGGTTTTATTCGAACGTCGATCCTTCAAAGCCTCACCCGCGTTGGAGTCAGTCGATGGAGAGAGATATCGGTACCGGTAAGAGGCGACCCACGTTGCTTTACAATGGTTATGCCGAGCAGGTTGCAAGCCTCTACAAGGGCGACGAGCACTAAAGGGCCATCAGTCTACCTCAGGCCATAATTCGTCGATCAGCTCTCCGATGGTTCCGGTGTCATTTGTACCAATGATCCTGTCGGCGACTCCTTTGAGTTCGCTCATAGCATTCCCATTGCGATTCCTAGCCCGGCTTCGGTGACCATGGGAATATCATTAGGAGCGTCGCCTATTGCGACGACTTCTTCGGGAAGGATTTCTTCTTCTTGTTCTAGATAATTGAGAGCTTCCTTTTTGCCTTCACATGCCGGTTGAATGTCGACCACCTTGAGTGGGCTGTTCCGAAGTTCTGGTAACAGGTTGAGTGGGAACCATGTCATGTAGGAATCTGCATCGTGCAGTTTTTTGATCTCTTCGGCAAATTCAGCGGCGTTTTCATGGCGTTCAGAAAATACCGAAAGTCGAATCGGTCGGTCGAGCCTCAGATCTGATTCACTGACGACCTCAATGTTCTTCATATCGTGAAGAGGAAATTTCAATACCTGTGGCCTTGCTGTGAAAGCACGCTTTGTATCTGCGCACATCACAACGGGCATCAGATCTTCCTGATGAGCAAAGTCCAAGATCACATCCAGATGCTCGGAGTCTATTAATCGCTCCCGAATGACGGTTCTATTTTTCGGGCACCATATCGCCGCGCCGTTATAGATCACCGCGGGTAACGGGATACCGAGATCGTCAACAGCAGGTGCGGCGGATTGTTCGGATCGTCCTGTGGCGACCATTACACGGACTCCACTCTTTGAAATCCGGTGCAACGATTTGCGGGTGTGGGGGTGGATTTCCCCCACATCGGAGAGAAGAGTTCCATCGAGGTCCAAAATTAAAGCTCGAGGTTTCGCCATGAAAAGACTCCAATAGTCAGCAGAAATCCCGAATTTGGCAGTCTTGCTGCTGCTCTTGATCGAGAAGCGGGATGTTGAGGTCTCGAGATCCTTGTGGCAAGGGCACGGAATGACTTCAAGGCTCAAGATTTGACGCTTAAAATGCTGAAAGGCAATGAGAGTTTCAGAAACGTGAAAATCTGTAGCCCTGCGATCTGTAAATAAAACATGGAGGATACCAAGATGACCAGTCATGCAGAAAATGGGCTGAAGATCCAATCTGTCTCCCTTGGGAAGGGAAAGGTGGCCTGGAAGGTCGATTTCCCCCCTGTGGGCCCCAAGAACTCCAAATTGACAGGCCATTGGGAGAGTCTCGAAGAGGCTCTTGTGGCCTTGAAAAGTTCCGCTAGCAAGGCTCAGGTGGACCCTAATACGGTCGCTCTGGCGGATGAGAAGTGCCCAGATACACCTTGGGGAAGCTGATCAGAAACTGATCGGATTCACTCGCAAGAGGCCACATCGTTGGGGAAAATAGAGGCAGGCTCAATGTGAGTCGCTGAGAGTTGAGTCGAAGACTCCGCAGTTGATCCATTGTGTCTTTGGCTCAAGGATCCTACGAACGCGGTTGATCCGAATATTGGATGAAGAAAAGGAGAGGTATGGCCACCTTGAACGATTTTAGTATCGAACCCAGGGTTACCATTTTTAGGCCCACAGCAGAAGAACTCTGCGCGATGACGGCCGAAATGCCAAATGCAACCAAGACCAGTTTTGACAACTTCAATGTCCAGACCAAGGTTGATTCCCGCTCCAAAAAATCTACCTATGTTATCGATGACGATCCGTCTCTTCACAGTGACCAGTGTGTCGGTCGTCAAGAAGCTGAGCGTCTCGCAAACATGCAAGATGAATTCATTCGTGGATCAGAGATGATCTGTGTGGATGGTTATATCGGAAACCATCCCCAGTACAGAACATCAGCAAGACTATGGATTGAAAAAGCTCACGCTAACATCGCCGGGATGCAAAACCTTCTTTACTATCCTCTCGATGGAAATGAAGGCGAAGACTGGAAGCCAACCCTTACGGTTGTCTACACACCAAGTGTGAAGGCCGAAGGGTACCCGGACGACAGAGTTATCACTGTTGATCTCGACGCTGGTGTGACGCGAGTCATGAACTCTGATTACTTTGGTGAGTCCAAAAAGGGTGGCCTGAGAATGTGGAATGCCATGGTTTATAACCAGGGTGGTATACCACTTCATGCAGGCTGCAAAGTGATTCCCGTCGGCGACGAATCAAAGTGTGCTTTGATCGTAGGACTGAGCGGAACCGGAAAGACAACCACTACATTTACCCGCCAAAATGGGTCAGGCCCTGTGCAGGACGATTTTGTCGCTTGGATGCCGGATGGAGTTATCCAGTCCACGGAGAATGGTTGTTTCGCAAAAACTTTTGCCCTCTCTGCGGAGGACGAGCCGACGATTCATGCGGCAGTATGCCGTCAAGAGTCATACCTTGAAAATGTGGCTCAGCGAGATGAAGGGAACGTCGATTTCTTCGATGAGTCCTACACTCAAAATGGAAGAGCCGTCATTCGTATGCAGGATGTCGACGGAGCGATCGATGCACGAGAAGGTCCGAAAGCAGACTTCCTCCTGATTTTGAACTGTAACGAAAACATCATCCCAGGCGTGTGTAAGTTAGACGAGAATCAAGCCGCGGCTTATTTCATGTTGGGCGAAACACAAGGAACTAGTGCGGGTGGTAAAGATGAAGCCGGGAAATTCCTTAGAGTTCCTGGTACGAATCCGTTCTTCCCACTTCTTCATTCACAACAGGGGAATCGCTTCTTGGAGTTGCTGAAAAAGCAGCCTCTTGAAGTGTATCTAATGAACACTGGTCGTGTGGGTGGACCTGTTAGCGATGATCGTTCAATGAAAGTCCGGATTCCGCATTCAAGTGCCATCGTTAAAGGAATCGCAGAAAATACGATCACTTGGGAAGTCGATCCTGATTTCGGTTATCAGGTAGCCACCGCTGTTCCGGGAATCGATTCAAAAGACCTCGGGGTTCTTCAGCCCAGAGTTCTTTACCATGATCAGGATCGTGCCGAGGAGTACGCTTCTCATGTCAGCAGAATTCAGGAGGAGCGAGATGCGTACATGAACTCGTTCCCTGGCCTTGATCAGGAGATCATTTCCGTACTCTCTGGATAAGTTTTAACTCTGAGAGGGATGTCGGTTGGATTTAGAATCTTACGGTGTTGCGACGAATATCGTCGTGATCCTTCTTACCGTTTTCTACGGCTCGCTGATCACTAGCGAGTTTAGAGCTTTGCGATCTGGAAATCTAAATCCGGAGGCTTCAAGAGATTCGCTCAGTTGGCTGCAATTAGCCCTTGTTGTTCACCTCGTCGTCATCGTCATTCGGGGATTCGAGGTGGGGTCCTGCCCTGTCGCTTCTCGTTGGGAAGCCTTTTCCCTGTTGGCATTTCTCATTGCTTCGCTGCAATGGGTATTAGTGGTGCTCAGCAAGGATAGATCAACATTGATCTTCGGCCTCGGCTTTGCGTTTCTTCTCCAGTTGGGCTCGGCTTCATTCAGCCTGACTTTGGAGAGCGGCGACGTTTCAAAACTCGATGCCATACGTTCGCTCCATGCATTTTCCGCTCTCTTAGGTGTCGCTGGAGTCGCGATCGCAGGGATTCACGGAATACTTTGGATGCTATTGAGAAGTTCCATCAAGCGAGGGAATTTTGGTCTCTTGTTTAATAATCTGTCGAGCTTGGAATCGTTGTCCAAGTTATTGCGAACAGCAACCAGTATCTCTGCCATAACTTTGACCATTTCGTTAGCCAGTGCATTTTTACTAGTAGATGAGCAGAATATTAATCGATCACTTGGGTACGAAAGTTATATCACCGTATTCGTTTGGTTGGTCTTCACCGTTTTGGCACTGGTCCCTAGATCAAATCATAGCGTCACCGTCTGGAGAACTTTGTTCTCTATCGGTGGGTTCGTCTTGGTACTGTTTGTTCTTTTGTGGATTTCAGTATTCGGATTTCACTCGGTATGAAGATTTTTAGCCTCACTCTCTGCCATAAAGTTTTTCCCATAGAACTAAGGGAGAAGATTGCGTTCAAAGATGCAGACGCGATTTCTTTTTTATCGGGATTAAAAGAAGAGCATGAAATCAAAAACGCTCTATTGGTCTCTACTTGTAATAGAACAGAGCTGTTCATCGCTGCTGAAAATGTTCATCAGGGACTGAAAACTCTGGAGCAAGTTCTTGATGTATGGGAGCGAGAGAGAAATTTCAAGTTACCGATTTGTCCGCCGCCAAACATTATTGACCACTACTCTTCAGTAGAACGATTACTGCGAGTCACGTCAGGGCTTGAAAGTCAGATAGTTGGAGAATCGGAAATCCAAGGGCAAGTGAGAACTGCCATGGATTTGTCGGCAGAGGCTGGCGTCAATGGGCAGGTCATACTGAAGCTTTGGGAGAAAGCTCTTCGTTGCGGAAAGCGAGTACGGTCGGAAACCCCATTGGGTGATGGTGCTTTATCCGTGGCGTATGGAGCTCTTGAAGTCGCGCGGAAAATCTTTGGTGGTATTTCAAATTTGGATATCACTATTGTGGGCGCTGGAGAAGTCTCTGAATTGGTTCTTCAAAACCTTCAGGGGCAGGATCGAAAAAGCCTCAAGATTTTAAATCGAAGCAAAGAGCGCGCAGAACATCTGGCACGTTCATACTCCGCCGATTTGGGTGGGCTTGAAGATTTGCCTTCCGCTCTGATAAATTCTGACCTTGTGATCGCTTCAACAGGTGCCTCCGATCCGGTGATCACTCGTCAAATGATCAAAGACATCAGCTCAAAGAGAAAAAAGGGCGCATTACTGTTAGTCGACCTGGGCTTGCCTAGGGATATCGAACCTACTATTGGAAACCTAGCAGATATCTTTTTGTTCAACCTCGATGACTTGGCACGATTAGTCGAAGGAAATTTGACTGCAAGAAGACAGGCGATTCCTGAAGCAGAAGAGATTGTGAAACATGAGCTGACGCAGTTTGAGTCTTGGCTTGAATCCAGAAGGCTTGAACCTGCTATTAGATCTCTTAGATCTGCACTCGATAATGCATGTCAGAGAGAGTTAAGTCATCTGCGAGAAGAGTTGAGCGATGAGGATTTCAATCGAATGGAATCACTCTTGAGAAAAGTCGTTAACCGGATGCTGCATAAGTCCACTAACGAAATCCGTCAGTCTTCAACTGAGCTAGAGCGAAACTTTCTTTCGCGTCTTGAAAGTTTTTTCCAACTTGATGCATCGGGACTGGAAGATCAACAATGAAAATTCGTCTTGGAACTAGAGCCAGTCTATTGGCGAGAACACAATCAGGATGGGTTGCTGATCAACTGATGAAGTGTGAGCCCGGTCTTCAAATAGAGGAAGTTCTTATCGAGACCGGTGGGGACCAAGATCAAGAGACACCACTTCATGAAACGGGTGCTCCTGGAGTCTTTACTGCTGAGGTTGAGCGTGCATTGCAGGATGGGCGTGTCGACTTGGCGGTCCATTCTTTAAAAGATCTACCCATACAGCAACCCGAAGGATTAGTCCTCGCAGCAATTCCGGTTCGGGAAGATCCTCGGGATGCATGGATCTCTGCTGATTACGCAGGAGTCGTTGATATGCCTCCGGGTTCTATTGTGGCGACGGGCTCCTTGCGGCGAAGAAGTCAAATTCTGAACCGATATCCAGAGTTGGTCGTCGAAGGTATTCGTGGAAATATTGACACTCGAATGGAGAAATACAGAGACAGAGGCGCATCCGGTCTGTTGCTCGCGGCAGCAGGATTGTTACGTCTCGGGAGAAGGCCTCTCATTCGGTCGATGGTTTCTGTCACTGAGATGACTCCCGCTCCCGGGCAGGGAGCTTTGGCATTGGAAGTGAGAGAAGACGACGACAAGGTCCGTGAAGTGGTCAGCCGTCTCGACGATTCCTTGACCCGGCAATGCGTTGTGGCAGAAAGATCATTACTTTCTGCATTGGGTGGGGGTTGCCATCTTCCTGTTGGCGCACTTGCAGGTGTTTCAGGCGGTACTCTGAGTCTTTGTGGAGTTCTCGGAGCGCTCGATGGTAAAAACCTTGTTCGATTGAGTGCAGAGGGCTCGGTGGAAGAACCTGAACTGATCGGGCATGACCTCGCGCGTCTTATTCGTAAGAGCGGAGGCGATGCCATTCTTGAGCAACTGGATGAGGGACTGGAGACCTGATGGTATCTGCGGATCTGAGCGGTTCAGCCTGGATTCTGACTCGTCCCCGTGATCGATCAGAGTCTTGGAAAGCGATACTGGAAGATCAAGGTGCGATTGTGGAAGTGGCACCTGTGCTGAAACTTGCGCCTTTGAATCCTGAGATATCTTGGGGGCAATGGACCTCGAACGATCTGTTGATTTTTTCGAGTGCGACGACAGTTCGGCACTTTTTCTCCCTACTTCCTGAATCTTACAAGAATGCTTGGGAATCAGGAGATTCTCCTCTCTGGGCAGCGGTGGGTTCTGCCACGGGAGATCAGATTAGAGAAAATGGATTCCAGGTCGCATATCAAGGACCCGGAACTGGAGCTGAAGGTCTGGTAGAAACGATCGTTCAAGGATCGCAGCCGGGTCGAGCAGCACATATCACCAGTGACGCCGGATTACCTGTGATCAGGGATCTACTCATTTCAGCGGGGTATGATTGCGATCGACTTGAAGTGAGTCGATCAATTCTGGATCCCGACCTCAGGATAGCTGAATGGCCCCAAATTCGGAGTGAATGGAGCGGGATCATTTATAGTAGTCCTGCTACTGTCAGAGGAGTCATCGACCAATCCGGTGATCATGTGGAGTGGATCCGCTCAATTCCGGGAGTTGCCGTGGGCCACCGGACAGGGACGGAAATGCAGAAATTAGGAATACGAAAAACAATTGTGGCCAGCCATGCAGAACCTAGTGCTGTCATCGAAGCATGTGCATCGCTGATTTCTACTGGTAACCGGGGTGTAGATCCTCAAGATTGAGGGTCACTCCTCTTTGGGGACTCATTGACACTGTGAAAGGGATATACCGTGGATCTTGAGAATTCATTACTGATCCGAAAGTTGCGTTGTCAGCCAACAGAAAGAACCCCCGTATGGTTTATGCGTCAGGCGGGACGGTACTTGCCGGGGTATCAGAGGATTCGAAAGGGTATGAACTTTCTGGATCTCTGTAAGGACCCTGATCTTGCTGCAGAAGTGACTGTAGAGCCGTTAGAGGTTCTGGGCGTCGATGCCGTCATTATCTTTAGTGACATATTGGTACCTTTGGAAGCGATGGGCTTGGGTGTTGAATTTGGTGACCGTGGACCGTGTATGACGGATCCGCTGAAGAGCCGCGCAGATATCGACGCTTTATCGATTCCGGATCCTGTCGAAAAAACGGGATTTGTGATGGACGTGATTAGAACAGTTCATCGACATGTCAATGGTCGTGTTCCTGTGCTTGGGTTTGCCGGTGCCCCCTGGACACTGACTTGCTATGCCCTTGAAGGCTCACCCAGCAGAACATTCGCCGCAGCACAAAGAATGCTCTACGAAAATCCTGCAGATGTTCATGTTCTCATGGAGAAGATTGCTGATACCACAACCGAGTACCTCAAAGCGCAAATTGCTGCCGGAGCAAATGCTGTCCAGTTATTTGACTCATGGGGAGGGATGCTTTCTCACCAGGCATTCGATGAGTTCTCTTTGCATTATTGCAGAAGAATCATGGAAGGACTCGACGGTTGTGGGGTCCCCAGAATTCTCTTTATTCGTGGAGCCGGCAGTCATCTGGAAAAAATTGGCCGAATGGTGAAAGAAGTCGGCATCGAAGCTGTGGGCATCGATGAGATGATTCCACCAGAACAAGCGATCAGTGTGTTTGGAGATCGTGTTGCATTGCAGGGGAACCTGCCTCCTCAAGCACTCTTTGCTCCCAAGGAAGATCTGCGTCGAAGGGTAAGGGCTGTTCAGGCAGCATTTAAAGATCATCCAGGGCATGTCTTTAATCTGGGTCACGGAATTCTTCCTCCGACTCCAGTTCCGAATGTGCAAGCAGTGGTCGAGGAGATCCGTGGAGGCTGATCGAGCCCTAAAGGTTGCAGTCATCGGTGGAGGAATCACCGGTCTAGCGGCGGCATGGAAACTCAAAAGTGAAGGAGTTCATGTCCAGCTCTTTGAGTCCGGATCTCGACCCGGAGGTTGGGTCCATTCTACGGAGAGAGATGGTTGTCTCCTCGAATGGGGCCCTCATTCCGTGCTCCCACGGAGTCCGAATCTCATTCAGTTAGCCCGTGAAGTAGGACTTCATGAGACTTGGGTGAGTGCGGATTCCAAAGCCAAAAAGCGATATGTATATAGAGCTGGCCGATTGAGATCCTTGCCTACATCACCGTTAGGGATCCCCTTTTCTAGGGCGCTCTCTCCATTCGGTTGGTGGAGAGTGCTGATGGAGCCATTTCAGTCTGCTCAAGAGATCCCTGAAGAGTCGGTGAAAGAGGTCTTTCACAGAAGATTGGGTCAAGAAGCGGCTCATATTCTTGCTGACTCGATGGTGGCTGGCATCAGTGGGGGGATTCCTGAGTCCCTTGAACTCGAATCTTTCGCTCCGAAGGTGAAGCAGATGGAGCGGGACCACGGGAGCCTCTTCTCTGGAATATTGAGGTCTACTCCAGTGGGAGGAGTTCCATTCAAGGGGACCGGAACGTTGCGAGGTGGGATGCAGTCATTGACAGACGCTCTTGCCCGAGATTTGGGGGATCGTTATCAGGGAAGTGTTCCCGTCACAGATCTATACCGTTCAGGCTCCGTCTGGAATTTAACCGTTGAGGGGGCGTATCAAGGAGATACGTCAGGATTTGATGCCGTCATATTGGCGTCCCCAGCCGCTCAGGCATCAAGGATACTCTCATCTCAATCCAGTCACCTATGTGGGCTTCTGGATACGATTTCATACGCCCCAATGGTGCTTGTACAGATTGCATACGCACCCTCAGAGAGTCTATTCTCACCGGATGGATTCGGTTTCCTTGTCCCGAGAGGTCAGGGAATGGGCATCTTGGGAGCGGTATGGTCCTCTACGATTTTCCCCTGGAGATCTCCTTCTGGTACGGCCTTGGCGACTGTTTTCATGGGTGGAGTCAGAGATCCGGAAGTCATCGACAAGACAGATGAAGAGATTCGCCTCCAAGCATTAGAGTCGTTGAAGCATGTTTATGGAGCAGCTTTTCGTCCGCAGTGGATTGAAATAAAAAGGGCCAAGGCTGCGATTCCTCAGCAGCAGAGAGGTCATCGTCGAAAAGTTACAGCGATCCGTAATTCATTGTTACAGCTCCCGGGAGTTGAACTCGCGGGTGGATATTTGGACGGTATTTCGTTGGAAAACTGCGCCACTTCAGGAATAGACGCTGCAAATCGCATTCTTCATAACGCATCCCAATAGCATCGTATCTACTGCATAAGTTGGTTATCAATGTGTGAACTGTTTCGGAATGAATTGCACCTATCAAAGTGATGACCAATTTCGATAGAAGATCATTATTCGGAAATCATTACCGAAATTTCAGATACGCAGAATACGTGCCTGAAAAAAAATCGTCTTTAGCTCAAATCAGCATAAGAACACTAGTCAGATCATGCCTTAAAGATACATTAGATATTCTCTTCCAGAGGACAATTCATTAGATCACTTGGTCAAACCTGCGAAAGCAAGTCACTGCCAACGACCCACATAAGGACAGGTTCCTACCTACCCTGCGGTCAACATGTGTTCTTACTGCTGAGTTGTTAGCACCAAAGTAAACATCACCATCAAGTTTTTGGCTTGTGCATTGTGCACCGGCCTGAATGCAACCTATTGATCTGCATAATGCGGATTATTTTGGAGGTAAAACCATGAAGACGTCTCCCCTCGCCTTCCTGGTGTTAGTGATTCACCTCGTTGTAGTTTCTTCATTCGCAGGCGCGCAGTGCGAGCCTACAGAAGACTGTAATGGGAACGGAATCCTCGATAGTTGTGATATCGCTGAGCACTATAGCTACGATTGCGACAACAACGGTACTCCTGACGAGTGCCAGATCAGTCTCGATCAGAGTCTGGACTGCAACCAGGATCTCATCCTCGACGCTTGTGAAGGCGCGTTGGAAGATCTCCTGGAAGGTTTAGATTCTGAAGACTATGGAAAAGCCATGGATATGACGTCCAATTGGCTCGCCATAGGAGCTCCAGAGCATTCCTCTGGTGGAGAGTCTGTAGGAGCCGTTTATCTCTACCGAAACATTGGTAGCCGCTGGGTTTCTGGAGGGATGCTTCTGGCACCTGTTCAGAATGCTTCAGATGAATACGGCTACAGTGTTGCGATCACAGACGATGTTCTCGTTGTCGGTGCTCCTGGTTCTTCCAGCTCTGGATCCTCCAATGAGGGTGCGGTCTATGTTTACCGTAGAGATGGGCTGAATTGGAACCTTGAGCAGCAGCTTGAACCGGATGGTAGCAACCATGACGCTGAATTCGGTGTCTCGGTCGATGTTCAGGGTGATGTTCTCGCAGTGGGTGCATGGTATGCACAGACCACGAGTGATTCCGGAGCCGTTTACCTCTACAGCTTCAATGGGCAAATCTGGGAACTGGACCAATTGATTCAGTCCCCCGATTCAGACGGTGAGAAGCAGTTTGCTTCTTCTGTTGAGATCGATGGCGATTTCCTTGCTGTTTCGGACCCCAGAGCAGATGTCGGTCCTAACGACGATGCTGGTGCGGTCTACATCTACAAAGCTTTCTCGTCGACCCTATGGGCATTCTCCCAAAAGGTGACCTCTATTGCTGCTACAGAAGGCGGCAAGTTTGGTGAATCTATAGATATGGTTGGGAGCCAACTCCTCGTTGGAGCTCCTGAGAGTGGTTCAGGTGCCCGGGGAGAGGTGCACTTGTTCACGAGATCTCCAAATGTATTCGAGATAACAACGATAGTCCTAGGTGATTCTAGTAATCACAAGCTTGGTTTCGACGTAGCTCTCGCTTCGAATGGCTTTGCTGCTAGCGCACCGCGAGCAGGAAGTAACCGTGGACAAATTCATGTTTACCAACAAGATTCTAATGATATTTATCAACAAACGATCTTCATTCCGGCATCAGCACTCTCTGGTGACCTTTTTGGAGAGTCGATTGCTACGGGAGGCCGTTGGGTCGCAGGAAGTAGCATTGTTGACGACTATGTAGCCATCGACCGCCGAATTCAGCTTCCTGATTGTGATAACAACGGAGTCGATGATCCCTGTGATATTTATTCAGGAACTTCTCAAGATTGTAATCAGGATGGAACCCCCGATTCATGCCAGATCGCTGACGGCGAACTGTCAGATTGTAATGGAGATGGGATTCCGGATTCTTGCCAGTTAGCAGATGGATCCGAGCTTGATTGTAACTTGAACGACATCATCGACTCATGCGATATCGCCAATGGAGATTCACCAGATTGTAATATCAATGGCATCCCCGACGATTGTGAAGATGACTGTAACCAAAACGGTATTGAGGATAGTTGTGAAATCGATGCAGGAACTGCATACGACTGCAATGGAAACAGTGTACTCGACCAGTGCGACCTGAGCGCTGGCACAGATACTGACTGTAACAACAACTCTATCCCTGACGGCTGTGAGATTGAATCTGGTGACGAAGACGACTGTAACAGCAATGGATTGCTGGACGTCTGCGACATCATTCTTGGGTTATACAGCGATTGTAATTCCAATACGATTCTTGACCTTTGTGAGATCGAGGCTGGAACTGCAGAAGACTGTAACAATAACGATTACCCGGACATCTGTGACGTCGCTTACGGCGTTTCCTCAGACTGTGATGGCGACCTCGTGCCTGATGAGTGTGAACTTATCAGTGGTACTGAGTTTGACTGTAACGGGAATGCCATCATTGACTCTTGCGATATCCTTGCTGGAATCAGTTTAGACTGTGAAGGAAACGGTATCCCTGACGAGTGCGACGTCGCAGCAGGTGCACTGGATTGCGACGGAAATGGCGTACCTGACGAGTGTCAAACCGATGCTGATACAACATTGCCCACGATTACGGGCTTGAGCACCGGAATCAGCTTGCTGGCTGCCCAAGGAGAATGCGCAGAAACAGCAACCTGGGATGAGCCGACCGTTACAGATGATTGTGGAGTTGAATCAGTGACATCCTCTCATGATTCAGGGATATCGTTCCCTGTCGGAGACACGGTTGTCACTTACACAGCAACAGATGTCAGTGGAAATGTAGCCACAGCAAACTTCACGATCACAGTCACCGACGATCAGTTTCCGACGATCATTGGTGGGCCTGCAGACATTAGCCTGGATAATGAGCCGGGATCTTGCAGCGCAGCCGCCGATTGGGTTGAGCCTACTGCCGCTGATAACTGCGGAATCCTATCTTTGACGAGTGATCACTCTGCAACTTCAACATTCCCTGTTGGAGTAACCACTGTGACCTACACCGCCACAGATCAAAATGGAAACGCGACGACACACTCCTTCAATGTGACCGTCTCTGATGCAGACTTACCAACGATTCAGGGCCTACCAGGACCTGTGTTCGTAAACAGTAATCCTGGTCTGTGTACCGCACAGGTCAGCTGGCCAGTACCTACATTCGAGGACAACTGTCCCGGTGTTCAAGGTGAATCCAGTCATCCGTCTGGGATGTCTTTCACTGTTGGTACGACATTGGTGACATACACAGCAACGGATGCTTCAGGAAATACTGCAGTAGCATCCTTTGAGCTGACGGTTATTGATAACGAAAATCCGACAATAGCTAATGCTCCTGCGAGTGTTGTTCTAACAAATGATGAAGATCTTTGTGGTGCAGCATACTTCTGGGATCAACCGGCACTTGCAGATAACTGTGGTGCTCCTGCACTTACTTCAAATCTTCAGTCGGGTCACATTTTCGAAGTTGGAACCACCTTGGTGACACTCAATGTTGACGATGGAAACTCCAACCTTGTTGAAGTTGGTTTCACCGTTACCGTCGAAGATAACACCGCACCGTTGGTATCTCGTATGCCTGCAGACATCACCATTAATGCTGATTTAGGTGCATGTGACACAAATGTGACATGGGAAGAGCCTGAAGCTGCTGATAACTGCGGAATGTTGAATTTCGTTGCCAATCATACGCCTGGCCTTTACTCCGTGGGTACTACAGAAGTGGTGTACACGGCTCAAGATATTCATGGAAACATTACAGTTGAGTCCTTCAACGTCACAGTTGTTGACGCTGAACTTCCTGAAATATCTGGTCTTCCTGTAGATTTGACGACAGACAACCTTCTTGGTCTTTGCGGCGCTAATCTCGCTTGGCCTGAGCCGAGTGCTTCTGATAATTGTGGCGTCGAGAGTATTGTTTCAAGTCATGCTTCTGGAACTGAGTTCCCTGTGGGAGCTACCACTGTCGTATACACAGTCACTGACGTGAATGGAAATGTCAGCGAAGATTCATTCCTCGTTACCATTCATGATGTTGATCAGCCTGAGATTGATAACCTTCCAGATGACATTCTCTCAACTAATGACGCCGGAGATTGTGGAGCAGTCATCACTTGGACCGAACCCAATGCTTGGGATAACTGTTCAGTGAGTGATCTTTCTTCGACCCACCCAAGTGGAAGCTTCTTCCCAGTTGGGTCCACAACAGTGACATACACTGCGACCGATGACACCGGCCTTCAACACTCAGAAAGCTTCATTGTTACGGTGAATGACGATGAGAACCCTGAGCTGATAGGTCTCATAGGTCAGGTCACCTTTACAAATAGTGAAGGTTTCTGCGCAGGTATTGCAACATGGGACGAACCTACGGCTGAAGACAACTGCGAGGTTGCCGGTATCGAATCTACCCACCAGCCTGGTTGGTCTTTCGATGTGGGTAATACTCTAGTGACATACACCGTGACTGATATTCACGGTAATACGAGTGAAGAGTCACTCATTGTTACTATTCTTGATAATGAAGCCCCTGTCTTTGTCAGTGTTCCAGAGTCGATTGAAACAACTACAGAGCCTGGAATTTGCACAACCTTAGTCGATTGGGAAATCCCTGTCGTCTCTGACAACTGTGAAATCTTCAGTCTCTCTACCAGCAACCTTCGTGGGACAGTCTTTGAAGTGGGTGTCACCACTGTGACGTACACTGCTACTGATGTTCACGGAAATATGACGGAACATTCGTTTGTCATTTCCGTAACCGATTCAGAAATGCCCGTTATTTCTCCGGTTCCTCTTGTTGTTGAAGTAAACACAGAGCTCGGTCTTTGCGAAGCTGCCGCCCATTGGGAAGACGCATTCGCGACAGATAACTGTGGGATTCTCAGTTTCACTGAGTCCCATCAATCTGGAGAAATCTTCCCACTTGGCTCAACAACGGTCACGCTTTCGACGACAGACATTCACTTCAATGAAACAGAAGTTTCCTTTGAAGTCGTCGTTACCGATGCCGAACTTCCTGTCTTCACTTCTATGCCTAGTGACATTGATCTCATTGCTGAAGCTGGCCTATGCTCGGCAATGGCAGAATGGGAAAGTGCATTAGGTACTGATAACTGTGGAGTAGCGAGTATTGAATCAGATAGACAATCTGGTGAGCACTTCGACGTGGGTACCACTGAAGTCACCTTTACGATTACGGATGACAACGGGAATTCCCACCAAGATTCGATTCTGATTACAGTGACCGATCTTGAGTTGCCTGTGATCACCAATCTTCCACCAAGAGTTACAGTTGGAACAGAGCCGGGCATATGCCTTGGAACCACCTCCTGGAATACTCCAGATACCTCGGATAACTGTGGTGTTGAAACACTCGTAGCGAGTGTTGAAAGTGGATCCATGCTTCCGATCGGTGAAACGGCAGTGACCTATACCGTTACGGATATCCACGGAAACACTAGCAGCCAAAGCTTCATTGTTACGGTGGCAGATCAGGAGCTACCTGAGATTCTCGACGTACCAACCGATATGGATTTAACCAATGACGCTGGTGTCTGTGGTGCAGTTGCTACATGGGCAGCACCGAATCCTCAAGACAACTGTGAAATCAGTAACTTTACGAGTTCGCACAATAGTGGTGATTTGTTCCCAGTTGGTCTGACAACCGTGGCTCTCACGGCAACAGATTCTACTGGAAACATGAAGACAGAAACGTTCCAGATTACTGTCAATGATGAAGAGAACCCGGTACTCCTTGGAGTATCCGGTGATATCCAAATCACTGCTGAGAATGGTCTCTGTGGAGCGAGTGTAAGTTGGACTGATCCTTCAGCGACTGACAACTGTGACATGGTAACTGTAAGTTCTACACATAACCCAGGAGACTTCTTCGACGTGGGATCTCACACCGTGGTCTACACCGCTGAAGATCTTTACGGAAATGAGATTTCCGAGCAGTTCCAAGTCACCGTGACAGATGACGAAAACCCTGTCATTAACGGACTGTCCGCCAATATTGTTCAAACAGCAGACCCAGGAGTTTGTGAAGCTCTGGTTACGTGGAGCGCAGCAAGTGCTACCGATAACTGCGAAGTGGCTTCACTGACATCTGATCATCAATCAGGAGATACCTTCCCTGTAGGTACAACCTTGGTCACCTACACTGCTTTGGATATCCATGGTAATAGTTCGACAGGTGCATTCTCTGTCACCGTCGAAGATGACGAAAATCCCCAGTTCATTGCGCTTCCTGACAGAGTTACGGTCGCGAATGACTCCGGTGAATGTGGCGCCAACGTCTTCTGGTCCGAGCCTCAGGCTCAAGATAACTGTTCAGTAGACAATATTGTTCTGAGCCACCAATCAGGTGATCAGTTCATTGTTGGAGACACTACCGTCAATCTGACCGTGACTGATATACATGGAAACAGCACAGATGCCAGTTTCATAGTCACCGTTGACGATCTTGAGAACCCGGTGATTTCTGGAATGCCGCAATCCATTCAGCTCAATAATGATTCTGGTCAATGTGGGGCATTAGTGTCCTGGATCGAGCCGACTGCAACTGACAACTGTCAGGTGAGTACATTCGAGCCGAGTATTGATAACGGTTCCTTCTTTGAAGTGGGCCTTCATGTCGTGACTTACACGGCGATCGATATTCACGGTAACTTCTCCAGCGAGAAGTTCTTCGTGACAGTAACCGATAACGAAGATCCAACCATCGCAGGAATGCCACTTGATATCTCGATCACTGCTGAAGCTGGACAATGCTCTTCAGTCGTGATTTGGCCTGCACCGGTACCGCAAGATAATTGCGAAATCCTTGAATCGTCTTCCTCGCACTTGCCTGGAGATACCTTCCTTGTAGGTACAACAGTGGTGACATACTCCACTTCAGATATTCATGGAAATGAATACAGTGCAGAGTTCTCAGTGACAGTCACTGATGACGAGAATCCTTTGATTAGCGACATGCCGAATAACATTCAGGTCAATAATGATGCTGGTCAGTGCGGTGCCGTTTCAACATGGACTGAGCCTTCTGCTACTGATAACTGTCAGGTGGCTTCTTTCACTTCAGATCATGCTTCAGGCGACTTCTTCCCTGTAGGCGACACTGTCGTGAAGTACACAGCAGAAGACATTCATGGCAACATAAGCACCTCTGAGTTCACGATCAGTATCACAGATAATGAAGTACCTTCGATCAGTGGTATGAGTGCCGACGTCAGTGTCGATAACGACGCCGGGCAATGTGGAGCGCTCATTACTTGGACTGACCTCTCTGCCGACGATAACTGTGAAGTCCAGTCCTTCACGAGTACCCACGCCAGTGGAGACTTCTTTGAGGTTGGATCAACGACTGTGACATACACAGCCACTGATATTTACGGTAATGAAAAACAAGAGTCTTTCCAGATCGATGTTGCTGACGCCGAGAATCCAACGATCTCTGGACTCAGTGGTGACCTGGCTTCGACAAATGATGCTGGTGCCTGTGGCGCTGTCATAGCTTGGACGAACCCAACAGCAGCAGATAATTGTGAAATCCAGTCCTTCACGAGTACTCATGACAGTGGCGACTTCTTCGAAGTTGGAACCACAACGGTGACGTACACGGCTGTTGATATTCACAATAACGAACTGAGTGGATCATTCGACGTCACCATTACAGATGACGAGAATCCAACGATC
>JAACCY010000150.1 GCA_009937185.1 Planctomycetia bacterium
CCATCCATATTCACTGTCGCTCCAAGGGGAGCAACAAATGAACTCGTCTTTGTAGAAACTCGGCCACGTTTTTTCAGAGTATTCAGAGTTGTCGGTAATGTCAGCGAGGAAGATGAAGTTGAAAAAGCCGTCATCAAAACTGGACTCATGGCCCGGAACCACTTCAGCGGAGAGACTCCCCCCACTACCTTCAACAGGGTCGGCAAGACCACTCCAGCGTGAATCACGAGGGCCAAGAATACCGTCAACATGTAGGTACTCAGCGGGATAAAGATGTAGAATCCGGTCTCTCCAACAACTTTTACCAATAGACAGAAGACACCATACGGAACCAGCTTCATGACCCAAGAAGCCATCAACATGACCACTTGGAATGCTGACTCGAGAAGTTCAGTAAGGAACTGTCGAGGCTTCTCTGGAGCTCGCGTAATAAAGAACCCAAATAGAAGCGCGAAGAAGATCACCTGGAGCATATTGCCATTCCCGGTGAAGGCCTCGAAGACGTTCTCGGGAACCATACGGCGTAGAATATCCAACCAGTTTTCGGATGCTTGCCCAAACTCTGCTTGAGTCGACAATCCCAACTGCGCTCCCTCTCCTGGACGGATGAGGTTCACCAGAACAAGGCCCAACCCAACCGCGAGAAAAGAAGTCGTCACATAGTAGCCAAAGGTCCTGCGCCCTAATCTGCCAAAATCTTCACCGCCTCCAAGCCCGGCAACACCCGTGACTATGGATGTGAAAACCAGCGGCATGATGAGCATTTTTAGTAATCTCATAAAAATATCGGCAAGGAAGACAAACGGATACAACCAACGAGATCTGTCCGATTGCGGATCAAGAATCACTTGGGAACTTCTTACAGTTCCATCCTCCAAAAAGATGGAGACGACTCCACCGGCGCCAACTTCACTGAGGAAATCTGTCAAAGAGGACAAGTTCTCGATCTTGTCGAGGCGTACTTCATCTTCCATACCCGCGTTAAGAATCACACGAGAGATGACGTCGCCTTTTTGAAGAGCTTCTGAATCCGAACGGCCTTTAGGTTTCAGATTGCGGGAGACATTATCGACGACCACTGTTGAGGTTCCGGCTTCACCCTCACTGAAACTTGAGCCTACATACCCAGGCGCTGCGGTCAGTTGTTGAAAAGCGATTCCCAGAATCACTCCAGCAATCAACCAAACAAGAATCTTCCAATGTTGCTGCATTTTACCCCCATGCTCTGTAGATCAGGTTCTCAGGATAGTGCCTAATCAGATCGCGATCAAATCAGACCATGACGAGCGAGGATCGAAACGACAACTCAGGCAGGCGAAATAATCGAACAAACCATCCGATCGGGATGAATATGCTCCCTGAGTCTCTCTACCACCTCTTCTGACTGAATCTTGTTGACCAGATCGACGACCTCGAAGGGATTCGACCCCAAGAACCTAGCACTACAGTAACTGCCAGCAATGTTCTCTAGCGAATTGAAACTTCGAAGAAGTTGCCCTGTCGCAGCTCGCCTCTGGCGATCGATGTCTTCAGTACAAATACCTTTGGCCAATATCGCGGGCAGTTCTTCCAAAATGAAATCTCGGACCTGATCAGGTTCTGCGACATCTCCGCCAATGGCAGAGTGCCCCACATCGCCGTAAATCATGTAACTGGCTCCAAAGGAATCGTCGACGAGATTTGCAGTCTGGAGTTTCTCGAAGAGCTCTCCACTCTGCCCGAAGACGCACTCAAGAACCAAATCCGTCAGCAACTCCTTATGCATCATTTCCTTGCCACTCAGACCGGGATGAACATCCTTCCATCCCATGAGTAGCTTCGATCGACCCACATGCATCTCTTGTCGGATCTCTGTTTTTGCAGGATCGAGTTCTTCACTTGTCGCAATTTTTTCTAAAAGAGGTGCAGGGCCTAAGTCTTTTTCAGAAAGAAGACGATCTGCCTGTTCAAAGAACTCTTCTTCAGATTCGTCTCCCACAGCAAATAAGATCATGTTGGACGGGTGATAAAACGCCGACCAACAATCGTCTAGCAATGGGGATGTGATTCCAGAGATGCTTTCTTCGGTTCCAGCGATGTCTTTTGACACCGGATGGTTTTCATACATGGCCTCAAGCAAATTAAAGTAAACACGCCAACCCGGCATATCTTCGTACATGCGGATTTCTTGACCAATGATCCCCTTCTCTTTCTCCACATTCTCGGGAGTGAAATGGGGAGACTGAACAAAGCGCACCAAGTGCGACAAGCATGAATAGAACTGATCAGTACAAGAGAAGAGATATGAAGTTCCATTGAAACCGGTGAAGGCATTTGCACTCGCACCCAGTCGACTGAACTCTTGGAACGCATCCTCTTTTTCACCCTCAAACATTTTATGCTCGAGGAAGTGTGCCACACCATCAGGTAAAGAGACTTCGGAGCCTCCGCCTATTCGGAAGCGATCGTCGACGCTCCCAAAGTTCGTGGTAAAGCAGGCATATTTCCTGAGATACCCGGGCTTATGACAAAAAGCGACTGTGGCTCCGCTCGAGTGAACTCGCTCGACCACGCGCTCTTGAAGTGTTGAATTCTCTAATACTGTGGGATCACCGGTCCAACTCAATTTGTCTCCTCGGGGGCAAGAAGGTAAGTCATATCCAGGTGAAGCAACTCCATGGCTTCCACCACATCTTCACGCTTTACTCCCGCTATTCGGCTGCGAAGAGCCTCAATAGAAGGATCTCGCTTTGATATCCGCGACCTCAAATCAAAATCCGCAAGCGCTCCAGGAGAATCCTGCACCATTCGAAGTCGAGAATCCCATGCACTCATTGTCATGCCGAATTCTTCGTCGCTAAACTTTCCGGCTTTCACGAATTCGACCTGCTCTAGAATACTCTCACGAGCGCGATCGGCCGCATCTCCATCGACACCAGAACCAATCGTCATCAATCCCGTGTTGTTGTCGACGTTGGAATGGATGGAATAACAGAGACTTTCTTTTTCTCGAACCTGAGTAAACAACCTGGAATGAGCAAATCCGCCCAAGATTCCGTTGGCGATCATCAGGGGTTCCTCCAAGTGGTGTCCCCGAGAGACCATCGTCCTAAGGGCCATAATTAGATTGGCCTGCTGAACCTTCGCGTACTCGGTCAACTCACGAGGATTCTCTGACGCACGAATGGCGCATGGTTCCGCAAGCGCATCCTTGGAAGCCTTGTTTCCTGAGAACAATCTTTCAAGGCGTCCAAAAACTTCTTCAGGATCAAGGTTCCCGCTGAAATGCACATGCAGAGGGTTGTTCTCCACCACATCACGCCAGCGACGAGTCATCTCAATATTATCGAGACCTTCAAGGTCGTCTGTCTTCCCGAGGTGATGAAAGCGCCATGGCTCATCAAAACATGCTTCTTCCATGCATCTTTGCTGTGCCCATGCGGCCTTGTTGTCGATGGCTCCTTCGATCAATCGACGATGCTGAAGTATTTCAGACTCGACGATATCGGAAGGGAACACTTCATTGACAAGATGGGGTTCATGAATCAGCTGCCAAAGGAAATCAATCGCATCTTCAAGGACCGCTTCTCCCTCAGGAAGATTGGCATCGTCTGGGAACTCAGCAGTGATGGAAAAAAGGTGCCTTTGACCGGAACGATGTGTCGAGCTGGAAGTTGATAACCCCCAGAGCTGCTCACTTCTCCGATTCAATTCTCGCTGAGAAGGATGTTGCTGAGTTCCTCTCAGCAAACATGCCGGAATCAAACAGCGACGAGCATTGTGAGGGCCCAGATCAGCAATCCATGTCAAATTGAGATGACTGGTTTTGCGGCGATTTTCTGAACGAACGTGCAACTGGCCACTTTGTCCGACCTGTCTGGTTTCGAATCCAGAGATCAGATCCGCTGCGGAATCGGTCAAATGTCCTCCCCGCCGGGTGCACTGATCAGGCCTTCCTGCTTCACGTGCTGCCCCCCCGATACGATTTGATGAATAGATTTCAACTCTGGAACCAGATTTTTAAACTCTTCCGGTGAAAGAGCTTGTCGTCCATCTGACAAAGCTTCTTCAGGTTGATCATGAACCTCAACAAGTAAACCGTCTGCACCGACAGCCACTGCTGCTTTTGCGAGTGCAGGAACCCTGTAGGATTCCGCCGATCCGTGAGACGGATCAACGATCACAGGCAGGTGAGTCTTTTTCTTCAGTTCTGGAATAATGCCGAGGTCGAGAACGACTTGTCGAGAAGCCGCCGCACAGCGGATACCTCTCTCGCACAGAATCACATTTGGATTGCCTCCGGAGAGAATATACTCAGCTGCGAGCAAAAATTCCTCTGCAGTCGAAGAGAACCCGCGCTTGAGAAGCACCGGCAATCGAGTCATTCCCAATTCCTTGAGCAAGGAATAGTTGTGCATGTTCCGACTCCCTACTTGAAGTAGGTCTGCCGTTTCTGACATCTTCTCGACGTCTCTGGGATCCATTATTTCAGTGACAATCCCGAGTCCAGTTTCCTCTCGAGCTCTGGAGAGGATCTGTAATGCTTTGTCACCGAGTCCCTGAAATGCGTAAGGCGATGTTCTTGGTTTGAATGCTCCGCCACGAAAAAGATGCGCACCCGATGAGGCAACACTCGCGGCCAGGCGAAGTGTTCTTTCTTCTTCTTCAACAGCGCAGGGACCTGCGATGATGACAAACTCTCCTGCACCGAGCGTTACGTCTCCAACGGATACACGTGAATGGGTTCCCGAGTCGACACGGGAACCATGTCGATGAGCCTCACCGATAAAGACGGATTTCTCTACGCCTTTCCAGGAGTCCAGAGCAAGAGTGCGGAGAGGTTCGATATCCCCCTCCACTTGGAGATAGTTCCTACCTTGCCCATCCAGAACGGAAACCTGAGTCCCTAAAGATTCGAGTCGGTCCCGAATCCTTCTACGGAATGTCGAGGCCAAGCCGGCCTCCAAAACTATGAGCAAGGACGGGGCGTCAACAGGGCGATCCATGGAGACCTCTCGTCAGCGGATACATGTGATTCCAACCCGTAACTTACAGATTCCGGGATTCAGGATCACTACATATAGAAATTACCACGTTCCCCATATATCAGGAAGCCAAGTAACTCATTTACGATCGAATCGTCGCTGTAATTCCAGCCAAGAAATAAACAATTCAGAAGGTCGGCCATGTGGGCAGTTTTCAGGCTGAAAGGCTCCCTCTCTTGCACGGACCAAGTCCTCTTGGGCCTCTTTGGACAAAGGCTGGCCAGCCTTGACCGCTGCCTTGCAGGCCATGGTTTGCAAAAGCCTCTCCCTAATGTCTGGCAAGGGAGCTCCTGAAGAGACCACAGGCTCCATTTGAGCCAATAAATCACGAAGTAGATTTGCGGGAGATCGATTTTCAAATCCGTGTGGAACCGCCCTCACCAGAGCGATGCCATCTCCGAATTCCTCGGCGACCAGACCCAACTCAGTCAGCGATTCTTGTGTTTCTACAAAAATCGTCCAAGCACGGGGATCGAGTGGGACAGTTTCAGGAACCAACAGTCCTTGTGAAGCTCCTCCCGATTCTCGACGGGCAAGGATTTCTTCATAGAGCACTTTTTCATGAAGGGCATGTTGATCGATAACCCTCAGCCCATCTTCTTCTTCAAGAACGAGGAATGCATCATTCACCTGGAAAACACGCACCGAATCCGCCACCAGACTGGATTCGCCCGATTGAACAGAGCGTCCTTCTTGATAGTTTTCGCTGACGTTCTCTGAATGAGAAATTCCGCTCATCGTCATCCCTAACGATTCCAGCATTGAATTTTCAGAAGCAACGACATCCGCTCTCTCACCCGATTCTGGGTGATAAGGGTTCAACGTTTGTGTCTCAGAGGAAGCACCCCCTGAAGAAGCTGTGCCGCCTGCAGCGTCTCCGCTTGCCCCGCCCGGTAAGTCGAGAAGCGGAACGGACCCTGTCTCCTCAAGTGTCATACGAATCGATCTACGAATCTTCCGGTGGATCGATTCTTTATCACGAAAACGAACCTCGAGTTTCGACGGGTGAACATTGACGTCCACTTCGCCAGGATCCACATCGATACCGATAACAGCCACCGGGAAAAACCCGGGGATCTGATATCCCTTAAATCCTTGTCGAACTCCATGTTGAAGAACGGAATCCTTGAGTGGTCTGCCATTGAGGAAAGTCCAGATCCCATCAGAATTTCTGCGCTGAACATCTGGACGAGCGATCCAACCGGTCACTCCATTCTCCCCAGAAAGCGGAATCATTCTGTCTTGAATACCTTCTCCAAGAACTTCAGCGATTCTCTCAGGAAGCGATTGGCCTGCAGGATATTTCAGTACCGTTCGGCCATCGTGCGTGAGACAAAAAGCCACCGTGGGATGAGCCATTGCAGCAGCTTTAATAACAGCAGAACAACGAGCCACCTCTGCCGAACTCGCGCGCAGAAACCTTCTTCTTGCCGGAACAGATGAGAAAAGGTCGATCACTCTCACACGTGTTCCTGGCCTGAGTGCCACTGGCGAGAGATTTTCTATCTCTCCGTGACGACCAGAGACCCTAAAGGCCATCTCTGTCCCAGATGTTCGAGAGGAGATTTCGACGGTAGCGACCGCAGACATACTGGAGAGCGCCTCGCCCCGAAATCCTAGAGTCAGAATACGATCCAGATCTGCCACTTCTTTCAATTTGGAAGTGGCGTGACTCGCGAGCGCCAAAGGCAACTGATCCTCAGAGATACCCTGACCATCGTCGGTCACCTGAATCAGCCGCTTGCCTCCGTCCTCAAGGTCAACTTCGATAGAAGAAGAACCTGCGTCGAGACAATTCTCGATCAACTCTTTCACCACAGATGCCGGACGTTCGATCACTTCGCCAGCAGCGATTTGATCGACGAGTAACTGTGGCAATTTATTGATCTTTCGACTCATGATATTTCCTCATCACATTCGGATACTCGAGCCGGACAACCATCAAACAGTCTGTTGTTTTTCCGCCTCTTGACGAATAGCACCTTCTAAAGTGTTCTCCAATAACTTGGCTACAGTCATCGGGCCCACTCCACCCGGTACCGGCGTGATGCCGCCCGCGCGTTGCTTTGCCGATTCAAATTCGACATCACCCACAAGACGACCATCGTCTAATCGATTGATTCCAACGTCAATCACCGCGGCACCCTCTTTGATCCATTCGCCCTTGATCATTTCAGGGACGCCTACTGCAGCCACGACAATATCGGCACGACCTACATGGGATGCCAAATCTTTGGTTTTAGAGTGACAAATCGTCACCGTTGCACCCTCAGCAAGAAGTAACTGAGCCGCAGGCTTACCAACGATGTTGGATCGTCCAACGACGACAGCCTCTGCTCCCTGAATTTCAACTCCAGCCCACTTCAATAAATCGACGCAGCCCAACGGTGTGCATGGAACAAATCGAGGCTGACCGACGGCGAGAAGACCTGCGTTGACGGGATGAAATCCGTCCGCATCCTTCTCTGGCAGGATTCTTAATAAGAGAGGCTCGGCATCCAGATGGTCGGGCAGTGGCAACTGAAGAAGAATCCCATGGACCTGAGCATCCGCGTTGAGTTGATCAATCACCTCCTCAACCTGCTCTTGAGTCGCCTCTCTTGGCAACTGGTGATGGAATGATTGGATTCCTGCTTTGGCACAGGCCCGTTCCTTGTTTCGAACATAGACCGCACTGGCAGGGTCTTCTCCGACAAGTAAGACCCCGAGGCCGGGAGGGTAGCCCGACTGTTCGACAAAAGCGCTGACGCGACCTTTGAGTTCCTTGCGAAGTTCTTTGGCTCTTGCTTTTCCGTCAATGATTTGCGTCATCACCGATTTCCTTCCGTAGCCCGAAGACCACTTTCTTCAGTCTGCACGTGTCCAGTGACCCGAACGCCCACCTGATTTCTCTAGTAACCGGATCTGATCCAGCTCCATATGCCGATCCACAGCTTTACACATGTCGTAGATCGTCAACAAACCCGCACTCACGGCGACCATCGCTTCCATTTCACCTCCGGTTCTTGCCTGAACTCTGGACTGAACTCTGATCATGACCCAAGCGCGATCTCCCTCGACTCCGTTTTCAATCTCCACCTCGACATGGTCGAGAGGCAGTGGATGACACATCGGAATAAGACGAGAAGTTTCTTTAGCACCTTGGATTGCAGCGATTCTAGCAACCGCGAGAACGTCTCCCTTTTCGACTTCACCTTCACTGATCAGTTCCAGTGTCGACGGATTCATCAGGATGCGCCCCTCCGCAACAGCACGGCGATCAGAGATTTTCTTATCTCCGACGTCGACCATTCTCGATTCGCCATCCTCATTAGTGTGAGAAAGACCTTCGGAAGGTGACACATCTTCAGCAGGCGACATGAAACTCCCTACAATTCTCTTTGAATAATATACTCAGCGAGATCTTCCAGACGCTGTCTGGAAGGTGATTCAGGTGCAGCCCCTCGTAGGTCCGACAAGGCAGACTCAATCGCATCTTTAGCCCGCCCACGAACACGCTGCATGATCCCATGATTGGCCAAAAGGGTTGCCATCTCTACTCTGGAACTCTCGGAAGCCTCTGATTGGTAACAATCTGCCAACAACTGCATCAACTGTTCCCGCTCTGCCCCCTCAAGGGAATCACGCAACAAGAGCAGTGGCAAGGTCAGCTTCCCATTCGCTAGATCTGTACCCAATGATTTACCAACGACTTCCGGGTCCCCTACAAGGTCGAGAGAATCATCGATGATTTGAAAAGCTTCACCCATTTTGTTCCCGAAAGATTCGAGAGCGGTGACCTGCTCGGAAGTGGCTCCAGAGAGCATTGATCCGAGCTTGCAGGACAGTCCATACAGAATCGCAGTTTTCCGATGAATGATTTCCTGATATTGCTGAAGAGTCAGTTCCAGGTTTCCGGCATTGCCCACCTGAAGAATCTCTCCTATGCAGATTTCTCGAGTACATTCAGCCAAGAGGCTAGCAGCACCTTCAACCGCGGTCGAGATTACAAATCCACGAGCATAGATAATATCACCCAACAAAATGGCAGCGCGATCGCCATATCGTTGATGAATAGTCTCGACTCTGCGACGCACGTCAGCTTGGTCGAGAAGATCGTCATGAACGAGTGTTGCAGTATGAATCAATTCAACAACTGCAGCGCATCGGACATGATCCGAAGTCACTTCACCAAAGCAGCGAGCTGCCAGAAAAACGCACGCAGGACGAATCTGTTTTCCCCGAAACTGCGCCAAATGATCCAACAGTTCATGCACGTATGGCTCACTCGAAACAAACTCTACCGAGAGGAACTCTCGGAGTTGTTCCATGTCATCCGCAATGGGCTCGTAAAGGTGTGCTAGGATTTTCGATCGTTCGATCGGGCTCTCCTCAGCAGCGAGTCCTTCCGAATTCACCGGACAGGCCCTCCTATTGCTGGAAGATCATCGATGGGGTGAAGAGGCAGTTCGAACGCCTTACTCACACCACGATGGAAGACTTTCCCAGAGAAGATATTCAGTCCCTGAGCCTGCAGTGGATTTCTACGGACAAAGGATCCCAACCCATCATTCGCGAGCTCCATAAGGAACGGGAAGGTGGCATTGGTCAGTGCAAATGTTGAAGTTCTGGAAACCGCGCCAGGCATGTTTGCGACACAGTAATGAACCACTCCATCGACGACATAGGTCGGATCGGCGTGAGTTGTGGGCTTGCATGTCTCGACACACCCCCCCTGGTCCACAGCCACATCAACGATCACTGAGCCCTCAGGCATCTCTGATAACCAATCTTTGGGAACGAGGACAGGGGCACGATCTCCCGCCACGAGAACCGCTCCGATGACGAGATCAGACTGTTGAACAGCTTCGCGTATCGAATAAGGGGTGGAATAACACGTATTCACATTTGCCGGCATCGTGTCATCGAGGTATCTGAGTCTGTCGAGATCGATGTCAAAAATCTTGACCCTGGCACCCAAACCTGCAGCCATGCGAGCAGCATTGGCTCCCACCACTCCGCCTCCGAGAACGACGACTCGACCCGGCTCTACTCCCGGTACTCCAGGAAGCAAAACACCGCGTCCACCATTTTGGCGTTGAAGGACTATGGCTCCTGCAAGAACCGACATTCGACCGGCGACTTCACTCATAGGAGTCAAAAGTGGCAAGGCCCCCTTCGAATCCTCAATCGTTTCGTAGGCCACCGCTGCGACACCCGACTCGAGGCAGGCATCCGTCAACCCTCGAGAAGCGGCAAAGTGGAAGTAAGTAAAGACAATGAGGTCGGGGCGAAGATATCCGTATTCGGACTCCAACGGCTCTTTCACCTTGACGATGATTTCTGCGCGGGCCCAAACTTCATCTGCGCCTTCAACGATCTCGCAGCCAGCGGCAATGTATTCCTCGTCGGCGATACCACTCCCGAGTCCGGCTCCTTTTTCGACGAGAACAGAATGTCCCGACTTCACCAGAAGGAATGCCCCTGAAGGGACCACGGAAACCCGCTGCTCCTGCTGTTTAATTTCTCTAGGTACGCCTATAGTTCGGGCGCTCATTAGATTCTCCTTATTATTCAAAGTTCAGTGATGGGAAAAACCGATTTTCCACGACAGAAGCACTCGGAGACCCACTCTCGAGCACACGGTCAATCCCATCCTAAAAGACTCCCGGAACCCCGGGGAATCCGATACGGAATCCGGATTCTACGAGGGAGGCCTTAGACTGACAAGCGATGGCGAGGGTCTCCTCCCCTCCATAAGGACGATTCTGAGTAAAAAAAGCCGCAGGGGATGTGGATTGGAGCGGTTCCAGACCGGATGATGTCCCCAAGCCCCCGGGAGAACTCACTGGGGAAGTTAGGGAGAGGGACCCATGGGATCCATGGGATCCATGATCAGCGAAGGCGGCGCAGACATGTCCAGAAAATCAGCACTGGCCCTCTTTGGGGGTGTCTTTGATCCCGTTCATCAGGGTCATGTGGACATCGCCTTTTCTGCCCTCGCTCATCCCGGCATAGAAAAGGTCCTCTGGATCCCCTGTCCCGTGATTCCTCATCACAAATCTCCCCCGCGAGCTCCCGCTGAAGCCCGTCTGGAAATGACCAGAATCGTCTGTAAAGACGTCCCTGGATTCGTGGTCGAAGATATTGAATTCCAGCGCAACGGACCCGCCTTCACAGTAGATACTGTCAAAAGTCTCTCCGACCTGTATCCCGACACATTGCTCCTGTGGATCGTGGGAGCCGACAATGCTTCTTCGATATCCCAGTGGAAATCTGCGGAAGAACTTTGGAATCACGCGATCCCAGTGATTGCGCCACGACCCGGATCCTTGCCGAAATCCTCCCTACAAGATTCGGAGAAGCACTATCTGTGCAGAGAAGACTTCCCCTATATTTCGGAAGATCGCTGGAAGTTGTTCCGCGAATGGACACTTCCTGCCGTCTCTCAAGACGTTTCTTCGAGTCAAATTCGACACCTTCTTGCGAATCCTGAAGAATCCAAGAACCCAACTCTCAGCAAAGGACTTGGGGTCCCCGACCCTGTTTTACAATATTTGCTCCAGGGAGGCTGGTATCAGCAATCCGGTTCGTCTGAAGGATCAACTTGATTCAGAGCCACGTCTGGGCACCATCAGAAATGAAGTCCTTAAATGGGCTCAAGAAATAGACACCATCGTGAGGTGCGAGCCTAAACCCGATAGGTCGCCTCAGCGGTGAGAACAATTTGCGATGCCCCCCCCGGAAGGGACTACTTCGATGTCGAGAACACGTGTCAGGGATCTGCTCAAGTCCAATGGCGAAGATGTCGTTCTTCGTGGCTGGCTCTATAACCGCCGCTCTTCCAAAAAGTTCCACTTTTTGTTGCTGAGAGATGGTTCAGGAATTGTCCAGTGCATCGTCACACGTGCAGAGATGGATGAAGAAGCCTTCCTCGAAATCGGAAAGATACCCTACGAGTCCTCCATCGAAATCCATGGCAAAGCCAATGCCGATGAACGTTCACCGGGTGGCGTTGAAGTTCATGCCACAAAGGTTGAAGTGATCAGCGAAGCCGAGGAATACCCCATCTCCAAACACGAGCATGGGCCTGACTTTCTTCTCTCGAATAGGCACCTGTGGTTACGTTCAAAGAAACAAGTCGCAGTGATGCATATCCGAAATGAAGTTCTTCGTGCCATTCGAGATGACATGTATGAACAAGGCTTCCAGTGTATCGACGCACCCATCTTCACACCGAACTCCTGTGAAGGAACAAG
>JAACCY010000151.1 GCA_009937185.1 Planctomycetia bacterium
ACCTACTGAACTGGCTCTTCAAGTTCGGACCGATTCCAACGGCACCAGGACCATACGAAGATGGACCGGACGCAACTCCGGACGACACTCTTCCGGTCTGTGATAGTGACGATACGAACTGCTAGTATTCATTAAAAAATCTGGGAGGCTCCGGTCACTTGACCGGAGATTCTCGAATCACCTCCACTTCAAGCGAGTTGAAGTCACCTATTGTGCCAACACTTGTTTGAGACCTGCCCTTCGGGATTTTCCCGGAGGGCTTTTTTTTTACTCTCTAGCGTCAGGCTTGCCCCACTGGCTTTTGAGCCTCATCATCTCGCTTTGGAGGTGAGATGAAGGCCGTGTTATTCGATCTCTTTGGTACCCTAGTTCCCAATTTACCTCCGGAATTATGGACGGAGAGTTGCAGCCTCATCTCAGGCACTCTCGGCATCCCTGAAGATGAGTACACCCGGATATGGAGCGAGAAGTTTGAAGACCGAATGACCGGCAAGATTCTCGACGGGCCAGAACAGTTCGATGACATTCTTCAAAAACTCGATCATCAGGTTTCCGACGAAATCAAATCTTCTGCCTACCAAATCCATAGAGATCTTTTGGCACGAGCCCTACAACCCAAGCACGATGCTGTTCAAACTCTGGCCCAACTTCGAGATAACGGACTCCTTTTAGCACTAGTGACCGATTGTTCGTCATCCGCCCCGGAAATTCTTGACCAGACTCCATTGGGAGAATTCTTCCCTCACAAATCCAGCTCCGCACATTTGGGCACCCGAAAACCGGACCCAAAAATGTATCAGCACGTCTTAGACCTATTGAAAATCGATGCGGCTGACGCCCTCTATGTCGGAGATGGCAACTCACACGAACTTCCCGGTGCAAAATCGATGGGAATGACGACTGTGTGGGTGGATAACGGAACCCAACAATATTGGCGAGAACGATATGACCCGTCTGCCGATCACGCCATTCAGGATCTCAAGGAGTTGATAACACTGTTGGACAAGTTCAACGCATGATCGATCTCTTCGAGATTCTCCAGTACAGATACTCCAGCGACAATTGAGACTCTGATGATCTCAGGAAAGTGAGTAAAGATTGAATTCTCCAGAAACCCTTGAAGTTATTCATGTCGAAACGGGCCCACAGCCAAAATTCGTAGTGATCTGGCTCCACGGACTCGGGGCAGACGGGCACGACTTTGAAGCCATCGTCCCCGAGCTCGATCTTTCCAACTGCCCGCCAATCCGCTTTATTTTCCCTCATGCACCGATGAAATCCGTCACGATCAATAACGGAATGGTGATGCGAGCTTGGTATGACATTCTCGAAATGAACATCGATCGCAAAATCGATCATGAAGGCCTGGAGTCGAGTTCTGAATCGATAAGATTATTGATCCAGCAACAGGTCGATATGGGCATCCCTACCGAAAACATCATTCTCGCCGGTTTCTCTCAGGGTGGAGCGATGACTTACCATGTCGGTCTCACCCATAATCCTCCCCTCAGAGGACTGATGGTCTTATCAGCCTATCTCGCAGACCCGAAGGCCGCTCAGGCGACACCTCAGGAGGTCCCTCTCCTCTGTTGTCATGGAACGATGGACCCCATGGTCCCTCATGCCTTAGGACAGGCTGCCGCTGAGCAACTGAAGGATCTGGGCTGGCCTGTGGAATGGTTGGATTACCCCGCTCCCCATGGACTCCATCCCCAGCAAATCGGTGATATTTCCCGTTGGCTGACGGATCGTTTGGGCTCACATCAGGTTTGAGCCCTTCAGAGAAGGCTCTCATGTCACGAATTCGTCAGGGATTTTTTGCGAATTCGCCTGCGGGGGTATCCCCATCCCCGCATCGGTTTACAATCACCAAACCTGTTCCGAAACGGCGTGAACAACTAAAGCGAGTACCGGAGGTTCAAGGATGAATTCTGATTCCCCCATGATAGAAATTCAGGGTAAACCTGTTCAACGCATTGGCGTGATAGGATCCGGGCAAATTGGCCCCGATATTGCCCTTCACTTTTCTAAAGTATTTTCTCCATTCGAAGTCCCTGTGGTCGTCGTTGACATCTCACAGGACGCTCTCGAAAACGGACAGAAAAAGCTCCATAAAAAAGTCGACCGCGGCGTAGAGGCGCGAGCATTCCGCCCCGAGCAGGGTGAAAAGATGAAGCAAGGAGTCATCTTCACCTCTGATTACTCCCAACTTCAGGGATGTGATCTGATTGTCGAGGCCGCGACCGAAGATAAATCTCTCAAAGGACGCATCTTCCAACAGGTTCAAGAACTGGTTTCTCCGGAAGCCGTTCTTTGTTCCAACTCTTCCCATCTCGAACCAGAGGTAATTTTCGACGGTATCTCAAATCCTCAGAGAACGATGGTGGTTCACTACTTCTTTCCTGCAGAGCGAAATCCCATCGTCGAGATCGTTCCGAGTGCAGAAACTTGTAATGAGTTGACCCGAGATATGATGGGATTCTACGAAGCGATCGGCAAGATCCCCATTCAGGTGCAAAGCCGCTATGGGTACGCCATCGATCCCGTCTTCGAAGGAATGTTCCTCGCGGCTGCCCTCCTGGTTGAAAATGGCACCGCCTCAAGCAGGGAAGTGGATCAGGTCGCCTGCGATGTCCTCGATTACACAGTGGGACCTTTCACTGCGATGAACCTCACCGGAGGGAATCCGATCACCGCTGTAGGGCTCGACAACTACAACGAAAAGATTCATTCCTGGTACCGAACACCCGAAATCCTGCGGAAAGCAGTCGCAGACGAAACCCCATGGGAAGTGCCTTCTCGAGGTGAAAAGGTCGACGTTCCTGCAGATACCTTTTCAGCCGTCAAGGATGCACTCCTCGGAGCATACTTCGGCATCGTCGGTGAAATTGTCGACAGCAAGATTTCGAATGTCGCAGATATGGACATGGCGGTGGAAACCGCACTCGATGTAAAAGCACCCTTCAGATTAATGAATGCGATGGGCATCCGTGAGTCGTTGGCTCTGACTGAAAAATATGCTGCCAACAATCCGGGATTCCCAGTGCCCCAGTGCTTGAAAGCACAAGCCGAAGCGGATCAGTCATTCGCCATTCCGTTGGTGCTTCGGCAAGACCACGCTGGCATCGCTCAGATTACGATCCGGCGCCCACGTCATCTCAATGCTCTCAACAACGACGCCTTTAACCAGTTAGAGCAACACTTCAAAGATATCACTGCAGATGACAGCATCACGGGGGCAGTTCTCACCGGATTCGGAATCAAAGCTTTTGTCTCTGGTGCCGATGTAGGATTCCTCGCAAAGATTGATTCCGCGAGTATGGGTGAAGAAACCTCTCGGGGTTCACAACTCTCGGTGCAAGCGATTGAAGATTGTCCCAAACCCGTCGTATGCGCTCTCAATGGACTCGCCTTTGGGGGAGGAAATGAGATCGCAATGGCGTGCGATATTCGCATTTCACGAGCAGGGATCAAAGTTTTGGTCGGACAGCCCGAAGTGAATCTCGGCATTATTCCGGGAGCGGGTGGAACTCAAAGGCTCCCTCGTTGGGTCGGCGTTGAAAAAGCGGCAGAGTTGATGAGAACAGGAAGACCGATCTCCTCTTCTGAAGCACTATCAATAGGACTCACGACCGAAGAGATTTCTGGAGACCCCAGAGCATTACGCCAAAGAGCCTTCGAATTGGTTCAACTTGCGGCCTCGGGAGACTCTCCATTCAAAGGAATCGAAAAAGGACCGATAGAAACCCCGAATGTTCTCCCTGTGGTCGACCTCGGTCACCTCAGCACAGAGGTCGACCGACTGCTCCAAAAAGCGCTGATCGAGGGTTGTAGACTGCCCCTGAAGGACGGAATCGCCCTTGAAGCCCGGTTTTTCGGGGAAGTTTGCTCAACTCAGGATATGAGGATTGGCGTGACGAATTTCCTCGAAAATGGCCCGAGATCGCCGGCCAAGTTCGTAAACGCTTAACGTAAACTACTAAAAACAATAGACTTAAAGAATCCAGCAGGATCCAGGAGCCGTCATCGGGTGACCACCGATGACGGCTCCTGCTTTTACAAATTCCCGAATAAAGCCACTAGAATGGCGAAATTCGTAAAATTCCCTCTTCCATTCTTTGTCCCCTGAAGGATATCCTCACCCTCGTGAGAAAGATCCTACCCGCTCCGTGGCGGGCTACATGCCAGGATCATGGTTTCACGTTTTGGCCGGAGAGACTTGCGGAGGTCTCTTGAATTTGGCTATGTGGGTTTGAACAACAATAATTGCGCCTCGAGCCTGGGATACGGTTCCAGTGAGGGCAGGAAAGGTATCCGATGGCAGAACAGGAAATGTTGCTCGTAGGAAGCAAGGCCAAGGCTGCGCTCAAGGAGCACGACGTAAATGTGGGTGGAGACGCCCTCGACGGTCTCAACAGTGTGATTCATGACTACATCCGTCAAGCCGCTAAGCGCGCTACTGAGAACGGACGCAAGACAGTCAGAGCTCACGACTTCACATGCTAGTCGATTGATCTTTGTG
>JAACCY010000152.1 GCA_009937185.1 Planctomycetia bacterium
GCTGTTCCATCCCGATCCTCTTTCCCGATCATGCTCCTCCGAAGAAGGAGACTGTCCCCCTGAATGCTTTTTTCTCAAATAAAGAAAAGGGGCCCAGTTCTCTATGCAGTTCTCATGCCAAGGTCGAAAGATTCGCTCTTGGTACTTTGAACCCGAACTGTCCTTACTTTCCTCCTCGTTGTGTTCACGTTCAGACAATCCTGATGCCCTGACATGACACAACCTTGCTCGGAAACGCACATCGAGTGCTCTTCCCTGTGAAAGGGTGACATATAGTTTATAAAGTGTAAAGTGCAATAGCGGAGAAGTTGTTCCGGTAATGTATTTTGCCCACATGCTGGCGAGTTCTCATCGCCCCGAGCCCGGAATTGGGTATCCTGAATTGCTCTCTCAGATTGAAAATTGGAGACCCGTGACCCTACTTTTGGTCGTCATTTCATTAACGCTGTCGATTTCTTGTCTGTGTTCTCTTCTTGGGGCCGTTCTGCTGTCGGTCTCTTTAGCCAGTCTCGAAGAGAGACGGGAGTCGAGCCGTGGAGTCTCTCTGCTCTACATATTGAAGAAGGAGCGCTTGGAAGACGCGTTGGGTGCCATTTTGATACTCAACACCATTTCACACACGGCTGGTGCTTCTTATGCCGGGTATCTGGTGGGTCAGTCCTACCCCACCTGGGTGGGTTTTTTCTCGGCGATTCTGACCTTTTTGATTCTGACCACTTCTGAAATCATTCCGAAAACCTTGGGGGCGATTCACTCCCGCAAATTATCCTCATTGGTCGGTTACATCCTTCAACTTATGACGTTTTTACTCAAGCCGGTTCTCGCCTTCACCGGCAAGATGACTCGTTTCTTTGGTGGAAGTGGCGGAGAGATCGTCTCCAGAGGTGAAGTCGAAGCCATGATCGACATGGCCGGAAATGAAGGCACCCTCGCCAGCCATGAAAAGGCTCTCTATCGCAACATATTGCGTCTCGACGAGATTCGGGTGGGCGACGTGATGACCCCCAGAACTGTCATGGTCGACCTCTGGGAAAACTCGACAATGCAAGACCTGATCGCTGAAAACAAAAGGGGTAAACTTCCCAGCAGAATCCCGATTTACGGTTCAACTCGTGATGGGATTACCGGTTACATTCTTCTGCGAGAAGTCCTCACAGCAGCCCTCGATAAAACTCAACACAAGATCCCACTCACTGAGTTTCGCCGGGAAGTCCGGTTTGTTCCAGAAGTGGCCACCTGGAGACAAGCTCTCCATGATCTCACCAGCGGTAAAGATCCTATCGCTATGGTGGCAGATGAGCACGGGGGCACATGTGGGCTGATCTCCACAGAGGACCTGTTTGAGACAATTCTCGGTATCGAAGTTGTAGATGAACTGGACCAGGTCACAGATCTAAGAGACATTGCCAAAACTCTGAGAGAGAAAAGGATCGATCGCCTTAAAGGCGAAAGAAGTTTTCGGGCTCAAGGCAATGACAATGGTGAAAAGTAACGAGACATACAGTACCCTGAGTCTCCGAAACAGAAGCACAATGTGGTGGGGTGGCAGAGTGGTCGATTGCGCTGGTTTTGAAAACCAGTGGGGTGTAACAGCTCCCGTGGGTTCGAATCCCACCCCCACCGCCAACTCATGACCTCTAGGGGGTATCGATGAAGACTGCTGCGATCACAGGTACTTTAGCCCTGATCACTTGTGCAGCTTTCATGATTCTAGGTGATTCAAGAATCTCATCCCGCCTAAACACCGTGGAAGAAGAACACAAGAATACGTTGTTGCTTCTCAAGTCGACGGTGACAGACGTCCAGTCGATAGACACCAGAGTCCAAAGCAATACCGATACGAGTCTCAAAAACCAGCAACAGATTCTCTCCACTCAACAAGAGCATCAAGAACTGGAAGAGACAGTTACTGAATTGGAATCTTCCCATCAGGAAATAACTTCACGTGTCGAAACGGTTTCTCAAGAACTATCGACACAGTTGGAAGATCTCGCTCAACAAAAAAACCTCTTAGAGGGCCAACTTTCCAAGCTAGAAGAAAGTCACTCTGCGGAATTTTCGAAACTCAAGGAAGAGTTTGAAGCCCTGAAAAGTGAAATGGATTCCGTCTCTCAGTCGCTACAATCGAAACGCAAAGAACATGAAGTAGCGATGAGTGCACGTATGAGAGATTTGGAACAGCAACTCAAATCTGCCCATGAAGATCGTGTGGATATGGTAGTCCGCCAAGGGCAGATGCAAAAACTCCTAGAAGACCTCATTCGTTCACAAGAGGACCTCCAATATGAGCTCGAAAGATTGAAACCTTTACCGATTCCAGAGTCACGATAAGGCCAGATTATTGGCGGGAACACTATCCCCTAACCCCCTTCACTCTTATATTCAGACTATCCCGATTAAACTGATTCAGGAGTACCCTCGATGACTTTTGATCCTTCGAAATTTACAAAATCAGAAATCAGAGCTCGATTCACGGATCAGTTGGCTCGACAGATCCTCATCATCGATGGTGCAACCGGAACTGCACTGCAAGAGCTCGATCTAACAGCCGAAGACTTTGGCGGTGAAGATCTCGCAGGATGTAACGAAAATCTCATCCTGACCCGCCCCCACGTGATTCGCTCAGTCCACAGGAAATATTTGGAGGCGGGTGCAGACTGCATCGAAACCAATACCTTTGGAGCGACTCCAATTGTGCTAGATGAATATGACCTGGGATCTCTAGCATATGAAATCAATGAAAAGGGAGCGCGGCTTGCTCGCGAAGAAGCGGATGCTTTTTCAACTCCTGAACGTCCCCGTTGGGTTTTAGGCTCGATGGGTCCGACTACAAAAACACTTTCAGTGACGGGTGGAATATCATTCGATGAACTCGTCGAAAATTTCCGAGTTCAAACACTAGGGCTTCTCAAAGGTGGCGTGGATATTCTTCTTTTGGAAACAGTTCAAGATGGATTGAATCTAAAGGCCGCGCAAATTGGAATTGAAGAAGCAGGAAAAGAACTCGGCTACTCAAGACCCGTTGCTATTTCATGCACCATTGAACCGATGGGGACGATGCTCGCGGGTCAAACCATTGAGGCTTTCTACTCAAGCGTCGAACACTTTGAGCCAGTTTTCATCGGTATGAATTGTGCGACTGGCCCACGCTTCATGACGGATCACTTGCGGTCTCTATCTGCCATCTCCTCATTCCCTGTCTCCATTTACCCGAATGCAGGATTACCCAACTCCGATGGACTCTACGAAGAGACCCCCGAGATATTGTCAGCAAATCTACAGCCCTTCCTAGATCAAGGTTGGGTCAATGTTGTTGGGGGATGCTGCGGGACAACACCTGATCACATACGTGCCATATCCGCTATTGCGAAAAAGGCGACCCCAAGAGAGATCAAGCCATTTAAAACACTCACTCTCTCAGGAATAGAATCCGTAGACGTTACTGAGGATACCGTTCCGCTCATCGTCGGAGAGAGAACGAATGTCATCGGCAGCCGTAAGTTCAAGAAACTGATCGCTAAGGATGAGTTTGAAAAAGCCGCCGAACTAGGAAGAAAACAAGCTCGCGGAGGAGCGCACATCATCGATGTGTGCATGGCAGACCCTGATCGAGAAGAACTAGAAGACATGCTGAAGTTTCTTCCGGTACTCACAAGGATGACCAAAGCCCCTCTCATGATCGACTCGACCGATTCCAATGTCATCGAGCAATCGCTAAAGCTCTGCCAAGGGAAATCAGTCATCAACTCCATTAACTTGGAAGATGGCGAAGAGAGATTCGAATCTGTGGTTCCGATAGCACGACGCTATGGTGCAGCACTGGTTGTAGGTTGCATCGATGAGGACCCAGAAGACGGCATGGCGGTAACTGTCGAAAGAAAACTGGCCATTGCGGAGCGATCTCATGATCTCTTGACTCGTAAATACGGGATCCCTGAACAAGACATCATCTTTGATCCCCTAGTTTTCCCTGTCGGAACAGGCGACCAAAAATACACCGCCTCCGCATCTGCAACTATTGATGGAGTTCGGGCGATCCAGGATCGATTCCCAAATTGCAGCACTGTTCTTGGTATCAGTAACGTTTCATTTGGACTCCCTCCAGCAGGAAGAGAAGTTTTAAATTCGGTCTTCCTATACCACTGTGTTCAAGCAGGCCTCTCGATGGCCATCGTCAATTCTGAACGCATGGAACGGTACGCCAGCATCCCGGAAAACGAACGTGCTCTTTCCGAGAATCTCATATGGCAACGCACTGCTGACCCCATCGCGGAATTCACAGAGTTCTATCGCGGCAAAAAGATTGCAGCGGAGGGCCAGTCCCCCCTTCTTGAGCTACCCATCCCAGAAAGACTCTCTCAAAACATCATCGAGGGAACAAAAGAGGGCCTTGAGGACGCATTGGCCATCGCTCTAGAGACATATGACAGCCCACTCGCCATCATTAATGGTCCCCTCATGAACGGAATGGCCGAGGTGGGGCGACTCTTCAACGACAATGAACTGATCGTCGCCGAGGTCCTTCAAAGCGCAGAAGCCATGAAAGCTGCTGTCGCATTCCTTGAACCGCACATGGAGAAATCAGAGATCATCTCAAGAGGAAAAGTCCTCCTTGCGACTGTTAAAGGGGATGTTCACGACATCGGGAAGAATCTAGTTCAAATCATTCTTTCCAATAATGGATTCTAAGTCATCGACCTAGGGATAAAAGTTCCACCTGCACAACTGATCGATGCCGTCAAAGAGCACAATCCAGATGCGATCGGGTTATCGGGACTCCTCGTAAAATCTGCACAGCAAATGGTTGTGACTGCAGAAGATCTCCAGAGTAATGGAATCAATCTACCTATCCTTGTCGGCGGAGCGGCTCTTTCAGAAAAATTTACTGCGACAAAAATTCAGCGTGTTACTGATTCAACAGTGATCTATTCCAAAGACGCTATGGACGGACTTCGAATCGTAAATGAGATTCTCGACGAAGAAAAACGAGATGACTTCATCGCTTCCGTAAAAAGAGATCAACAACGAATTACTGTCGGTGGATCCGCTTCTTCTACAGTATCGGTAGCAGAGATTACACTTCCTGAACGATCTCCTGAGATCTCTATTTTGGAAGAGGTTCCGGCACTCATTGATTTCGAAATGAAATTTGAGACCAGTATCGATCCCAGAGAAATTTATCCACTGATCAATCCTCAAATGCTTTACGGCAGACATATGGGGCTTCGGGGGAATTTCACAAAGAAAATCTCTGCAGGTGATCCGAAGGCAGTTCAACTCAAAGAGTTGATGGACAACTTACTGGACGAGGTCACTCAGAGAGATCTGCTACTTCCACGTGCGATGTGGAGACATTTACCTGCCAGTTCGAGTTCTGATTCCCTCTTCATTCACTGTCCTGAGAATGGGCAGATCATTGAAACCATCAGTTTTCCTCGACAACCCAAGCCACCATTTCAATCCATATGTGACTACATTCTTCCTGCCGCGGAAGATGGAAGCGCCAGAGATCATCTCGCGATGCTCGTGACCACTTCTGGATCTGGAGTCAGGGACCAATCACGAGCCTGGCTTCACGAAGGCGAATATCTTAAATCCCATGCGATTCAAGCTTTGGCAGTAGAACTCGCAGAGGGCCTTGCAGAGAGAATCCATAAAAAGATTCGGGCCAGTTGGGGATTCCCTGACCCAGAAGGCATGGCTCCGTTGGATCTCTTCCGCGCACGATATCGCGGCAAAAGGTACTCATTTGGCTACCCAGCCTGTCCAGATTTATCCTGTCAGGAATCGATCTGGAGGCTCCTCAAGCCCGAGGAGCACTTGGGAGTCGAGTTGACGGAAGGATTCATGATGGATCCGGAAGCAAGCGTCTCTGCTCTCGCCTTCCACCACCCGGATGCCAACTACTTTGGTGTCGGTGGTCGCGAAGTTTGATCGATCCTAGTCCCAGGCCTTGAGATCACACTCTTCAGACAGTACTTCGATATCCGATCTTAGTTGCTCGGTGAACTCGTTCTTGTTTCCACCCCGATAGCGGGCTTCACCAACGACACAATCCACGAAAAAGGGCACAAAGATGGCCTCCCCCTTCGGCAAGGCCTTCCCACAACCATGAAGGAAAATCGGATAAACAGGAGCTTCCGGAAACTTTTTCGCCAGGTGAGCAATCCCGTTTTTGAAATCACTAAACTTCTCTGCTTCACCGCGACTGCCTTCAGGGTAGATGATCAATATCTGACCCTTTTCAAGAGCCTCTATACAACCGCTCAGCGGATTTCCACCTGAAACACTCAGTTTTCGCTGTATCGGCAGAATTCCCATAACCTGAGTTGAGAACCATGCCAACAGACGGTTTTTCATGAAGTAGTCTGCAGCAGCGACTGGTCGAATTTGGTTTTGCATACTCAGGGAAAACAGAGATTGAAGAATCAATGTATCGAGATGACTGTTGTGATTGGCGGCCAATATCGCTGGACCATTTTTTGGCAGATTTGATTTGCCACGTACGTTGAGTCCGATCACGACCAGCGTCAGAGGCCTCACGATCAACAGATGAAAGAGAAATTTGAGAACTGTCCCCATGATTAAGGCATCAGGTAGAACGTGTAATGAAAGAAGATCGGCGAGGTGTATAGCAAACTGTCAATCCGATCCAAAATTCCACCATGACCTGGAAGAAAAGTACCCGTATCTTTCACCTTCATGTCTCTTTTTATTGCGGACATGACCAAATCCCCGAAGAAGCCACAGGTACCTATCAATAAACCGGCCAACAAAGCCTGGTTGGTTGTGAAATCTGTAAAAATGGGCCCAAGAAAATAGGCTAACGCTATCGTTGTGATCAATCCCCCAACGAAGCCCTCGGTTGTTTTATTTGGACTGATTTTCGGAATGATCTTATGCTTACCGAATGTCTTTCCCCAAACATACTGGGCAACATCATTTCCTTCGGTCAGCAACAACAAATACATGACAAGACCACTGCCCCCGGCAGGTCCACAAAACTCTCCGGTCAACCTACCCAGATTTGCCAAATGACTAAAACCGAAGACACAAGTCATCAAACCCCATTGGGCGATGCCTACAGATCTCAAAAACCCCTCGGTTTCACCCACCAACACTAGTCTTACAGGTAATAAAAGAAACATATAAACCGGAATGAAAATAATGAAGACTTCATACCATTCGATGTGAATCCAATAGTACTGAAGTGGTAAAGAAAGATATGCCCAAAACAGCATTCTCCGATCTGCACGCCTCGTTGGAATCATCGACAAGAACTCTTTGAGTGCTAAGAAACTGATCAATCCGAAAAACCAGAGAGCGATGTGTTCTTCCACTGCCAATGCGACATACAAAAATGAGACGATGTAGAACCATGTCTTCAATCTGGGGGGTACGTCACCCAAGTCTTTTTGTGGATTGATTTTTTTCTGTATTAATATGTAAATCGCCCCAAGAAAGATGAACCCGTAAATAATCAGAAATGCCCATTTTACGGGCTGGGGATGGCTCGTCAGTTGCTCGATCAGTTGCTCGATCAATTGCATTCAGCCAACCCCTTCCGCGATCTCTGAAAAACTGTCACACCTTCCAGGACCACAATTCCCCATAGGAGGTAACTGACCCACTCACCTGCTGGAACACCCAGTCCCAGCAGCAGGCAAAGAGCTCCGAGAACAAACGCGCGATCACTTTTCCCCATCGGTCCATCATATCGGCGACTGGAACCGATCTGAACTGAGACCACCCCGGACATCTCTACAATGATTCCGAGTATGACCAGTAATATTACAGCTCTTTCATCAAATCCGACGATCCACACCAATGGCAGATACAAAGCCACATCGGAGACTACATCCCCCATCTCATTGAGCACCGCTCCCAAACGGGATTTCATATCGTGCTCCCGTGCAAGCATCCCGTCGATGGCATTGAGGGCCATTCGAACAAAGAGCACCACGGGAATCATTAACAGGATTCTGGGGATAGATTCAGAGTCTACCAATCCTGGGAGAGTGGCACCGGTACCACGGTCTATGGCAAGCCATAATCCCGCCCCGAAGGACAGTACAACTGCTGCGAGAGTCACCTGATTGGCTGTCACACCTGACCGCGCTAGCCATTTGACCATAGGCCGGAGCAATCCCTGAAATGCAGGTTTGATGTCATACACACTGACCACTGTAACCTCTTCGTCGAAAGCAAAGAATGAGATTTTTTACTGTCGCAGCGTGATCATACCCCAAAAAAAAACAAAGATAACTTGTTATCTTTTTGTGGGAATAAGACGGATTTCCACCACCGTTTCATTTCGCTGGATTTCCATCACGACTTCGATTCCGGGTTCAAGATTTTTCAAGATTTGAGAATACATTCTCAGATCAACCACCGCTTCATCGTTCAACTTCAAAAGCCGATCACCCGCTCTCAAGCCCGCTTTTTCTGCAGGAGATTCTGGCATTACACTGTCAAATCTCACTCCAGATCCGGTGTCTGCAAAATCAGGCACCGTTCCCAAATACACTTTTCGACTACCACTCGACCGAGGTGCGGTTTGTGTTTCACCCTCCCCCAAGGTCGAGGTCAGAGGTTCTTTTCGATCTCCGAGGTAAGCCAAAGTTTCTTTGAGCCACTTGCAAACTTTGACGAGACCTTCGGCATTCACCTTTTCTGCAGTATCACTCGGCCGATGGTAATCAGCATGAGGCCCTGTAGTCAGCTGGATTCCAGAGATTCCCATCTGATGGAACGTGACATGATCTGAACCACCGGGATCATCATTGACCGATATCGCCTCAACGCCTGTTGTGAAACCTACACCTCTCACAATATGAACCCATTCGGTTGCCGTTCCGGTTCCAAGAGCCAAGAGTTGATTTTCTCCAAATCGACCCACCGCATCGATACTGATCGCTGCAAGAGCATTTGTCAGCGGGTATGCGCTCCCTCCGGAGACCAATCTTCTTGAACCTTTCAACCCCCACTCTTCGCCACTTGTGACGACAAATAGAATCGGTCGCTCCGGGTTGCTCACACGCTTAAGCCAACGTGCGGTTTCGATCAAGACCGCGACGCCTGAAGCATTATCATCTGCACCGGGATGAATCTTTCCCTCATTCCCTGCTCTGACATCGGGCCAACCATTTCCCAAATGATCGACATGAGCCATCACGACAACCGGCTTTTGATTCAACTCCGGATTTGACCCGGGGATGATTCCCAGAACATTCTCCAACTTGACGTCATTTCCATCCTTCACCTCTTGCCATGAATCGATGAATGATCCGTCTGGAGCCGCGGGTATAAGCCCCGCTTTTTCAAA
>JAACCY010000022.1 GCA_009937185.1 Planctomycetia bacterium
ATCCATATCGCCATCACTGTCCCAATCAAAAAGGGCGACGCCTGGACCCACTGTTTCAGCGAAATACAGTTCTCCGGACATTCCATTGTCATGCCAAAAATTGATGCCCGCTGAGACGGTTTCGTCTGAGAGCACTGTTTCAAATTGCTGATTTCCGCCGCATCCCGAAAAAAAGGCCGACGTCGTCAAAACGCAGATAAGAGCAAGAATGGATTTCCCTAGCAGGCCTCCCTTGAATGGGGAGGCCAATGAGAGGCTTCCAGCGACTAAAAATTTCGACCACATGGGAACCATTATTCAATGTTTTTCGTCACTCGATGGTCTTCATGGTGTTAAAAACTACATCTAGGTTAATCATTACTGGTAAACTCTGGACACAGGAGAGGATACAGGAAATTGAGCCCTTTCGGAATTAGTCGCCTAGCACCTCTGCGTGCACTTGGTCTCATTATTGGTTCCATTATTGGTTTCTTTATTGGTCTCACCAATATTTTGACCAATAGTTTCTCCAAATGTTTCTCTGGTTGTTTTTCTGGGGGTATCCCCAAAAACGTGAGAGTTATTTACAGTTTCGCACTAATCCTGATGGGTACAATTCCCACCTTTCCCGTTTCAGCGGATATCTTTCTTCTCACAAATGGGGAATCGCTAGAAGGCAACATCGTGAGAGAGATCGGTGACTTGGTCAGCATCCGAACACTGGGTGGAAAAATCGTCACTATCGACAAGAACGAGATCAAAAAGGTCACCGCCTCGTCGACGCCTCTCGATGAGTACAATAAACGTACTGCCAAGCTGAAAGACGACGACGTTCAAGCCCATGAATCTTTAGCACTTTGGTGCTCCGATAAAGGATTGAAAACTCAAGCTTCGGTGCATTGGAAACGTGTGATCACTCTTTCTCCGGACCATCTTGCCGCACGAAAAGCGTTGGGATATGTCTGGATTGGCGGCGATTGGTATCTCGCTGGAAGCACTGAGGCTGTGGCTCGCAAAAAAGAGATGGACAATACTCCTGCAGAATCGGTCCCGGCGATTCCGGAAAAACTCCCACTTCCCGATTGGGAAAAACTCGATCGCGAGAATACACCCGATTTACCGCCTGGAAGTCCTAATGCTCAGGTGATTGTTGTCGTCGCCGATGAAAAACTAGGTCGCAAAAAGGTCGAGTCATCCGGTTTGAAATATCAGCTCAATCGTATGGGAGGGAAGGTTCGCTTTTCTCCAGGAAAAGAAGAAGGCGCTGCCTCCGTTTTAAAAGTTAAACTCAGATGCTATTTCGTCCGTCAACAAGATTTCTATGGCGCACCCATCGCCAACATATATCAAGGCGAAGCTCAACTTGAACTCCTCGAACGGAACGCCGAAGGAAAACTGGTACGAGTTCACACCGGTAAGGTGAAAATGCCATTTTCTGCAGGAGTCGGCAGGTCTCAAGAAACCGCTCTCAACTACACTTATTACAAAACCCTTGAAGCCGTCGCTTCTAGAGTCTCTCGTTGGAGTTGGTTGAAAAAACGTGGTACGAAAGTATTGGCTGAGCCTGAAAAGTGATCGATCAAAAACCTCATCGACTCTCGATTTCACCACTACCCGAAGCCTCTTCACGATCACGCGGATACGTTCGTTTGCAGATTATAAAATCACTGTTCATGAGCCTTCTCGATTTATTGCTCTTCCCATTCTTCCTGTTCACGCGCCATTTCATTCGCCGAAGAATTGCCGATCTGGTCAAGAAGAGCTCTCAAACGCCTCCTGAAATACAGTGATCACTCCTTTTGAGATCCTGGATCATTTTCTCTGCCATTTTCTTTGAGTCCTACGGGTTTGCAGATATTCCTTAATTGGGGTGCTCCTGTTATCTTAATTTCCCACAGGCCTCAAAAAGAGACAGGACTCCATCATGCGTCATATTGAAGATCTGATCACTCAGCTCAGTCCAGGAGACCGAGTCTTTTTGCGTGCAGATCTCAATGTCCCTCTGACAAACGGCAAGATAACAGACGCCAATCGTATTGAAGCCGTCCTCCCAACACTCCGAACGTTACTGGATCAAGGCGCTGTCATTCTCATGGCGACGCATTTAGGACGCCCAAAAGAGCATGATTTGCGATGGAGCACTGCTCCCATAGCACGCGTCCTCCATTCAGATTTTGATATCCCGATCGAGCACGTCGAAGAATTCCCTCCAGGAGAGGCCGTCAAGAACGCCCTAGATTCTGCTTCACATGGATCAGTGCTTCTCTTAGAGAACCTTCGATTCGACCCCCGTGAGAAAACCAATGATCGGGACTTTGCTCAGGGGCTCGTCCGTCACTGTAAATACTATGTGAATGATGCATTTGGGTGTTGCCACAGGTCTCATGCCTCAGTTTCTGCGGCAGCTTCAATTCTCCCGGCGTTCTCCGGATTCTTGATTCAAAAAGAGTTGAAGATCCTGACAGAAATTAGGGATTCTCCGAAAAGACCTTTTTGGGTAATTGCCGGAGGAGCAAAAGTAAAAGATAAAATGGGTGTTCTCGCTCAGTTGGGTCCTCAACTTGACGGAGTCGTTTGTACAGGTGGACTCGCAAACACACTTCTCGCAGGAGAAGGAATAGACGTTGGGGCTTCCAGAACTGAACCCGATGCATTGAATGCGGTGAAGGAACTCCTCAGCGGAGGACCAGAACCTGTGCTTCCTGTCGACTTTGTCGCTGGAGACGATTTGGAACACCCCTCAGAAGTCGTTTCTATCCAAGCGGGGGACCCGGTTCCTGAGCACCTGTCATTTTTCGACATCGGTGAGAAGAGCCTGGATCACATCAAATCACGACTTCAATCCGCTCAAACAATTTTTTGGAATGGCCCAGCAGGAGTCTTCGAGACGCCTGAATACTCCAACGGAACTCGAGAAATCGCCTGCTTCCTCGCTCAGCACGCTGGTCGAGTTGTTATAGGCGGTGGAGATAGTGCAGCAGCAGTCCGTCAACTTCAGATTTCTGATAGATTTCATCATGTCTCAACAGGAGGAGGAGCTTCCCTAGAGTTCCTTGAGGGACGAACCCTTCCTGGCTTGGAAGCACTCTCGAAATCATGCCGACAGGACAATGAATGCACAGGTTAAGCCCTCTCGCTGAACGCAGAAGCCACGGACGACAAGTACTCGCTCAATTGAGCAGACTTGTGAAAGAGCGTTTCTTTGAGGGGCGCGATGCTGACGTGGAATCGGAACAATTATTCCGAGATCTGACTCGTGAAAAATTCCCCGACGACCCCATCAGTGGTGAAGAGTTGGGCGTTGTAGACGGCACCGATACGACCGGTTGGATCATTGACCCACTGGATGGATCCACCAACCACTCGAGAGGTATTCCGATTTTTGCTGTCTCTATTGCCTATAGACATCAAGGCAAGACACAGTTGGGTTGGATCTCTGATCCAGTACGAGGAGAGTGGATCGAAGCGGTAGCCGGTAAAGGTACGGTCAGTGGCGGCTTACATCCCGTTTCTCCGACACGCGCCGATATCCCCATGATTCACCTCACACCAAGGTGGAGAAAGAAACGTCCTCGGTGGCGGAATTTTCTTCCCAGCAATATCAAACAACGAACTCTGGG
>JAACCY010000153.1 GCA_009937185.1 Planctomycetia bacterium
CTGAACCATGGCCGCCTGATTTATTTTTAACCGAAAAAAAAAGCGGGGCGAGACCGCAATCGCGATCTCGCCCCGCAGGCATTGAACTGTCGAGAATAATCTAGTTGCCGATTAATCCTGAAGCTCTTGAAGCCGCCTGAATCAAAGCCACTTCACCGGTATCCATGGCTGAATTGATGACTTCCATCACGCTCGGTGCCACTTGGGAAGTCCCAGCGCCTCTGTGAATGTTTCCCAGTGCCAAAAGTGCTGCGTAACGCAAGTCGACACTGGCGGCGTCACCTTCAGCGACGATACGTACCAGAGCATCACTGGCCCCTAGAGGAGCCAACTTGGCCAACAACTGACAGCATGGAATCCTGACAGCATCCGAAGGATCGTCAAGAGCACGAATCGCACCCGAGACACACCCATTGAGGTCAAAGGCTCTACCAGGAGAAGCCATGACTTCCAATGCGACAGCCGCTTTTTCTGCCACGCTTTGTCCGACGGAAGCATCCGAATCTGCCAAAAGTCCGACCAAGAGGTCATTTCTTAGGCGAAGTGCATCGATGGAACGATTGACGACAAAGACTCCTGTCTCTTCATCTCCGTACACTTGCAGTGCCTGAGTGAAGTTGTCGTCGCTGGCGAACACCAATATCGGTGTTCTGCTCGTGCGGTAATCTTTGCGTAATCTGCTGATCAACTCTGCAGCCGGCATCGCACCAGTATCAGAGGAGATCGCGATCAAATGCTTGGGGAAAGATACTGCTCTTTCGAGCCCTCTCAACGGATCCTCATCATTGAACGGCTCAATGTTTGCGCGGGCCAACAAAGCCCCCACGCGAAGAGCGTCGTCCTGATTTGGAAAAATCGTCAGGGCCACTTTACGGCTCGCCTCAGCGAGTCCCTCCGTCAAGTTTGGAACCACTTTATCAGAGTTCTGGAATCCGGTTCCACCGCCCATGTGGGCGACACAACTCGCTGCAGAGAAACGAACGCCCCTATGGTCGTAGGCCAGCGCGCGCACCACTGATGCAGGAACGTCTGAGGATCCGCTATCTTTATTGAAGTAGCTCAATGTATCGATCAACTCGATAGCCGCCTGTGGACGGCGATCTGTAAGAGCCACTTCAACAGCGGCATCGACGACAGCTGGAGACATAGCGAAAGCAGACGCTCTCACCTTTTCCATCTCCAGTTCACGTCCTCGCAGATTTGAGATTTGAGACTCGTCCGCATCGCCGGCATCCACCTGATTGGAGATCACAGCAGTGACGTCACGGTACTCACTCCAACGTGCCATTTGGTTACAAGCGTGAAGAGCCAATGCAGCATCGCCACCCGGCTTGAGTGAAAGGGCATCCAGAAGGAATTGCTCTGCACGCAACTCGTTCAGTTCCCAACCTTCAACAGCAGTCCAATTCAAGGAACCACCGTCGACCTGCCAAACCACGGGATCGTGGTAGGTACGAACGAGCATTCCGCCGTCGGTGCTGAAGGCGTGAGCTTGGTCGGTCAAAAGACCGTAGGCTTCACGACTACTGCTCCCAGGAAGAATGCCGTCCGCTGCATTATTAGCAGCAGCCTTCACCAGTGGATCACCGGTGGACTGCGCCAACCAACGCAAGGAAGGTACTGCAGCGGGGTGTCCTATTTTCTGAAGAGCACCCACAGCGCCCATCACGACTCCCTGCTCGGAAGCGTGAAGACAGCGGCACAACGGCAACACAGCATCGTCGCTGATACGAGTGATCGCCTGAATAGCGAGAACTCTCAGCTTTTGTTCCGGCTGTCCCAGTCTTTCGACGAGACCCGGCAACAAGTAGACACCGTGATCGCTGATCGCTCTGTAGAGCAGTTTCGTACGCTCGAGAAGATCTTCGTCACCAAAATAGGTGTCGAGAACATCATTGATGGCACTTTCGTCCATCGAGCGACGCTTCGTCTCTAGAGAAGTGAGGCGCAGAAGAGTTCCCATCTGCCCACTCAATGTGTCATCTCCAGTACGAATGACGCGAATCAGTTCTCCATATCCAACCTTGTCGACCCAATTGAGGGCCTCCTCAGAAGTGATGTCCAACAGCAAGGCTCTTTCGAAACTCTGACGAGCCTCACCCAGCTTTCCTTGTTGGAAGAGATTGATCCCCTCGTCGAGAAGAATTCTGACATCGGGTCGAACCTGGGCTTCAACTGTTTCAGTGAAACTTGGAACAAATCCCAGCACTGCGACGAAAGTCACCACTAGGATCCAGTTCAGACCCCAACGATTCCGGTGCTTCATGACCACCTCGTTCATGCTCCTCTATCCCTCCTGTGTCTCGCCCTGAGGACATATTCCTCCGTGCAAGTCACGTCAGTAGTTTTCAGTTAACTCGTTTGGTTCTCAGTTAAATTCACAATCGAGGTCAGGAATACAGCACGTCATTTTGAACTTTTCATGTCCGGAATTACGACTGTTGATCCCCAACACTAAATTGGAAATTTCATTTCTTTCTGCCTCGAGCGATCCGAGCGATCCTTCACAAAACTTAACTCAAATACGATTCCAAGGGCTCACGGAAACGTATTTCAACAAGATTTGCTGAAGATCCGAATCGGCTTCGGACCTCCCACACCCCTCGAGAGCAGTCCATGTTGTCTCACAGGTCTCCGCCTCTGTCGAGTCATCGCCGGAACTGGAAACGGCTTCACCCCGTTGGCCGAGAAGACTCCCCGTAATATGGTGGCCATCAGATTCCCGGATCTGTCGCTTCCCGGAGGGTCTATCTCCAGAAAAGGAATAGACATAAATCAATGCTAGACAATGACTTAAGTAACTACGAGCCCGTCTCTGACTCACCCTGTGAGCTCTTTATTGATGCCAGCAGGGGTGTGGCCGGAGACATGTTGCTCGCTTCCCTGATCGATCTCGGAGCCCCTCTGGAAAAAATTTCGGAAACCCTGAGAGAGGTTCTCCCCCCCCATCGTCTGGAAATTGTGCCCGAAAATAGGCGGGGAATCGTCGGTCTGGGGGTAAGGGTCACACCTCTCGAAAAATCCCCTCCCCATAGAACTCTTCCGGATCTATTGGCCGCTCTCGAGCATCCCGCTCTCCCTGACTCGGTCCGCCAATCAGCGACCTCTGTTTATAATTGCCTCGCTGTCGCGGAATCCCAGGTTCATGGCATTCCCCTCGACAAGGTTCACTGTCACGAAGTGGGCGCCATCGATGCACAGGTTGACATTCTGGGAGTCTTGCTCGCTATCCATCACTTATCCCCCCGTCGAATTTCGGCTTCACACATCCCGCTTGGCAATGGACAGGTGAAAGCGGCTCATGGATTGATCCCGGTTCCGGCACCCGCCGTAGTGGAGTTGCTCAAAAAAGTTCCGGTCATTCCTGGACCGGAAGGGAGAGAGTTGACAACCCCCACCGGTGCCGCACTCGTCGTCACACTCGCAAAAGAATATTGTTCTGCCCCCACAGGGGAATTGCGTGCTCAGGGCTGGGGCTACGGACAGCGGATCGCTCCTTCTGAGGACCCTCTCAACGTCGTTCGAATCCTGCTGACCCACGCCTCAAATGTGCACACCTTTTCGTCGGACAATACCGCGACAGAAATCACCCAATTGGAAACTCTGGTCGATCACCTCTCAGGAGAAGAGCTCGGCGGACTGGTCGACAGGTGTCTCACCGAGGGAGCACTCGACGCATTTCTAGTCCCTGTTCAAATGAAGAAATCCCGTCCCGGACAGCAATTGACGGTGCTCGTCAAAAACGCATCGGTTCAGCCCCTCTGTGAAGCGATCCATCGCTGGACAGAATCACTGGGCATTCGTATTTCAACTCGACAAAGAAGCACCCTCCGTCGAGAGTTTAAGACGTTGGAATTCTCAGGCGTCTCACTCCAAATCAAATTGGCTTGGCTCGGAAATGAACTGATTTCTGCGAGACCAGAACAGGACGACGTGGAGAAACTATCCCAATCGTCCGGTCTCTCCCGAAGCGAAATCAAAAGGCAGCTGGCTGGCCATATAGAGGCTCTCCTTGGAAAAACAGGGCTCTCCACCTCTTCGTTGTCGAAGATCCCCGAGAAATTACGGAATTTGGGGAATCAGAAATGAATGATATCCCCGGTTCTGCGTCATCCCGATCGCCGGAGATTCCTGACTCCCCCCAAAAAGGGGGATCAGCGAATAATGAGCAAGATGGCGAAGATCGTCGTCTGGTCCGGCTGCATCACTCTGGGGATATCCAGGGTTTTGAACAGTTGTACCTCCGGCATCGGGAAAGGATCTTCGCAGTGCTGATGCGTATGTTAAGAAACAGGGAAGATGCACTCGATGCCACCCAAGAAGTTTTCATTCGGATTCACAAGGCTTTAGACGGATTCGACCCCTCCGGGCGCTTCCTGACTTGGGCCTATCGCATTTCTACGAATCATGCGATCGATCGAATTCGTCGCAGAAAAGTGCGGAAAGAACAATCCATCGTCGGAGAAGCGGTCAGTGATCGACAAGATCTTCGCACCGGACGATCGGGAGAAAACTCTCCTCAGAAACACTTGGAACAAGCAGAAATATCCGAAGCCGTTTCTCGTGCTGTCGATCAGTTGGGAGACGCTCACCGAATGGTATTCACTCTTTTCTGCTACGAGGGACTTTCCTACGGAGAGATTGCAGCAGTCATGGAAATCCCCGTGGGGACTGTCATGTCGAGGCTTTACCACGCACGTAGAAAAGTGCGCGATTCACTCCCCGTCGATTGGGATCCAGGCGGCCCCCGCAAAGGGAAGCAGCAGCAAGATGAAGGAGAGCCATCATGAGTCATGACTCCGACCTCCAACGCTTCCAAGAACTGATAGAAGCCTCAGCATCACGGGAGCTCTCCGAAACAGAAATCGCTTTTGTAGGGCGTATGGGATTTCAGTCTTCGGAGTGCAGAGATTGGCTTGAAGAGGATTCGACTCACGTCGACGAACTGATTCATCAAGATGATCTGGCTCAGGTCACCTCTCCCAGTTCGCTAGATTGGGCGCGCGTCGACACCGGCCTGCGCAGAGCCGGAGCTCTTCCCACTCCCGATTCGAAAATGAAACGTGGATTCCCACTCCTTGCGACGGCAGCAGCATTGTTGATTTGTACCAGTGTGATTTACTCAATCCTCGAAGATGGTCTCTCAAAGAGCACCTCCCTCAATCAAGATGAGGTTGTCTTTGAAGTTCTAGACTTGCCAGAGGGCGATGGAAGTTTCATCCTTCACGAAGAAGAAGGTGACGACGACGGAGTCCTGATGATCATCTTCTCGAATGGATAGGATCGAATGGTGAATTTTATGTACGGACAAAAAGTGAATCACCTCATCCTTTTACAGGGAGTCAATATGCGGAAATTATTGTTATCCGGTTTCCTGTTGATGATATTCGCCTTCGTGCCAAGCCTCACGACAGCCCCCCCGTTGCTGGCCGCCCACGACCTGTCACTGAGTCAGACTCCTGAATTTAAGAAGCGTCAGGTCGCAGAAAAGAAACTCAGAGTCCTGCACGTCCGTGGCAACGACAGTGGAGATATTCCAGAGAAACTCAACAAGTACAAAAGATATCTTCGTCGAGCGGGTGCCCAGCACTGGAAACTGCTGTCTGAAAAAACAGCCACACTCACGGGGACACAGACCCAGCGAGTGTCACTTCCCGGAAAAATAGGTAAGGCCATCATATCGGTCGATGCCAAGAAAGTGGCGACCGTTCGCTTCGTCGACGAAAAGGGTAAAAGCCTCGGAACCTACCGTTCTAGCCGTTTCCCGCTCGTTATCGTCAATCAGCGATTGAAGCTCGACGGCCATCCCTACGTCTTCATTCTCGATCAACTTCCAAAGAAATAGTGGGACTTCTGATTTTTTCATTGCAGTTGGGCCCCTGAAAATCCGATCTTTCCAGAGATGAATGATTTCAGAATCGCCCTACTGGGATTGGGAACCGTCGGCACAGCCGTTGCGGAACTGCTTGCGACGACGCGGGACGAATGTCTTGCTCGTGCTGAGCGGCCCGTTGTGGTCGATCGCATCATCGTGCGAAATCTCGATCGTCCCCGATCTATTCCTGAGGATCTCCCTGGGAAAAAAGTCCTGACCAGTGATCCCATGGATGCTGTTCACGACCCGGAGATCGATGCCATCGTCGAACTGGTCGGAGGTGAAGATCATCCCCGAATCTGGATCAAAGAAGCTCTAGAGAGTGGCAAAGATGTCATCACCGCCAACAAAGCGGTTCTGGCGATCCATGGAGAAGAACTCTTCAATATTGCTCTCGATCAGAAAAAAGGTCTCTACTACGAAGCCTCTGTCGCGGCAGCCGTCCCTGTTCTTCAGGTGATCCAGCAAGGTATCCCTGCCGGTCCTGTTGATCGATTGATGGGAATTCTCAACGGAACGTGTAACTACATTCTCGATAGTCTTGAACAAAACTCATTTGAACAATCCGTGGAACTCGCACAACAAGCCGGCCTGGCAGAAGCAGATCCTACACTGGACGTTTCTGGAATGGACTCGGCACACAAGCTGGCACTTCTCGCAAGAATACTGCTCGGCTACACCGTTTCGGTAGAGGACATGCGCGTGGAAGGCATCGTTGGTATCGACCCCATCGATCTCTCATTCGGTTGGTCACACGATCTTCGCCTGAAATTAGTTGGAGTTCTCGCCCGCAATGGCAAAGGAACTTCGATGGGTGTAATGCCCTGCTTCCTTAACGCTGATCATCCCTTGTCCAACATTCGCCAAGAAGATAACGCGATATTGCTCGAAGCCGATCCATTCGGATCTCTCGTGCTTCAAGGTAAAGGTGCAGGCGGAAAACCCACCGCCGGAAGTGTCGTCGCAGATATTCTTAGAGCGGCTAGAGGAGATACTTTCGCGACCCCCTTCGTCGAAAAGCGACAAGACATCTTAGACCCTGGAGCAATCCCCATGCGTCATTACCTTCGCTTGGATGTTCCTGATCGTCCGGGAGTTCTAGCAAGAGTTGCGGGAGCCCTCGCCTCAGAAGAAGTGGGAATCGCTGCTTTGGAACAATCAGAAAATCTCAGCACAAAATCCAACATCGTTCCCATTCAAATCCTGACTCACCCGGTCTCTACGATTCAATTAGACAAAGCACTGGAACGTCTAGACGAAGATTTAAAGAGAACGACCTCTCCGGTACGAATCCGGATAGAGGAATAAGAATAAAGAAACGAGGACCAGATGGCAGGAATCATCGATCGGTACAGGGATAGACTTCCCGTGACTGCCGAGACCCCGGTAATCAGCCTCGAAGAAGGTTCGACCCCCCTAATTCCTGCACCTGAACTGAGCACCATCATTGGTGGCGACCGTCAGGTCTTTCTTAAATTTGAAGGCCTCAACCCTACTTGCTCATTCAAAGACCGAGGAATGACACTGGCCGTTTCCAAGGCGATGGAAACCGGTTGCAAGGGTGTCATTTGCGCTTCGACAGGAA
>JAACCY010000154.1 GCA_009937185.1 Planctomycetia bacterium
ATTGCGCAGCAGGGCTTTTTCATAGGTTAAAACATCGTTCACCATGACCCGTCAAAAAAGAAACGTTTTAGTTAATCATCTTTTCTAAAAGTCTCATGACCACGTTTCTTCAGATCACTTATTTTCTTTGCCAAGGTTCCGGCTGTCTCTACGTCCCCCTCTAGAAGTGCTTTCTCGATCAAGCACCACTGTTCGAGCGTGGAGATGATTCCCATTCGATACCACTTGAGCATCTCAGCCTTCTCTTCACCCTCGAGAGTTTCAACGACTGCAGGGATATACTTTTTTGCAGACAAGGTCGATTCCTGCGCTTTTTGAACATACTTCAGAGCTTCTATTGCATCACTTTTACGTAAGGCTCTCCGAAAAGACTTTCCTGCAGATTTCATCCCCTTCATCGCTGTATCAATGGCTTCGTCACCACTGGGAGTACTTTCTTCTTTAGTATTCGCAGGATCTTGGGCTTTCAGGAAACCTGCTCCTGTAGTCCCTATCACTGGAAGAGAAAATACAACGACTAAGGTCAGAATCGACAGAAACCAACCCCAATGAATTTGGTGGGTATTCAACAAAAAATTCCTTCTTTCTATTAAGAATCCCCTAGTGGATTCTCAACAGTATTCACGCCATGGCTTGACCAACAGTTCCTCGGGATCCCGAATTTTCCATAAAGCATCGACGAAAAGATTCGCAGCCTGAACGTTCGTCAACAATCCAATACCGTAATCAACGGTCTTGCGTCGTACCAAATACCCACTGGTCAAATCTTTTCTCTCGAGGCTCCTTGGGATATTGATAACAAGGTCTATCAAACCCTTCTCGATCGCCTCAATCGCATCCATGGGAATATTGTCGCCCGTGAACTCGTCGTCTCTGAGTGGCATCCTCAAAGCCTTGGTGTCGATATCATTGTCTTTGAGGAAATCATGGGTGCCTTTTGTGGCGTAGACGGGAATATCGAGAGATTGAAGTTTTCGTGCGCTTTCTAGGAAATCGACTTTGTCTTCAATCTTTCCAGTGGTCAGAAGGATTCCCTTTTTAGGCAATTTGAATCCCACGGAAAGTAACGCCTTGAGATAGGCTTCCTCAACATGATCACCTAAGCAGGCAACTTCTCCTGTAGAAGCCATCTCGACTCCCAGAAGAGGATCTGCCCCCTTCAATCGGGAAAAGGAGAACTGCGGAGCCTTCACTCCTACGAAATCAAACTCAAAAGCAGACTTGGCAGGAGGATCCACCTTCTCCCCGAGCATGCAACGAATTGCATATTCGATGAAGTTCTCTTTCAGAATCTTCGACACGAAGGGGAAGGAACGGGACGCACGAAGATTACACTCGATCACTTTGATGTGATTGTCCCTGGCAATGAATTGAATGTTGTAGGGCCCCGTAATATTCAGAGCCTCAGCAATCAACTTTGATATTTTTTTAATACGACGAGAAGTTTCGAGGTAAAGACGCTGCGAAGGGAAAACCATCGTAGCATCTCCCGAGTGAACTCCAGCATTCTCCACGTGCTCACTAATAGCATAGCAAATAACTTTGCCGTCCTGAGCAACGCCGTCCCATTCGATCTCTTTGGCACCAGCAATAAATTTGGAGACCACAACGGGATATTCTCTGGAAACATCAGCAGCGGCTTTCAGGTAGCTATCCATTTCATCGTCAGAGTGGGCCACACTCATGGCCGCGCCACTAAGAACATAACTAGGCCTGATGAGGACCGGATAGCCACAGCCCTCAGCAAAGGACCGCGCATCCTCAACACTGGTCAATTCTCTCCATTCGGGTTGATCGATACCGAGGTCGTCGAGCAAGGAAGAGAATTTCTCCCTGTGCTCTGCTCGGTCGATGTCTTCAACCTTAGTCCCGAGAACCTTGACTCCCCGATTCCCCAAGGGAATCGCCAACTGGTTAGGAATCTGACCACCAACACTGATGACGACCCCCTGAGACTGTTCACGCTCAAAGATGTCGAGAACTCGTTCGAGACTCAACTCCTCAAAGTAAAGACGATCACAGGAGTCATAGTCAGTAGAAACGGTCTCCGGATTGTAATTGATCATCACAGTTCGATGCCCGCTACGACCGAGGGCCTGAACCGCATTGACCGCACACCAATCGAACTCCACGGAAGATCCGATTCTGTAGGCTCCCCCTCCCAATACGACGTAAGGAGCAGGATCTTTTGGATCTACGTCATCTACAGATCCATTGTAGGTCATGTAGAGGAAATTGGTCTGGGCGGGATACTCCGCGGCCAAGGTGTCGATTTGTTTAACGACCGGCTTGATTCCGAGAGACTCACGGCGATCGCGAACTTCCAGAGCCGCAGCGTATCCAGGAGCGATCTCTGTTTCTCGTTTCACGGCTCGCGAAATCTGATTATCACTGAAGCCCAATTCTTTGGCGCGTCTAAACAGGCCATTGGGCAACTCATTCAACCCGAACTGTCGAATATGCTGCTGACATGTCACGACTTCGAGAACTCGCTCCAAGAACCAAGGCGTGATATGGGTCAGTTGATGAATCTTCTCAACGCTCCAGCCTTTTCGAAGTGCTTCACCAATCGCAAATATGCGTTCCTCAGTGGGAACGACCAAGAGCTCCTGGAGATTCTCCTCGGCGAAGTGATCACGGGCTGATACCAGCCCATGTGCGCCCACTCCCAACATACGGCAGGCTTTCTGAAGAGCCTCTTCGAAGCCACGGCCTATGGCCATCACTTCACCCACACTCTTCATTTCACTACCAAGGCTCGTAGAGACGCGTCTGAATTTCTTAAGATCCCAACGAGGCATCTTAATCACACAGTAATCAAGGGCAGGTTCAAAGCAGGATGCTGTGACTTGAGTGATACTATTGGGTACATCGATCAAGCAATGCCTCAACGCAAGCTTGGCTGCCACAAAGGCCAGTGGATAACCGGTCGCTTTTGAAGCCAGAGCCGAAGAGCGAGACAAACGTGCATTTACTTCGATGATCCGATATTCGTCACTCTGCGGATGCAATGCGAACTGAACGTTACATTCTCCGACGACTCCCAAATGCTGAATCAACCGGATCGATATCGAACGAAGTCGATGGTAATCACGGTCGCTCAGTGTTTGGGAAGGAGCAACAACAATACTCTCTCCAGTATGAATACCGAGAGCATCAATGTTTTCCATGTTGCAAACAGTGATGCAATTATTCATCGCATCCCGAACAACTTCGTATTCGATTTCTTTCCAACCCTCGAGGTACTCTTCAACCAAGATTTGCGGAACGGTTGCGAGGGCGTTTGACGCCATGTCCGTCAGTTCCTCGACAGTTCTGGCGATTCCGGAGCCTTTGCCCCCCAATGAGAATGCCGAGCGAACCATGACTGGAAAAGAAATCTCCTCAGCGGCTTCCAAAGCACTCTCAAGATCTTCGCAAGCACGGCTTCGAGGAGTATCCATACCAATGGAATGCAATACCTCTGCGAAGAGATGTCTATCTTCGGTGGTACGAATCGTATCGAGAGGTGTACCGAAGACCTCCACTCCATGCTTTTCTAAAATACCAAGATCGTCTAATTCGATGCCGCAGTTCAGCGCTGTTTGACCACCGAATGAGAGTAGCAAACCATCGGGTTTCTCTCTTTCGATGACACGCTCCACGAAGTGAGCATTAACAGGGAGGAAGTACACCTCGTCTGCCAAATCTTCACTCGTTTGAATTGTTGCAATATTCGGATTCACGAGGACGGTTTTAATTCCTTCTTCCTTCAAGGCTTTGATCGCCTGAGATCCAGAATAATCAAACTCACCCGCCTCGCCGATTTTGAGAGCCCCACTTCCAAGGATCAAAACCTTACGAGGTTTTAGTACTTCAATATTTTCATGAGAGGTCTTATTCATCGTGCAAACTCCAGCAAAAGATCGAAGAGACCTTCCGCATCCCGTGGACCGGGATTCGCTTCAGGATGAAATTGAACTGAAAAGAAGGGCTTGGAAGAATGCCGAACACCTTCATTGGAACCGTCATTCGCATTTTTATACCACTCTTGCCAACCGGCAGGAGGTTTTGATCCGTCAACGGCATATCCATGATTCTGACTTGTAACGTAGCACCGGCGACTTCCCACTTCATAGCAGGGTTGGTTTTGTCCTCTATGCCCAAAGTCTAGTTTGTAGGTATCAAAACCAGCGGCGAGAGAGAGCAACTGATTTCCAAGGCAAATCCCCATGAGGGGTCTATTCTCGCCCAGAGCACGGCTCACCATTTCAACAGTTTCCTCGGTCATCTTGGGGTTTCCAGGACCATTGGAGAGCAAGACAGCATCTGCTTTTTCGGAGACAAAGTCATGATTCCAAGGAACTTGAAGAACGTCCGCACCCCGTGCAATCAGGGATCGAACAATACTTGTTTTTGCTCCGCAATCAACAAGTACATCTCGGGGAGCTCCGGTGACTCCACTGCTATGAAGAATAGGTTCGGAGCAGCTCACCTCTGCGACAACATTCACTGATCCAGGGTCATGGCACGGTGAATTTTGAATCTCATCTCGATTGGAACTTCCTTCAACGAGAAGTCTTCCTTTCAAGGATCCAAACTGACGTAAGTGCTGAGTCAGTGCTCGAACATCCACGCCCTCGATACCGGGCACTCCTTCTGATACCAGCCAGTCATCCAGCGATTGGCTAGAGTTCCAATGACTGTAATCTCTGGAGAGTCTCTGGACGACCAACGCTTGGGCTTCAATCCGAGAAGATTCGAACCCTTCTTGTATCTGCAGATCGGGGTCTCTTCTCGGTACTCCATAATTTCCAACAAGTGGATAAGTCAGAGTTAAGAGCTGTCCCCTGTAGGATGGATCCGTTAATGATTCCGGGTAGCCGACAAGCCCGGTAGCAAAAACAACCTCACCAGATATAGACTTTAATGCACCGAAGGCAAATCCTTCAAAACGCACACCATCTTCAAGTTCCAGAGCGGCTGATCGACCAGGTTGCCACGAGACGATATCAGTCGACGTCAGTCCCGATGCTGCAGAAATATTTGCCGCAGAGTCGTTTTGATTCAATGTTGGGTCCCCCAAGATGCTGCCTTCCGTCAAGAAGAGTCCAATGACCAGCAAAGGTCTTAATGAAGGATCTTATTCAATCCTTCTTTAAGCTCTCTGAGGCCCTTTGATCACTGTTCAAAGAGGGCCTCAAAAGACTCCTGAAAAGCCTGAAAATGCTGGTCAGGAATCTAATGCAGATCCTGAGGATCAGAGTTTAAAAGCGACATCCGCCCGGCGAAAGGCACCCGTCAAATTTGATTAATATTTCCAGCCGACGAGAGCCCCACTTCTCCCTGTTTTCCCCCTGTCCCTCCGATAGCTGAACAAGTTCATATCTGAGGCACTACAGCGGGGATCTGACCAGATAGAAGTCGCTGGAAGGCCAGTATTTATAAGGGTTTCGTGTAATATGACCCGAATATCCAGAGTCCCGTCCCGACAAGCCAAATCCGCCCCCGGCAGACCAGAAACGGCAATCAGAACCTCTTCCCCTACGGGATACTTCGCCCCACAGATTCCTGGAGAAATCATCGCCAAAAGATTTTTTGGCGGTCCCATTTCGGCCAAAAGTGCTGTTAAGGCTCCCGAAGCCACGCCTCGCCAACCACAATGAGCAACCCCTGCTTGTCGGAGTTGAGGGTTCACGAGCGTCACGAGAGGGCAATCTGCAGTCAGAGATAAAACAAAGACCCCAGGAGTCTCCATAAGAACCACGTCATACCCGGCAAAGGGAACAGACGGATTCAAAAATCCTTCGCCACCATCGGATAGTTGTGGTTTGAGAATCTCTGCGGCATGCACCTGTCCGGGCACAATAATATGTTCAGAGGAGACCTTGGCGGAATCTGCGAGACGTTGACGGTTTTCCCGAACGTCTTCAAGCTTATCTCCTGTTGAAAATCCCAAATTCAGAGAATCGAAAGGCGCAGAACTGACTCCACCATGACGGTCTGGAAAAATAGCAACGAAGCCGTCGAGGTCATGGGTGGCTCTGAAATCACAGGCCATGTCCACGGTCTTCAAATCTCTGTTTTCAGAATTCACGCTAAGCAACTTCGGGAGAAATCCCCTGTTCCCGAATCAACGGCAACACGAACTCTCGCAATAAGGTTTTAGTCACGGCGGCCATCGGCACGGAGAGAAGCATCCCCAACAACCCAAACCATTGAGCAAAGATCATGAAGGTGACGATGACTGTGACAGGATGAAGCCCCGCTTCTTCTCCTAAGAAACGTGGAACCAATACAAAGCCCTCTAGCATTTCCATAGCGCCAAACACTCCGGCAGTCAGTAGCAAGAGAGTGATTTCATGGTACTCAAACCAACAAAAACCAAGTGCAGGTATCATGGCGAGCCAAACTCCCACATAAGGTAACAGCGATAAAAACCCTGCGGCAAAGCCGATGAGGAATCCGTAAGGAACACCTATCAAAGTCAAGGCGAGACCGGTCAAGACTCCTTTGATGATGCACACAAGAAGACGCCCCCTGAAAAAACCCGATAATATGCCATGAATCTCTGAAGCAACCTTTTCGATACGCGGGCGAGAACCCGAAGGAATCCACAGACGCCAGCGAGCTAACAACGGATCGATTTCGAGTAGGAAAAAGAAGACGTATATCGGGACGAGAAGCAACCAATTGCCAAGCTCGAGGAGTCGGCTGAATGCTCCAGGTCCGGGATTTTCATCATTTCCCTGGTCCATATCCGACTTGAAATCAGGGTCAGCTTGCGAGCCGAGAAGCCACGCATCGAAGACTCGCCCCAAGGATCCGTCCAGAGTAGATTCCACTTTTATGGCCAATGCTTCATCCGGGTTTTCATCAGCACTGTTCGCGTACTTTTTGATCACCTTGTCTTTCCAACGCTGGAAACCAAGAGCGACCCCCGGGAAATTCTCATGGAGCAAATATTCGGCTTCCACAAACCAGCCGATGTCGAGACGATCATTACCGTTACGATCGAAGTACCAAACCGTGGGTAACCCTGACATCGTTTCTTTTTTAAGATCTGTGTAGCCGAGGTGCTCCTCTGCCTGACTTTCATCAACGGCTTCAATGCGCGGCTCTCCCATGGTTTTCTGAGCCAGAGAAATTCCTGCTCGAGCCAACATCACGGATCCACCCAAGAGAGCGCCAAAAGTCAAAATTCCCGCAACGACGAAAATGAGAACCACTGCCGGGAACCGCTTCAGTCCCTTTCGTTCCAATGCGTCCGCTAAGGGATCTAAAATATAAGCAATGACGAATCCAGCCACGAGAGGGGCTAGAATTGATTTCAGAGAAAAAATCATCGCCAAGGTCACGAGAAGGACGACCGCGAGGATCATCCCTCTCAGGAAACGCTGCGATACGATGCGATCCATTGGTCTTTCTCCTGACAATATTCCAACTGAGGCTCGATAGAGAATACCTCATGAAATGTCAGACCACCAAAACCACGATCAAAATCGGCGATTCGATCAGAGGCTCTTCTGCCCAGTAATTGGTGATCAATCAGGGCAAATACCATTGCCCCGATGTCTTCACTCACAACGATCCCCCAGGAATCAAATACACAGCCGGCGAGACATCCGAATTCTTGGATGGCCAATTGGCGTACTGATTCTAAGAGATCTCGTGCTGAAACATGCTGATGATCTTCAGGGGAGAGCGGAACATAACTTTCGACATGATGAACCTGCCGGACGGCGTGGTCCAAAGTGTCAAAAAGGAACGCGTAGGCCTCGCGAGGATACTCCGGGTAAACACGGAGCAATCCATCAAGCCGTTGTTCTGGTTTCGGATCCGTCAACGGATCGCCTCCGGGTCCGGGCCCCACCGCGGCGTGCGGCATCCCGTATGGACCAACGAGGCGAATGGTAGAGAATCGAAAAGGAACGACAAGCGGTTATTTCGACTTACCGGCCTTGATTTGGAAATAAATTTGAACACCCCCATATGAGGCGTCTCAGACCCACTGACTCCCCAGTACCCGGGGAATTAGTTCTCTAATATTTTCAGGATTTTCGGAACGTAGCACCATCGCGGCGGCCTCAACGACAAGATCGGGAGAACCATATCGACCCAGATGCCCCGCCAAATGAGTCAGCATCAAAGCTCGGGTCGCTGCCACTTGTCGAGATTCCACAGTGTTTCCACGAAACGCCCAAATGCCATTCCCCAGCAATTGGAGGGTCCTGTGAACAGAATCACGATCGAACGACTCGCCCTCACGCAGGGTCAGAGCAACAAGATCTCTGGGGTCTGCCGGGATCTCGCTCAGTAAACGGGAAAAGCTCTCTTCACCCCCACACCGCATCAGCGCCTCTTCTAGTGCTAATGCCGCCCCGGGCCTCCCCCCCGTACCCCGCTAGAGAAAAGAGGCTCTCTCTTCATGGATGCCATGGCGGTCAAGAACCTCATGGAAGGAATCACGACTCAGAGGTCCAAGGAGCCAACGTTGACACCGTGAAATGATGGTACTGAGAAGACTTGCCGGTCGGTGAGAGACAAGAAGAAAATGCGTCTCTCCAGGAGGTTCTTCAAGAATCTTCAAGAGTGCATTGGCCGACTCTTCTCGCAATTGATCTGCGGAATCGATCAAGACCACTCGGCGACCATCGCTTCTCAAAGAGAGAAAAGAGAGAATCTCTCTCATTCGAGCGATTTCGATCGTCCCTCCCCCTTCAGAGGAGATCTCTAGATATCCCGGATGATTTCCCGAAGCGACCTTTGAACAGGAAGGGCATTCACCACAGGCTCTAGGATCGGGGTCAGTCCCGGTTTCGGGCTGGGCACAGAGCAAAAGTCTCGCCCAGTTACGAGCCAATGTCCCCTTGCCAATTCCTTCTGGCCCACCGATCAGGTGAGCATGCGAAAGACGACCCGCTAAAAATCCACGGCCCCAACCCCGACGCATGTCTTCATGGCCAAAGATATCAACCACATGATCCAAACCTTCTTGGGCATCCAAGTCCTCATTCATGATCGCTCCAGAGAGTTCAGTACCTCTTCAACAAGCGAGGCCACCTTCTCTTCAGATCCATCCGCCTCAATACGGTGAATTACATCTCCTGGCAATCCTTGGACACTTCGAAAAGCCTGGGCAGTTCTTTCGATCATTCCCTGACGAGATTCGAAGCGGTCCCCTTCTCTGGCACGAAGCTTTAATCGTTCCAGCAAGAGATCCGTAGGGACATCCATCACGAGATGCAAACAAGGACGACGCTTCCCTAAAATCAGGTCACAAAGTTCGACGACTCGTTCTTCACCCAATTCTCCGGCCATCCCCTGATAGACAATCGTTGAAAGATAGAATCTATCGGCAAAAACCCAAGCCCCGCTAGCGAGTGCGGGTTCGATCACTTCCGTGAGCAGTTGACAACGGGATGCCAAAAACAATAACGCTTCCCCTTCCGCTGTCATGGGAAGAGCTGCATCGAGAAGAAGAGTTCGGATCTTCTCTCCCAGTTCTGTGGATCCGGGTTCTCGAACCTGAATGACTCGTTCGCCACGAGATTCCATCACGCGAGCCAATCGCTCCATTTGAGTCGATTTCCCGCAGCCATCCGCACCTTCGAAGGCGATGAATCGGTTCATCATGAGAGAGGCACCTGAGCATCTGCCATATAAGAGGATCGAACAAAAGGACCCGAGAAAACCATGGGGAACCCTAATGATTCGCCAAACTTGCGCCACTCTTCAAATTGATCAGGGTGAATATATTCTTCCACGGGAAGACTTTGAGCTTCCGGCTGAAGATATTGACCCATCGTTACAATGCGGACACCGACCTCGTAGAGATCCTCCAACAACGATCGAACCTCTTCAGGTTTTTCTCCCAGGCCGAGCATCAAACCGGACTTCGCCCACATTCGGGTTTTGCCGGACACCTCGCTGGCAGCAGCGACTCTTTCCAAAAGAGAGAGACTTCTTTCGTAACGAGCACCGGGGCGCACTCTTTTGTAAAGGGAAGGAACCGTCTCAATATTATGATTAAAGACTTCAGGACGCGCTTCGATGATGGGATCGATGGCGGCGAAATCTCCTCGGAAATCCGGTGTGAGAACTTCGACCTTTGCATCAGGCATCAACGATCGTATTTCATTGATGCAACGAACGAAGTGATCACTCCCCTGATCAGGGAGATCATCTCTGTTCACAGAAGTCACGACGACATGCTTCAATCCTAATTCGAGTGCAGCCTCGGCGACCTTCCTGGGTTCTTCAGGGTCCGGAGCACCCGGTACTCCACCAGCGACAGAACAGAATGGACATGAGCGAGTACACTTTTCACCCAACACTAAGAAAGTCGCTGTCCCTCTTGACCAACAATGATTCCGATTGGGGCACCGTGCTTCTTCACAGATCGTGTTGAGAGATCTTTCGCCTAAAGAAGCTGCGGTCTTACGACTGCCGGCCCCTTTCGACAAGGGCATGCGTAGCCACTCAGGAAGACGTTCACGACGCCAGCCCCTTGCTGTATCCGAGGACTCCTCTGATACAGAATCGGAGTGGTTGGAAGTGTTTTGTTTTGCCTGTTCAGGGGATGCCATCGATACCTCCAACGGGAGTGTTTATCCCGTTCAAGGCACACTAGCCGGCGAAGCCAGACTGGGCAAGAAGACGCACGAAGAGAAGGCCTATAGATTCAACTCTCGCTACGAGCCGAGATCACCTCAAGAAGATCTGGCATAGCGGCTTTCATGGCATCCCTGCCTGCCTCCACCAAACTGGACAGATCACTCATATCACTCCAAGATCTCTGCCCCACAAGAGGCCTTACGACCAGATCGGCTTCCTGAAGTTCCTGTTCGGTCAGCCAATTACGAGCGATTCCGGCAACCCGTTGAATCACCTGCATTCCACTCTCCTGTGATTCACATGTGGTCAGAGACCGGGAGGGATCGATGGCCAGAACGACAGCATCAGGATCGAAGGCACGAGCGGCTGCGACAGGAACACTAGAAACGGCTCCCGCGTCGATCAATTGCATCCCATCAAATTCCACAGGCGGCAAAATCCCAGGGAGAGCACAACTGGCTGTGACAGCGGGAGTCAAAGCGCCTTCGCGAAGGGTCACTAGGCGAGCCTCTTTGAGATCAAGGGCGACGATCTGGAGAGGAATACGACAATCTTCAAAATCGCCCTCTCCGATCAGCATTTCGACCAATTGTTCAAGGACGCCCTCATCGACAACTGAGGTTCTCCGAGCGAGGTGAGCCAAGTGCATTCCCCGACGAAACAAGGAACGCATCGCTTCCAAAAGGCCGGTCCTGTCATCGTTGGCAGCAGCGAGCATCATGCCGCCAATACGGAGGCTTCGGAATTCGGGAGAGGATAATATTTCGATGGCTCGAAGAGCCAGAATTGCGGCATCAGGATCTCGACACCAACGGGCTCCGGTGATCGCTCCGGCTGAGATTCCAGAGACGGAGCAGATCTCGATCCCCTCCTCCTCAAGTACCTGCAATGCACCAAAGTGAGCCAGTCCGCGGCTTCCCCCGCCCCCTAAAGCTACGGAGATCCGACTCATGACTCGCTATTCTCCCTGACCTGCAGAGTCGCGAAGATCGACAACGCGCAGCTCTTTCAACTGAGTTTCCATTCCCAATCTCTTCAACATTTCTTCCCGAGCAACCATCGAAACAGAACCAGGTCGAACCTCCGACGCATCAAGAATTTGACTCGCCAAAATATCAGGAAGGGTCGCTGAATCAGCCTCGTCTCTAATGCTCACCGTGACGTGCATCTCATCCACATCCAATGGATCGTCATTTTTCTTACTGAGGACCACTTGCCACTCGTCTACCAAGGAAGAATCTGTCAACAAATCGGTGATGACATTCAAATTTACGAGCGTGCCTTTTATCTTGGTCAGTGACATATCGGTTTTATTGGATGCCCGGCTCAGATCAGAAGCAAAACGGGGCACCGTTCTTCCGCAAGCAGGGCATGGCTCATGAGTCAGCCCCCCATTGATCAGATCCCCGGTTCGGTAGCGTATGATCAAAGATCCTCGCCCATCGAGAGGGGTGTAGACCAACTCTCCCGTTTCACCATCCGGGAGACGCTCGCCAGTTTCAGGATCGACGATTTCAAAGAGATCCAGATCGGGATAGGTGTGAAACCCTGTTTCAACTCCACCCTGACACTCGATCCAGCATTTCTTCGACTCGGTAAAGCCAAGAACGCTGACCACCTTAGGATCTTTAGAGCCATTGCTCCGTAGAAGTTCTTCGAGCTTATCCCGATAACCCTTCGTAACTCGATCTCCTCCGAGGAAGAGTACTCGGATGGAAGAGAGATCTCTCCCCTCCTCGACACCCTGCCTGACCAAGTGGTAGACGTAGCCAGGAATGCCGGTGAGATGACTTGGACGCATCTTTTCGAGAGCTTTTAAAATACCGTCGGTTCCCATCGCTCTTCCTCCACCGGTGTGAAGCGTAAAGAGCTCGTTGGCGATTCCGACGCCATGAACTTGCCAAAAAGCCAAGTGCGGAGCATAAGGAAAAACGCTCACCAGTCGGTCATTGGAATTGTCGACGCCAATCACTTCTCCCATGCGTCGTCCCGATTCCTGAAGAACATCGAGGTCGTAACGACTCAGGAAAAAGGAAGTGGGAAGCGCTGTACGCCCTGTTGTAAAAAACGCCTGCACTGGACGATACTCTGTCCCCAGTCTTCGACGAACTTCTTCCCGGCCATGTCGCAGAGCGGTCCACATCATTCCGGCCTTCTGCAAAGGAGTCAGCACCTTGCGGACTGTTTCAGCATCGGGTTGCAATACGAACTGCTTGGGTTGATCTGGACTTTCCGCAGTGGGAGCGATGTCAGATTTTGACGAGAAAGGTATTTGGGACATATCCGCATACGTCTGCAAACTGTCAATCTCAAGATGTTGCAGTTTTTCTCTGTAGTACGGATGGAAGGGCAAAATCTTTTCGCGAAGATGACGGCGTAGTTTCTCCATCTGGAGTCGCTCCAGATGTTGAGCATCTGGATGTCCCCAGTTCTTCGCAAGTTCGCCCTTTGGCTTGTATCGACCGTGCATCGACAAAAGTTCACTCCTCCAACAGCGACAGCAAACGGCAATAGGCTCATACGCCTCCACTGAGTGCTATGTCATTCCCCCGTGTAAATCACACGTTGAGGAATAGTAACATCTTATGGACAATCTGTGCCCCTTCCCTCTTCAAGGCGTTCCCCCCCTATTGCTGAGTTACTTCCAAATCCCCACAAAAACACTCCATAGAGCCGATTCGACACTCTCAACCTCTCCATCGTAGGCTCCTCAGTGGACTCTTAGGGGCCGCTGAAGCGTCGTCCCGCCTTGGAAAAGGCGCCGTGTCCATACCGATTGAATGTCGACCATAGGAAAGGTGACAAATGTCTTCGTGGAAAACTGTATTCACAATCGTGGGAGTCGCGGGATTCGCATTCGTGTCCCTTGATATGCCTCGATATCTTGTTGAACTATTTCCTGGATTAACGGAATTCATGACACCCGTTCTTGCTGTCGGGAGTCCCTTTAAATCAATAGTTGCTGTCGTCAGTCTCTTACTCTTGAGTCTGGGCGTGATTCCAACTTCAGATCCTGAATTCTCCAGAGGAGACTTTCTTCAAACAGTCTCTCTGGGATGCGCGATCGTTGTGGCCGCATGTCTCTCGATGGCGATTCATTTCAGTTCAAGTGACGGCCCGGTTCTTCCAGGACTCGTCATGTCGGTCGCTGTGATCCAAGCCGGAGTCGGTATTTTTGCGGCAGCGGTTCTCTCCCTTGATTCAAGGACCCGATCTTTGAGCAAATTTCCCATGTCCATCAATGTGGGTCTTTGCGCACTCACACTGGCCTACAGCTTTGGCCCGCTGGTATGAACGAGGAGTTTCAAATGATTTACTGCGATGATTGCAGTGCTATCACCGATAAAAACCATGGTCCTCAAGACGGGTGTATTCGTTGCTCTCGTTGTGCTGGAGCCACAGAAGAAGCTCCTGCCACTGGAGGACTCTCTCTTCTAGACGATCCTGTATCGACCACCGGATCGGGTTTTCAATCCAGTGACGAATCGCTGAATGATCTCGATCTCTTCTCCAGTGAAACCATCGCTCAAAAGCGGAGTCGTCCTGTTCCTAACGACGAAACCCCATTGCACTGGGTCACCGGCGACGAAAAAGCCGATTCGACCTCGGAATCCGCTGGCGAAGCAGCCTCATCAGGAGATGACGGCTTGGAGCCCTATTTCCCGATAGAGGACTCACATTCAAAACAAGAAGAGACGGAGTCATGGCAATTCGATTGTCTGGCATGTGCTGGACGCCTGGCTGTCGAGGCCGTCGTCGAACGCAGTAAACTCAACTGTCCTCGTTGCCAAACATGGATGGTCATCGACGTAGATGGTGAAGTCATCATCCCCGGCGATGAATTTGGTGCCCCCCAACCTTCCTGTTCGAATCAGGAACTGGAACAATTGCGTCGGGACGTCAACAGAACCGCTGACGCGATTCTCGATGAAAATTACGGGGCAGAAGACTTCCAAAGTGACTTCGATACAGCTTTGGATTCGAGTTTTGAAGTCGACAACGATATACCAGACAATGCAGAGAACTACGAGAACCCTTCCTCTCCAGGCTCCGTCTCTCCCGCTGCACTCCAAGTGGCAGAGGAGATGTCATTGACCGAGAGTGAAGTGATCACGCGTACGGAACAGATTGAAACAACAGGAGTAGATTCTCTTCAGATCTCCTACCCATCAGATATCTCTCACTTGGAAACCGATGATCTGGACCAGGTTCTGGAAGCTCTCGTATCGGAACAGCTGGAGGAGAACGACACTGAAATAGCCTCCGATCCGATCATGACACTGACTTCCACCACTGTTGGAGTCTACACCCTTCTTTTTGCCGTTCCCTCAATGGTGGTCATGTCTGCCTACTTTGCGGGTCCCGATTCCCCTGCATTCCAGGTCATCCTGAGAATGGGAACCATGGTTCAACAGCATGGAAATCAAATTCTGGACAGTCTGGCGCGTACTTTCGCCGGTTTCTAGACTTCGAGGCCTTCCGTTGCAAGGTGATCTCTCACGAGTCGCCTTGCACGATTCTCGGATATCGCTAAACTACGTCGTCTGAAGCAATGAAAATCGGGCGATTAGCTCAGCTGGCTAGAGCGTTTCGTTGACATCGAAGAGGTCGGAGGTTCGAGTCCTCTATCGCCCACCATCTTCAAACATTGATCCCACTGGTGTTTACGACACTGGTGG
>JAACCY010000155.1 GCA_009937185.1 Planctomycetia bacterium
ACCAAGAATAGTGCATCTGGCATGAATATCTGCGCCGGGTTCAAAGGTCGATCCCGGTTCACCATTTTTATCCAATCCCTTATCCATAGTTCGAACCCCAGCAACATGTCCATTTTCATCTCGGATGAATTTGTCACCTGGGAATCCCTCGAACACCATGATGTCTGCTTCTTCGCACTGGTCTTTCAGGAACTGAACCATTTCTGAAAGACTGATCACGGGAAATCCATGATTCTTCAGCATCGGTGGAACCGGTATTCGCATGGCGCCACGCTCGGAGAGATGTCGAACTTCTTCCTTGTCGACCCAAGCTTCGACTGGAAGACCTTTGTCTCTCCAATCCTCTCCCAGTAATTCTTTTATGGGGCGGGGATCGACGACGGCTCCTGAAAGGATGTGCGCGCCTATCGATTGGCCCTTCTCAATTACTGCGATTTCTACATCATCTTTTCCCATGGCGATGAGTTGTCTTTTGAGATGTAGTGCTCCTGTGAGGGATGCTGGGCCGGCGCCGACAAAAAGAATGTCAACGGGCAATTCTTCGCGCTCATGGGTCATTTGGCTCCGATCATCCGGGATTCGCCATATCCTATACAGGTGTGCCAGAAATACCACCTTACCGGGTGTGTCTTGCCATGGGACACCTTCCGTCGTAGTTTTCAGCCACCTCACTGACAGATTTCCAGTGACCGGGAGGTAGATCGACCATGTCAAAACTCAGAAATACAAATCCAGCCCCAGTCCGAAAGGGCAAGATCCGGCTCGATGGCCATTCACTGGGTCTCGAGGATCTCAGGGAAATTGCCGAGGGCCGAGTCCTCCTTTCTGTGGCGTCTAAAGCCAAAAAGGAGGTCCAAAAAGCTTCTCAGCAAGTGGCAAAGGCTGCGGAGGGGGCAGAGCCACGATATGGCATCAACACCGGATTTGGCCGTTTTTGCAATATCCGCATCTCCCGTGAGGAGTTACGTGAGCTGCAGGTCAATCTGATTCGGAGTCATGCGGCGGGAGTCGGCGAGCCTTGTTCTCCTGAAGAGGTTCGATTGGCGATCGCTCTCAGAGCGAATGCTCTCGTTTCCGGAAACTGTGGAATCCGGCTAGAGGTGATTCAATTACTTCTCGATCTTTATAATGAAGATGTTCTCCCCAAAATTCCAAGACAAGGGTCGGTAGGGGCCTGTGGTGATTTGGCTCCCCTCTCTCACTTGGCATTAGTTCTGATTGGGGAAGGTGAGGCGTGGGTGAATGGTCGCTGGATGACGGGCAAAAAAGCGCTATCAAAAAAAGGACTTCAGCCGATCCGTCTCGAAGCAAAAGAGGGCTTGTCTCTGATAAATGGGGTTCAAGTATCCGTTGCCATGCTCGCACGTGCCTATCATCTCTCTGTTTCAGTTGTCGAAACTGCTGACTTGACTCTTGCTATGAGCCTCGAAGGATTCCTAGGTTCTTTGCAGCCTTTTGATGCTCGAATCCATGAAGTCAGGCCGCACCCAGGACAAGCGATCGTTGCTAAAAATGTTCGTCGCTTGCTCAAGGGTAGTAAAATTTTGAAATCACATCAGGATTGTGATCGTGTGCAGGATCCATATTCTTTCCGTTGCGGCCCTCAGGTTCATGGATCTGTGAGAGATGCTCTCGTTTGGATAGGAGAAACTATTCAAAGGGAGGCCAACTCGGCAACCGACAATCCACTCGTCTTCACAGATGGAGAAGCTATTTTGTCGGGTGGTAATTTTCATGGAGCACCGATTTCACATGCTGCCGATTTATTGGCGATAGTGATGTGTGATCTCTCTTCCATTTCAGAACGTAGATCCGAAAAATTGGTGAACCCTGATACGAGCCGGGGATTACCCGCATTCCTGTCAAAGTCCGAAGGATTACAATCAGGTTGGATGATGGCTCATGTGACGGCTTCAGCATTAGTGTCGAGAATGAAGGTTCTCTCGCATCCTGCATCCGTGGATTACATGGTGACCTCGGCGGGAACGGAAGACCACGTGAGTATGAGTACCCATGCGAGTGAGAAAGCTTTGGAGTGTGCTCATCAGGCTGCAAGAGTCGTGGGGATAGAGCTACTCATTGCCATGGATGCCTTGGAACTCAGAAGACCTTTCACCAGCGGCAAACGCCTCGAAAAGATCCTGAAATCCTTGCGTCTAGAGGTACCCGCGTCAAAAGGTGATCGGGTACTTTCACCGGAGATTGAAAATGCAGCCAGAGTCATCGAACAAGGATTGTTGGCGAATCCCTAGTCCTTCAAGGCTTTGGTAGTCGACATTCGAATGCAACGAGGCGCTCGTAACGCACTCCATCTCTCACCGAATAAGAGCCTGGGACGGCTGCCATTTCCTTGAGGTAGGCTTCGTCTTCGAAGTAGTAATCGCGGAAAGGGAAATCCTTATCTGCGAGAATACGTACATTCATATCACACTGCTCCAAGAGCGAAATCGTACGAGGAACATCTGCCATCGTAGAATGAATAAAGATTAACCGTCCACCTGGTTTTAATAACTTATGTGCTTCAAGAATGAGAGTGTCAATAAAGTAGCGACGATAAGCTTTGTTTGAGAGTGCGAATGGGGGATTGGCAACGAGAGTATCAAACTGGCCCTCATTGATTTGGATCCAGTCCGCTACGACGAACTTTACAGGACAGGTGATGCCATACTTATCGAGATTTCTTTGAGCATGACCCAGGATAGAATCATCGACTTCAGTGAGAACCAATTCACTGGCTCCTCGAAGTCCGAGGACTACGGCGTGAACGCCGCAACCGGTACCCAATTCCAGAATACGCTCGCCTGAAAAATCCAGTTGCTCAATTGTTTCACCGAGGAGAATCCCATTAGGGGTTGGATTCCAAACTCCAGCTGGAACATCCAACTGAAGATGAAGATCACCAAATGTGCATTCGAGAGTACTCTCGTCGAGATTTTTGTTAGGAATGTCACCTTTTAGCATCGTCGAAGACTCCTCATTCAATCTATTGAGTCTTAAAACATGTAGGGAGAACTGTTCCTCCCAATGATCCTGATCATCGACACAATTTTCAAACGTTACGTCTACCGATAAAATGATAATTTTCAAAGTGGGGAGAGCGCACATTTGAGCTCTCATCATGTTAATTCGAAGCCTTTAAGGCAAAAATACTGTCTGTGGGGCATTTCCCCTGTTAACGATGTCCCCAGAATATTCGTCATCGGAGGTGAGGTTTGGAGTCTTGTCCGTGAATCCTGAAACACCTTCCTCGCGAGGAAATGATGGGATTTGGGGTCTGCATCGGCAGATTTCCGGGGGACCGCTGCAGTTAGATGCCGTGGATCTTGAGCGATTGCTCCCCGTCGATCGAAAAAAGTTGCTCCTCGACAAGGTGATTTCACTGCAGCCGGGAGTTCACGGGGTCGCAGAAAAAGCAGTCACTGCGGGGTCATTTAAATTTCGTTCTCAACAAAGAGATGAGTTTTTGTTTCCTTCGACACAGGCTTTTTCCGCACTCGAACAACTGGCTCTCGTCATTCTATTATCTGCGGAGGGTCTTCAGTCTGGAGATCAATGGCCTTCACTCTCCTCGATAAATGAGATGAAAGTCGCTGCGGAAATGGTTGAACCTGGCCTGCTACACATTCATGCCCGCATTGTTGATCAGGAAGAGTTCTCCTCTGGAGCACTAAAACGATTTACTTTTGAAGGTGTCGTCAGTGTCAACGGCGAAGATTTTGTTACGGCTTCCTGGGAAATGGAAGCAGGCAAGTCTTGATTCCCGCCGGTTTGGCGGGTTAGCGCGCGTCAGAACTTGCCTGCTTCATACTATCTCGGAAATCTATTTTATCCGTCGAGGAATCCCTCAAGGTTTCTTGATCTTACTGGGTGACGTAATTTCTTTAGGGCCCTGATTTCGATCTGGCGGATTCGTTCGCGGGTGACTTTAAACTTCTTCCCCAACTCTTCAAGGGTGTATGTTTCGTCTTTCCCGATTCCGAATCTCAGCTTGATAACTTCTCTTTCGCGGAGGCTCAAGGTTTCCAGAACATGAGTCATGCGACGCTTGAGTGCTTCTTCGGAAATCAAGTCAGAGGGATTCTCGAAGCGGTAATCCTCAATGAATTCTCCGAAAGTAGATTCGTCGTCGGGACCCATGGGAGTGGAGAGTGAAACAGGGACTCTGCTCAGGCGAATCATCGCTTCCAACTCCGATGCTGGTACTTCCAACTCTTCAGCAATCTCATGAAGATCAGGTCTACGGCCAGTTCTTTGAAGGTGCTCGCGACTGACTCCACCCAACTTGCTCATAGTTTCTGACATGTAAACCGGAAGTCTTACCATTCTGGATTTTTCAGCGATGGCTCTGCTGATGGCTTGGCGAATCCACCAGGTAGCGTAGGTCGAGAACTTGTAGCCTTTACTGTAGTCGTACTTTTCACAAGCGCGCATCAGGCCGGTGTTTCCTTCTTGGATCAAGTCAAGGAAACTGAGTCCACGACCTCTGTACTTTTTCGCGACACTGACGACAAGGCGAAGGTTTCCACTGGAAAGTCCTCCCTTTGCATCTTCATAACGCTTGAAGTGTAGGGTGATTTCACGAGCGCGCTCAATGAATGCAGGGTAGGGCTCAAGAATAGCTTCATTGATATCGTCGAATTCTTTTCCTATCGCACGCTTGTTGCGAATTCGTAGACCAACGATCGCTTTTTCCAGCTTCTTACCAAGAATCTCTATCTCGTTTTGGAAGCGTCCAATGTAAGTCATCTTCAACTTGTAAGACTCCAGTAAACGAGCGAGCTTCAAGATTCTATTATGTAAGCGCTTTTCGATTTTAGGTCTCTCTGCCTTGTCGTTCAGGGGCAGATCTTCGAGGTCGAGAGTGTCGAGTTGGTTAGAACGAAACAACTGACGCATGCGCGGAAGTTCTTTCTCCAAGCGATCGAAGAAAGTTTGACGATCACCTTTACGAGAAAGAGTCAGATCCAGACTTTTTTCTACAAGTCGCGTTCCATTATTGATCTGCTCTAAAAACTGGAGTGTCTCGTCTTGACCCAGTGCCGTCATGTAGATGTTTCTGCTGAGGGACTTTTGACTATTCTCAATCTCCTGTGCGTAATGAATCTCTTCTTCGCGGGTCAGCAGTGGAATCGAGGCCATTTGTGAGAAGTACATCCGAATAGGATCATCGAGAGCTTTGACAGCCATACGCTCAGCGGTTTCACCAGCAGCGGCAGCGGCTGCTTCAGAGTCTTTACGCTCTTTCTCTAACTGTTCCTTCAACTCTTTTTCTGCCTCTACGGCTTCCTTTTCGTTGAATTCAACGGTGTCGAGAATATCTGTTTCCTCTTCGGAGACGTCGTCGATGATTTCGCATTCGAGTTCTCTGAGTAGTCCCTGAACCATTGCGAACTTTTTAGCGTTCTTTTTGATTTCAGGGAGTTTGTCAAGAAGTACAGAGAGTTCCATCTCTTTCTTCTCGTTGATGGTTGCCAGCAAATCTTTGATTCGCTTTTTGAACGGCTTTTTCAAGGTGCGCCTCCTGAACGGTCGTTCTCGTGGGAGGGGTCTCGGACCCCAGACTAGAGAACAGTGGCAATCCGTGTACCCGGTCAGGAGTGCCATTTAAGGGGTGCAGGAGATTCAGGGGGGTGAAATGGTTCCAAAATCGAAAGGAGTGTCCATGTCTTGAGCAGTTACTGAAGCGTCGCGTCTCAGTCCGCGTTTTCTGTGGAAATCCCGTAGCGCTTCATCTTGGCGTATAAGGTCGTTTTGGGAATGCCGAGGGATTGGCAAACGTCGCCTCTATGTCCATCGAATGTCTCGAGAGCTTCGCTGATCCAGCGTTTCTCCAGCTCTTCAACCATAGCCTTCATCGAACCAGCGGATTTGACCGCTTCCAGATCTACTGAAGTGTTTGAGGGTTTGTTGCTGGCTGAGGATTCACCGATGGCGGAAAAGTCTGTCGCATCGAGATGTTCAATCGCAAGTGCATGGACTCGACGCATTTCATTTCGTAACTGGCGAATATTTCCGGGCCATTCATTCCGTAATAGGTGTTCTCGTACACCCTCGTTCAATGTGTATTCACTTCCTGAAACCTGATTGAGATCAGAAAGGAAGTGTTCTGCCAGAAGAATGACGTCGTCACCTCTATCCCTGAGGGGCGGAAGGTGCACATTGATCACATTGAGCCGATAGAAGAGATCTTCTCTAAAACGACCTTCACGGACTTCTACGGTGAGATCCCGATTGGTCGCAGAGACGATTCTGACATCGATTTTAATTTGTTCTTGTCCGCCGACCCTACGAATCACACCTTCTTGAATCACACGGAGTAGCTTCTTTTGGAGACCGGGAGATGTATCGCCAATTTCATCGAGGAAAATGGTTCCACCGTGGGCCAATTCAAACAATCCTGGTCTGTCCTCAGTCGCTCCTGTGTAAGCCCCTTTGACGCACCCGAATAACTCTGTTTCGAGAAGTGTTTCTGTGATGGCTCCACAATTTTCACTGACAAATGGACCAGAAGCTCGATCACTTCGATCATGAACAGATCGAGCTGCCAATTCTTTACCGGTTCCGCTCTCACCCGTTACAAGAACAGGGACCTGGCTTGCGGCTACCTTTTGAATCAGTTTTTTTGCTGACTGAAGCTCAACATGCTCACCGATGATTTCTGCTGTCGATTCTGAAGCGAAGTCGGAACGAACAACGGGCACTTTTCCGGTAGTAGACTTTTCAGATCGATCGGATTTTATTCCTATCGGTCGAGCTGAAGGCTGAACGATGTTTTGAATAGCTGCGGCAGCAATACTGACAAGAAGATCATTTTCGAGTTGGGAGGGGAGTGTCTGAAAACGGTGATCTAGATAGAGAACCGTATCTGAGCCCAATGGAAGCACGAGCAGAGATTTGGTTCTCGGGATATTTTCGCGATCCCAACGGTCTCGATCGGACAGGAGAGGGACGTCCATGCACTGCCAAGGTTTATTCTGGCTGATGACTCGTTCAATGAGTGGGAAGATCACCTTCGTCAGAGGTTGTTTGATGTTCTCTTGATCGAGATTTCGGGCCAAAAGACATTCTGGTTCGGCTTCTGTGGCTTTGGCGATCAAGAAGATTCTTTCGGCCGAACTGCGTTCGAGAAGGGTGTCGAGGAGGAGAGGAAGGAGATCAGGAGATGGCAGATGGAACCAACGGCCCACCTCAGAGATCAGCTGGGTAGATTCTCCTGCTTTCTCGAGTTGATCCCTCAGGACCCCTGGAAGGGCCCCTGTGGTCATTTCGATATCTCTGGCGGTCTCCATGACAACGACCTCTTTTCAACCCGACCGATCCACTGGAAATCGGGCAACGACTTGCGAGAATCTAACTTGAGGGTTCCGAGCCAAGCTGGGTTCCCAATCAAGGATCCGGGTACGTTTCCCGGATCTTCGGAGATCTATTCCCTCGGGAACGGATCCTGCCGTGAAGAAGCATGACATCCGGGGGCCAAATCCCCCTGTTTGGAGGACGATCCATGGAGCGCACACTCATTTTACTCAAGCCCGATGCGGTGCAAAGACGCCTCATTGGCCCGATTGTCGAGAGATTCGAGAGAAAGGGTCTCAAGGTTGTCGGTATGAAATTAATGCAAATCAGTGATGAACTCGCTGCTACGCATTATGGAGATCACAAGGGGAAACCGTTTTATGACGGTTTGGTCAGCTTCATGACTTCTGCTCCTGTGGTGGCATTAGCCTTGGAAGGTAACAAAGCCATCAGCGTTTGTCGCAAATTGATGGGAGCCACTTTTGGCTGCGATGCGGAAGCGGGCACTATCCGTGGAGATTTTGGTATCTCAAACGGGTTCAACCTCGTTCACGGGTCTGATAGCCCGGAAGCAGCGCAGCGTGAATTGGAATTATTCTTTAGTGAGGGCGATGTATTGGGATACGACCTCATTGATGATAAATGGAATGCTGCGGAGTAATTTCCGAAAGTTCCCGACGGGAAGTGATCCTTTCCGTCGGGAATTTTATTCGTCATGAATTCTCCTGCCCTTCCCACGAGTCTCCGTAGCGAGGAAATCGCTCTTCTCGTTTCAGAACTTTCTGTTGTTCTTCCTGGACAGAGAGTTGGCAAAGTCTTTGACGCTCCCCACGGTACTATTCGCATCGTCATCGGATCAGGTGCCAGAAAATTGCATCTCTTGATCTCTGTACATCCCAGCACTTCAAGAATGATTCTGGAGTCGCAGGCGAGTCCAGCGCCGGATACACCGGGTGAGATGGTGACACGTTTGAGAAGCCTGCTCACAGGAGCACTGATCAATGCAGTGGATCAGCCGGGTGGTGATCGAGTCATGCGCTTGCGACTCTCTTTCGGTAAGAACAAACATGCTCGTAGAGATGTAGTTCTTGAAATGTTTGGACGTATGGGGCGTCTCCTCGTCGTTGAGGGGAAGCCAACCCGAATACGTTTCGTCACTGGCAGAGGGGGATTAGGGACGGGAGAGCCTTATCAATATCCGCAAGCTCCTGAACCGGACGATCGACGAATCCCCGGTGGTGTCTCTCCGACTCTACCCTTTGAACCTCTTCAATTGCTGCCCATCGAATCACGGGGTGGAGAGATCCCGTATCATCATTGGTTAGCTCCTCAGTTAGCCGAGCGTGAAGAGCAGCTATTGCTGTCCGGCCAGATGAGGCAGAGACATCAGGAATTGAATCGTCAGGAAAAAATTCTCTCGAGAAGGCTGGGGAATCTAGAGAGTGATCTCGGACGCTCACTCGATTGGGAATCTTTTCAGCAAAAAGGTGAGTTGTTGAAAACAGCACTTTCCAAACTGAAACGCGGGATGGCAAAGATTGAAGTGGAAGACTGGTATCAAGAAGGATCACCATTAGTGGAGATCTCACTTATCTCTGAGAAGACTCCGATACAGAATGTGGAAAAGTATTTCCACAAAGCTCGAAAAGGAAAAAGGTCGATTGATCAATTGACGTCGAGATGTGAACAGGCTCGCCACCAAATTCAAGAGATCGTTGATCTCAGAAATGAAGGGGAGTCTCTCCAGCAAGACGATGGACTCCTGATCCCAGACCACGTTGATTCCTGGTGCCACAAGGTGGATCAATGGAGCCGTAAGTTTGGAAAGAAACGCCAGCAACCTCCGATTCAATCTCGTAAAGGGCGTAAGAACACAGTGCCACGTCCCTTCCAGAGATTTCGAAGTCGCGAAGGCTTCGAGATTCTAGTGGGTCGCAGTGCTCGTGAAAATGACGACCTGAGTATTCGGACAGCGAGTGGAAACGATCTTTTTTTTCATATTGCCGGAAAGCCAGGCCCCCATGTGATCCTCCGTGTTCCAAGAGGCAGTCAGCCTTCACCCGAGAGTATCGAAGATGCCGCTTATGTTGCGGCTCATCGATCGGGTTGGAGAGGTCCTGGTGGAGTCGCCGTCCATTGGACGGAGGCCAAGTATGTGCGTAAACCCAAGGGATTGCCCCCTGGCAAGGTCTTCATCGACAGGGAGCGAGAACACTGGGTCGCACCTCGAGACGAAGGCCTCGCTGGCTTACAGGCTGAATCACAGGATTGAGCTTCTTTAGACCTTCGCTTTTCACATCCATAGTCTTCAACTAGAATCATGGACTCTTGACAGAGAGTCTCATCCTGTGAAAGGGATATCCATGGAGCAACCCACCGGAATAAATGGACGCCAAAGAACACTCTCTTCTGAGAAGAGTTCCAGGGTTCAGTTCAGACTATTGTCATTCTTTTTTGTATCTCTCTTCATGCTATCAAGTCTGGTTCTTTCAGGTTGCGGAGGATTGGGAAATACCAAAGTAAGCGAAGACGATGAAATTGATGCTGTGGAAATTGCGAAGCTCGTCACCCGTAACAAGAAAGCCGTTGAGAGATTGATTCAAGAAGTGATGGAGACTGTCGACGCCGATGACGAGAGCAGTATTTTAACCAATATCGGCAAGTACAAAGAGGCTGCCTTATTAATGGACGAAGCGGTGAAGGTTACGCCGAGTTCTATGGAGCCACGTCTGATCCGCTTTGAGGTTAGAAAAAGAATCGCCGACGGTTACACTGTGCTCTATGCCTATGCAGATGAAGAGTGCACGCCTCTGGAAGATGAAGGTCTCAAGCCCTCTGATGAGTTACTACGAAAGAGGGCTGAGGCAAAAGTCAATGCAGAGCGCTGGTTGAAATTAGCTAGGCGCGATATGGAGACGCATCTCGGTACCTCTTCGGTGCAATTTCAAAGACCAGACCAATATTGGGCTCTTCAATTGATCTATGTTCAGTTGGGGGATTACATCAATGCTCGAATGACTCTTCTGAGATTGCTCGAAACACACGGTACCCGTATCGAAGCAGGTTTTCGTCGGGACATCGATTCCCGTATCCGCTACTTCCAACAGCGCATCATCGACGAAGAGGGATAGGTCGAGAAGCCCTGACGTATCAGCTGAAGAGTCCGACAAGACGAGATCGCTTGAGTCAGGGATTACGCTCACACCATACACTCCCATATGCCTGATCGTATGAATGGGGTTTGTCATCGCGAGCGATGACGAAATCCGTGAATACACCCGCCCAAATGGTCTAGTTCGCCATTTTATTGTTTTTCTCTCGGCCCCCGGTTTGCCGGCAATTACGACCCGATGCTAGTCTTCGTTGGTCCTCCCTCTGGCGTGCCATTAAGCCCGTGAGGGCGTCGATCAAACCCGGCTTCCATATCGACCTCGAGTCGAAGATTGAAGCCCCAGAGAGACGGTGACTGGATGAGTTCGTCATTCGATGTGCCTGAAGCTTTACAGAAGCGTGTCAGCACTATAGCTGTAGATGATCTCGCAAAGCGAGGAATGCGTACCGTCAAAGTACTCGACAAGGCTGCAATTCTTAGCCTGGTAGATGAAGCGGTTGAGCAAGTCGTTGCGACTCGCTTACAGAATCTGGATACGGAAGATCGCGATAAGATTCGTGAAGAAGCCAAAAGCCAGTTCAAGAAGTTGGTCGCAGAGAGAAACTCTCACCAAAAAGAAAAGCAGCAAGCTTACGAAGATCGTATAGAGAACTTGCGTGCACAAGCTGTAAGTCTTGAAGAGAAATTAGTTCAAGCTGAAAGTGCCAAAGAAGAATTCGCTCGACAGGCAGAAGAGCAAACTGAAGCCTCTGCTTCAGAAGTTCTGAATCCCGCCGTTGCCCCCGTTCCTAATCCTGTGATCGATTCCGATCAACTTAAAGAAGTGATAAAGGAAGCTGTCGCTGAAGCAAAGGGCGACACGCCCTCTTCTTCGGATGCCCAAATGGAAGGCCTTAAAGCGAGTATCGATGCACTCGCAAGTAAGGTCACCTCGGGTTCAAGCTCTAGGGGTTCACACTCTACGGGTTCCAAAGTGATAGAACCACCAACGGAAGAAGCGCTTGTTGCACTCTTTTCCAAAGAAACTGGTGAGAAAATAGAAAATAACCTCGACCAAGTCGAGGTCAAGAATGCCAAGGCAGGGGGAGTTTCCGCAAATCTTGCGAAACTGAAAAACCTCCGGAAAGAAACGGAGTAAGGGCATGGGAGATTTTGCAGATTACGCCCGCAAGGATTTCGACAAGAAAAAAAATGTCGTAGCCAGTGCGGACAAGAATGATCAAAAAGATGTTCAGTTTAATGTTGAGGATGCAAAGTCATTCTCAGCACCTGAAGTAGCTGTTCCTGACACAGTCGTAAATACTGAAGTTACGGCTCCAGTTGTTTCCACAGGAGATACTGCGGTAGCTCTGGGACGCGGACTTGATGTTGGAACTGCTAATTTGGTTTCGTCATTCCAGGATGCTTCTGGGAACGTAAACCTCAAGATTCAGAGAAATGCATTCATCGATATCGATTGTGATGATTACACCCGAAACATGCTCACCCGTTTGGGCGTTCAGTATGTTGTGGTGAATGGTCGCATGGTCGTTGTGGGTGACCCCGCTTTTGAACTGGCAAACATTTTCAATCGCAACACTCGTCGCCCCATGAAAGAGGGAATGATCAGCCCAGATGAGGCCGATGCTCTTCCTATCGAGAAAATGCTACTTGAGACGCTTCTCGAGCAACCCAAGACTCCAGGCGAGATTTGTTACTATTCGGTTCCGGCTGAGCCGATCGATGCCGACATGAATGTCGTTTATCACCAAGGTGTCTTCGGAGGATTACTCAAGGGACTTGGCTACGAGCCTAAGCCTCTTGTTGAGGGGCACGCTGTTGTCTTCTCAGAGCTTGCTGAAGATGACTTCACCGGAATCGGAATTTCCTGTGGCGGCGGAATGTTTAATGTATGTGTTTCATACAAATCAATCCCTGCTCTGAGTTTCTCGACTTCACGTGGAGGTGACTGGATTGACCGGAACGTTGCCAGTGTTCTAGGGATTAGTTCTTCCAGAGCGTGTGGTTTGAAAGAGAAGGGGATCGACATTACAAACCCCAATGGGCGTGAAGAGGAAGCTGTAGAAATTTACTACCGCAACCTGATCGCCTACACTCTGAAAAACATCAAGGAGCGTTTCGAATCCTCCTCGTCCATGCCAAAGTTCCCCGATCCGATCAGCATTGTCTGTGCCGGTGGAACAAGCATGATTGGTGGCTTTACCGAAGTGTTTAAGCAAGAATTTGAAAAGATCAACTTCCCGATGGATGTCAAAGAGATTCGCCTTGCAGAAGATCCGCTCTACAGCGTGTCAAAAGGTTGTCTCGTTGCCGCTCTTTCAGAGAGTGTCTAGTCGAGAATCGATTTATCATGGAAAATGGGGGTGCAGGGCGAAAGCCTTGCACCCTTTTTCATTGGGGTGGTTTTGTAGGTTAGTTTTCCAGAAGTGAGAGTAATGCCCATCTTGCAGAACAGCATGAGTCTAATTCTCCCGAAATCTTGGCTCTGGTTTTTTGGGCTCCTGTTCTGCTTAGTGAGTGCTGGCGTTGAGGCTCAATCAGAGAGACAGCAGTCTCTAGATAGACTCTCTGGGTACGAATATGTGAACACTTCCTTTTTCGAAGTGGTTCTCGCTCCTGGAATGAACTCCCCAAAGGAGTCCTTCAATAAGATCATCGATGACACTCTCGTCGATGTGCGCAGCTGGCTGGGGTCTCCTTCCACACGTAAACCTCAGATTTATCTTGTCCATGGAAGAAGTGGTTTTAACTCGCTTCTCGCTGAGCTGGGTATCGGGGAGAAACCGGACTGGGTTCCTGCTCTTGCCCTCCCTGGTTCAGGGGTGATCGTCTTCGATATGGAGTATTCTCGAAGGAACCCTGCAGAGGGCATCAGTACTCTGAAGCATGAAATCGTTCACGTTGTTCTTGCCGAATCTGGCGGAGCTCTCCCGAGATGGGTCCATGAAGGAATCGCGCAATCATTGGCGCGGCAATCACCGGGTCCACAAAAAAAGAGGGAGGTTGCCGTTCATGCTTATTTTGGAGAGCTCGTGCCCATCAACGAAATGGATCAATATCTACCCATATCTCACCAGAGGGCAACAACACTCTATGCCGTCTCGGTCATGTTTATTGACTGGACTCGATTTCGCTATGGAGAAGGTTTTCATGCCTCGGTCTTGAGACAATGCAAAGCGGGTATGTCATGGGATCAGGCATTTTTTGAAGAATCAGGCGAGACTCTGGATAGTGCGTTCGAGCTCTGGCAGAATTCTTTAAAAGCGGGGTCTGTCCTTCCCGGTTTGATCCTTGACCTGTTGATTTCATGGAAGACGATCGCTGTCATGGTAGTTATCGCGGCCTTGGTTCAGCAAAAAAGGCGACGTCGGGCCCTTGAGGCGATGAAGCAGGCGGAGCTAGAAGAGGAAGAGCAGCAATCATGGAACTCTCAACAGTCCCCTACATCCGATGGGCAAAATACGAGGGATTGATGGGCGAGCATCGCCTGACGGCGAGCGCGGTTTCTCCCATCGATTGGAGTGATATAGGCCTCGATCCAGCCACTCTGAAGCTGACAGAGTTTTCTCCATATGGGCCTAGTGAGGTCTTCGACAGACTTCAGGAAGATTGGGGTGTCGATCCTTCTGGGGTCGTCCTTGGGGCCAGTGCCTCTCATGCACATTTTTGTTTCGGCGCTTCCCTTGTTAAACCGGGAGATGTCATTATTCATGAGGTACCAGGATATTTACCTCTCGTGGATGCTCTGTCCATGTTGAGAGTGAAGACTGTTCCGTTTCAGCGCCGATTCGATGAGAGTTATAGACTCGATGTTGAGCAGTTAAAAAAAACAGTAATTGAAAACGATGCAAAGTTAGTTCTGCTGACCGATCTTCATAACCCTTCCGGAGTGAGCTTAGATAAGAAAACGTTACTGAGCATTGTGGAGATGTGTGAGGTCACAGGATGTCATGTTCTTATCGATGAAATGTATAGAGGTTTCCTCGATCCTGATCCAGGTCCGGCATGTCTTTTGCATCCTCGTATCATCAGTGTCTGGGGTTTGAACAAGATTCATGGGATTTCTCAGGTCAGGTTTGGTTGGGGTTGTGCCACACCAGAACTCGCAGATAGGGCTAGGCGAGTCTTCGATTCGACGACGTTACATACGTCTTGTTTAACGGACCAAGTCGCAAGAGCAGCGATGACCCATCTCGACCAACTGACGCAGCGAGGCCGGCGATATGCTCAAGAAGGTTGGGGCATATTTTCTGATTGGCTCCAGCAGCAAGATCTTGCCGTCATTCCTCCAGATGGGGGATTGATCTGTTTTCCTGAAGTACCGCAGGAGATCGCACGGGACGGGGATCATTTCAGGGAGTTATGTATGGAGCAGGGGCTCAATGTCACTCCGGGTCGAGTCTTCGGTGCGAGCCAGCATGTGAGGATTGGATTCGGACTCGAGGAGGCTCAATTGAAGCCCGCCTTGGATATTCTCGCAAAGGTCCTGAATCCCTCATAAAACCCTCACGGAAATCATTTCCTGCA
>JAACCY010000156.1 GCA_009937185.1 Planctomycetia bacterium
AATTGCATTCCTCTGCTGAGAAGAACTGTACCCATGTGAATGTATCGAATTCGTTGAGACACCATGAGGTATCCCAAGGCAAAACAGGTCACAGGAAGATAAGAAACTATATTCAGATTAACGATTTCAACCCAATCGGGGGGAGTCGAACTCAATAGTTTGAGATCCCAGGATTCCCAACGGCGAAGCCAGAAAAAACAGATGACCAATCCGGCGACAATGCCTGCGGCTCCTGGAGTGGGAAGACCCACAAATGCTTCACTGTCTTCCTGATGATCGCTATCTGCTTTGATGGAATTGAAGCGAGCGAGCCGAAGCAGAGCTCCCAAAAAATATGCGAGAGAGAAAAGCCACATCAATCGACCTAATGGCGTCACGATGTTATCCACATCGGAGTGATGGAACATGGCGAGCGCAAGCCCTGCAGGCGCCAAGCCGAAAGAGACCAAATCCGCTAGAGAATCGAGCTGAGCCCCAAGGGTCGTTCCCCCACCTGTGACACGTGCTACTTTGCCATCAAAGACGTCGAAGAGCATGCCGACGAGAATAAACCAAGCGGCCTTCTCTAGCCTTTCGAGAGGATCAGAGACCCCTCCCTCAAGACTTCCAGCAATCAACGTCAATGCAATGAAGCCACAAACAGCATTACAGAGCGTGATGGTATTAGGAATGAAGGCGATTCTTCTGGAAGCCTCACTTGATCCAGTCACCCAGCACCGTCTTTCCACCTTGTACCTTGTCGCCCACTTTCACCGTGGACTTGAAAGGGATTCCATTTCTCGAAGGAATAATGATTTCAGTCTGGGAACCAAATCGGATCATGCCAAAATCGAATCCCCTCTTCACCTCGTCCCCGACTTTTAGCGGACAAACGATTCTTCGCGCAATCAATCCAGCAATTTGGCGGACGAGGATGGGAACACCATCCGAGCTCATGAGACCGATCTCTTGTCTTTCGTTTACTTCTCTAGCCTCAGCGCCGACTGCACTTCGGAATTCGCCCTCGACGTAGCGCAAATGTTCAATGACTCCATCGACGGGGATCCGATTCACATGAACATTGAAGACTGACAGGAAAATGTGAATTCGTAAGGCAGGTCCATCGACGTACGATTCATCAGCGACAAGGTCGACGCCTATCACCTTGCCATCAGCGGGAGAAATCGGTTGATCTCCCGCAGGCGCCCTACGACGGGGATTTCTGAAAAAGTTGAGCGCGAAGAGCCAAAGAGCTCCGCAGAAGATCCAGCCGCCGAGTCGAAGCGTCTCGCTGAGCCCTTCCAGCAACATCAAGGAAAGGGATCCGGCCGCACAAAACAGCGATATCCAAGCAATCACGGGTGTCCCGTGACGTGTCAGTCGGTCCCCCAACAATCCTTTGCTTTGTGCTTCCTGAGTCTCTGTCTTCATCCACTCAACTCCTGACTGCCCGATCGGTTGACATGTGGGGTCCTGGACACAGACAATCCACATCCCACATCGTGAGGCATCGATCTGGCTGAGGCAACTATCCCTGTGGATTCAGGGGCAAAGGAACCTCCAGACAATGAAGAAACGGAATTTCATAATGAGCACCATTTCACAATTGCAGGGTCGCATGGTCCTCGACAGTCGAGGATTCCCCACAGTCGAAGCAGAGTGCATTCTCTCAGATGGTAGCCGAGGATCGGCCCTCGTTCCCTCAGGGGCCTCCACAGGGGAAGCGGAGGCTCTCGAACTCCGTGACGGGGGTTCAGAGTGGGGTGGTAAAGGCGTCGAAAAAGCACTGTCCCACATCAATGGAGAGATTTCGAATCTGCTGCAGGGCCATGAGGCGAGAGACCAAGAGTCTATCGATAGAGTTCTCTGCGAAGGAGATGGAACAGAAAACAAGGAACGTTGGGGAGCCAACTCTATATTGGCAGCCTCGATGTCGGTTTGCCGAGCAGCAGCCGCCAGTTGCCAATTACCCCTCTTTAGATATATCGGAGGCCCTTCTTCGGTCAGATTGCCTATCCCCCTGATGAATGTGATCAATGGCGGCGCCCATGCGGACAACTCGGTCGACGTTCAGGAATTCATGCTGGCGCCAACAGGCTTCAAAGATTTCAGGTCCGCACTGAGAGCCGGAGTAGAGGTCTATCACGTTCTGAAGAAAAGGCTCAAGGCCGCTGGCCTGGTCACTGCTGTCGGTGACGAAGGAGGCTTTGCTCCCGATTTCGAAAGCGATACCAAAGTTCTTGAAGAACTTTCCCACGCTATTCACGAAACGGGCTACACCCTGGGTCATGACGGCCAGTTCACCTTCGCCCTCGACGTGGCCGCCCGCGAACTGTATCAGTCGGGACATTACCATCTCGATTCCTCCGGTGAAAAATTATCCTCGGGCGAAATGGTGCAACACTGGATCGACCTCGCTGAAAAATTCCCCTTCACGAGCATTGAAGACGGATTGGACGAGGAAGATTGGGAAGGCTGGAGTCAATTGACTCGGGACCTCCCAGCGGTACGCATGGTCGGAGATGACCTCTTCGCAACCACCCCCACTCGTATCCAGCGTGGGATCGAAGTCGGAGCAGGCAACGCTCTATTGGTCAAACTGAACCAGATCGGAACCGTCTCTGAAACTCTTCAGGCGATAAAGATTGCCTCGGAAGCCGGATTCAGAATCGTCATTTCGCACCGGTCCGGAGAGACTGAAGACGATTTCATCGCAGATCTGGCCGTCGCCACTGGATCAGGCTGGATCAAAACAGGGGCTCCATGCCGATCAGAGAGAAATGCCAAGTACAATCGTCTTCTGCGCATTGAGGAGGATCTGGGAGAGTCTGCGATTCTGGGACCCTTGCAGTTTTAAGGCGTTCCTGATCTACTGCGTCTAACAGATCTGCCCGCTGTTGGCCGCCCCGATTGGAGACTGGACCCGTTGTCCTCTGATTCCACTGTTGCAGCAAAAATCTTGAGCTTCTCAGGACGCCTGTGTGATTTTAATTCAGCACAGTTTGGGGCCATCCTTTTGGGTTCCTCTTTGCTTTTTTTCACCCAAATTCTTGCCCCTGCCATCGAGGGACGAGACGCTTTGAATGAAACACTGGCGTCGACACAACAACAGGTCGAGATCCGCAATAAAGAACTCACCGCTGGCAAGAACTTATCCAATGCTTTGAAGATTGATGAGTTTATTCAGTGGATTCAGTATAGGAAAAACGCCCAGCATAGAGACCTCAAAGAATTCAGGCTGGATCTGTTCCTCGAATCCCCTCAGCAGGGCATCGATTCCTGAACTTTGACAGAATTCCTGTCCCTGAAATCATGACATTATTGCGGAGTTCACAGCAGCCCGATTATTGCATAATTTATTGCATGATTGTGGAGAGAACGGTCATCCAGAAGATTCGGGTTACGAGCAGGCAAAGCCTGCTCGTAGGGATGGCCCCTTAGTTATCAGGGAAGCCTGATTTCCATTCCCACCTTGAGAACATCTAAGTTCACATTCGGATTTGCTAATTTGATTTCGGCATGACGCAAGCCGGAGCCGAGTTTCTGCTCTGCAATTCGCCATAGACTATCACCGTCTTGTATGACATAGGTCGAGGTCCCGGCAGAGAATGAACTCTTTGGTTTTTCTATTACCGCAACAGAATTATCTCCAATAATGGGAATACGCAGGACATTTCCATTTTGAAGAACGGTGCTCTCCGTCAACCCAGAGTTGGCAGCGATGATCTTGCGATAGTGTTTTCCATCTCCAAGGTATCTCTCGGAGATTCGCCAGAGGCTGTCACCCGATTGAACCTTTATCTGACGAAACTCTGTGCGTGTCACTTTTTTCTTTGCGGGTACAGACTTTGGTTGGCGAACTTCTGGCCTTTGGACAACAGGCTTGACCAGACCGGAATTACTTTTTGAAGTTCCTCTCAGAACTCCAGAAGTATTCGCGAGACCGACTTCAGCAGGATTCGCGGTGCCTGAACTGATTTGCCCCTGGCCTGATCTTTGATTCCGAGTGGGGCCCGCTGCTTGTGAAGTATTTCCACTTCCTACTTTTGTACCTGCGACCAAAGAGCCGCTCTGACGTACAGGACGATTCAATCTTGTTCCTGCGGCAGTGATCGGTTTTTTCTTGGCGGAGTCTTTATTCATCCCAGCTGTAGATTTGGCGAGTCCTTGTCGTCCGGTCACTTGCTCTTTACCGGTAGGACCACTCTGTAATTCACTGTCGATGAGATTCACAATCACCACAACGACGAGAATAAGTATGAGGATAAATCCTATTTTTGTACCAGTGCCCATGGAGTTCATGGTGTGCCCCCTATTTCAACGAGTCCTATGTTTCAACGAGTCCTATTGATTGAGTCCGGACAGGTCCCCCGACCTGATCAAAGATTCCCGGAGTGTGTGACTCGCTTCCAACAAAACTTCCCTGAAAGGAGAGTATTTGTCGTTGCCGTTTCGAAGAGGGTAACCCGATATATATCGTGAATCCACGACTCACACCGGATTATGACCCGATATCATTCCCGGTCCGCCAGATCGCCGGAAACAAAAAAACCCGCCGACTTCATGAGAAGTCGGCGGGTTTCTCCAAAATGCTCAAACCTAGACAATATTGCCTATATTCAAGACTTCTTGGCCAATGCGGCCTCTGCGATCACCTGTTCCCGACGAAGACGGGCCTTCTCCTGGAGACGAATCAACGCAGGGCTGGCGACGAAAATCGAGGAATAAGTTCCCACGAGAACTCCAAAACATAATGCAAATGCGAAGGAATGGAGGGCTACTCCACCAAAGACGAACAAGATCACCACGACCACAAACGTAGTCAATGAGGTGAGCAATGTACGACTGAGAGTCTGATTGATCGAGTGATTGACCAGCTCCGGATAGTTGGCATCGCGACGAGCGTCACGCATGTTTTCGCGGATTCTGTCAAAGATCACGATGGTGTCATTGAGCGAGTATCCCACCACCGTCAGCAATGCAGCGACCACTGGAAGATTGATCTTGAGAGAAAAAGAATCTCCCAATAGAAAGTCGCCCAAAGAGAGTGCCGCTAGGGTGAAGAAGATGTCGTGCACTAGCGCTGTGATAGCCGCCGCACCGTAACTGAACTCGAAGCGGATACTGATGTAGAAGATGATCGCTAGGAAACTGATCATCAGTGCGATGAATGTATTTCCCTGCATGTCCTTGGCAACACGCCCGCTGATGCTACTCACCTCAGGGAACGGCTCGGAGAAATCCAAACGAGTAATATCCTTCAAGGTTTGACTCAATACAGGCTGCAGAGCCATCGCATCAGTTTGGGAAATCTGACCATCACTGACGATCTCGAATGAAATGATCCCGGCGTTTTTCCCAGAACCGCTGACTTCCTTCACAGAATTCACAGGGAAGCCTGATTCCACTAGCGAATCTTTGACAAGACTCCCGGTGACTGCGACGTCCTTGTTCGCACCCAGTCCCTGAATCACATTCAATCTTGAAGTGAATACATGTGTCGTAATGCCGTCGTCATTCTGCTCAGTGCTGAATGAAACATCCGTGACGGCATTCGGGGCCAACATATTCGCCCCACCGATCAATTCTTCCATCTGCTTTTTAAACTGTTCGGTTTGCCGTATGCCCTCAACGAGAGTGCTGGTTCGAATCGAATAACGAGCCGCACCGCTCTCATTGATGTCGCCCAGCGCTTGCAACTGCAAATCGTCAAACTGAATATCTTCAGCGCTTCCTTTCCTTTGACCCAATACAGATCTCAGAGAGGATTCCGGCGTCGGGGAAGCCAGGTTGACGGTCAAACGGGTCCCCCCCGTGAAATCGATTCCCATGGAATCCGATCCCCGCCAAACCAATGTTCTAAAGCCGCCAATGACGACCACGTAGAGCAATATTCTTGCCGTTTCGCGGAAGCTCATGAAGTTGAATTTCGGCTTAGAAATAATCTTGCCCATTTTCAAGTCAGTGACGACATTCCTTGAAATCAGGAAAGAGAGCAAGAAACGACTGAAGAACACCGTCGAGAAGAATGAGGTCAGGATACCGATACTCAGAACAACCGCGAATCCCTTCACTGCCCCTGAACCAAATTGGAACAGAACAAAAGCAGTAATCAGCGTGGTCAGGTTCGCATCGAAAATAGTCCAAAATGCTTTTTGGAATCCGACACTGAAGGCCGCGGGAAGAGCTTTTCCGCGTTCTCGTTCTTCTCGTATTCGCTCGAATATCAGAATGTTGGCGTCAACAGCCATACCCACTGTCAGAAGCAATCCTGCCATCCCTGGGAACGTCAACGTATTGCGGAAGGTGATCAATAGCGTCACCACCAACATGAGGTTGAACACCAGCGAAAGGTCCGCCACTAATCCTGCTGAACGATAGTAAAGCAACATGAAGATCACGACGATCAACAGGCCAAAAATCATCGCCTGTGTGCCACGGTCGATGGATTCTTTACCTAAGAGTGCTCCAACAGTTTGCTGATTGACCAAGAACGGTTTTGCTGGAAGTGATCCAGCGCGCAAGATGGAAACTATGTCGGCGACCTCATCACTGGTGAATCTACCTTCAAGAATTCCAGATCTTGAGATTCTGGCGTTGATGTTGGCTCGGCTATAAGCGACCCCATCGAGGACGATCGCCATCTCACGATTGATGTTTTCGCCTGTCATATCCGCGAAAAGAGTCGCGCCCTTACCTCCGAACTCGAAACTGACAGCGGGCGCCCCATTATCATCAATTGTCGGACTGGCATTACTCAGCAATGAGGCGCTGACGGAATTGGGCAAACGATTCTCGACGACTACAAAACTACCGGTGAGGGCATTTTCATTACTTGACTTGACCTCGACCACAATTTGGGCAGGAGCCACGGGAGGGTTCTCAGGACGAACATCGTCAGCCATATTGTTGTAGGCCACGAGTGCACGCTCATAGTTCGACATCTCCTGTCGAACCCTGATCACAGAGGCTTCTGTTTGATTCGCCTCCGTTGAGACGAGTTGAAAGTTCAACTCTCCGGCGCGTTCAATCTGGCCTTTGAGTCGCTCTAATTCATCATTGTCTGAACCCGGAAGCTGAATCAGAAGACGATTTCTGCCGGAAATGGCAACACTGATCTCCTTGAGACCATAGTTGTCAAATCGACGAGCAATCACGTCTTTGATATCCGAAGCGACGGTTGACCTCTGAAGAGGATCAATCTCATCCAGAGGGATTTCGTAGAGAAGTTCAGTACCACCCTCAAGGTCGATACCTTTTTTGATATCGTTTTGGTAGTCCTGAAGTTGGTAGATACCCGCTGCGATGAGTAAGGCGATCAGGAGAAGTCCCCTGAAGTAATTTTGCATCATGTTGTTGCTTCCTCTTCCTTGGTCGTGGAAGACGTGCTCTCGGTGACGGCTGCAATCGATTGCAGTGAAACCTTCATTCGAACACTCTTGGATTCGTCGATGACGAGAACGACATGCCCCTGATCTTTATCAACCAGAGCCACTTTGCCGATGATTCCACCGACAGTCCTCACCTCTTTATGTTTTTCAAGACTCGCGATCATGTTTTCATGCTCGCTGGTTTGCTTTTTTTGTGGACGGATCACCATGAAATACATCACGGCCCAAATTATCACCATCAGTGGAATAAAAGTCACGAATGTAGGTGGAGAACTCTCTGTTCCACCTGCGGCTGTTGCCAAGGAGATCAGATCAGTGTGCAGTAAATTCTGCACGCCAGTGAACTCCATTGTCGCGATAGAAAACGCCATTTCGGCACTCCTGCTCCCGGATTATTCGGGTTCCTAATTTTCTGCGGTTGGAAAACCAAGACGGCTCACCAGCACGGGGTGCACATCTGGCCGATAAAATCGCAAGACGTGCTATTAAAGCAAGTTGCGGATCTTAGTCGGAGGGACTGAGATATTCAACCGGACCGGAGGGATAATCGACTGAGAAAGCCATCCCTAAAGTCCTCCCAAACCCCATCTAGCACCGCTGTACGGGCTTTACGAAGAAACCTGTGAAACACGCTCAGATTGTGAATAGAGCCCAGCGTATAGGCTAAAATCTCTTTTCTTTGGTAGAGGTGATGCAATGTACCCCGGCTATATCGTGTACAGGCGAGGCAATCGCAGTCTTCCTCAACAGGATTAGGATCCTGTTTGTGACGTGCATTTTTCATATTCAGGCTCGACCCGTCACCGAGAAATAGACTGGCATTTCGGGCATTGCGAGTAGGAATAACGCAGTCAAACATGTCGATCCCCTGGTCAACGGCAATCATAAATTCCTCCAGTCCTCCGACACCCATCAAGTATCGAGGACGGTCGAAGGGCAAAAGCGGTGCACTCAAACCGATGGTTGAGAGCAGAGCATCCCGCCCCTCTCCCACACTCACTCCACCCACTGCGTATGCATCGAAAGGGATCTCCAAAAGTTGTTGAGCCGATTCCTTCCGGAGATCTTCATGAACACCACCCTGCATGATTCCAAAAACAGCCATAGGCTCAAACAAATCCAAACGGCTTCTATGTTCATGAGCTCTCAGTGCCCAGCGGTGAGTGCGAACAACTGCCTTCGCCACTTCGTCTCTAGAAACGCCTCCCGCAGGACACTCATCCAATATCATGGCGATGGTCGAGCCGAGCCTTGCCTGAATATCCAACACTGATTCTGGAGTCAGAAGCAGCGGACTTCCGTCCACATGATTTCTAAATTCAACACCGTGCTCACTGATCTTGTTTCGATGCCCCAAAGAGAACACTTGAAATCCACCAGAATCGGTGAGTATGGGACCTTCCCATCCCATCACCTTATGCAATCCTCCAAGAGTACGAACCGTGTCGACTCCTGGCCTCACGGCAAGGTGATAAGTATTCGATAGAACGATTTGGGTCCCTGTCGTTTTAATCTGATCAGGAGTCAAACCCTTCACGGTCCCTTGTGTACCTACCGGCATAAAAGCGGGAGTTTGTATAACACCTCTAGGCGTCGTGAGAACTCCCGCCCTCGCTCCATCTGAATTCGCTTCGATTGCAAAATTGAATCCGGCGGTCATCGGAAATTTGGCCTGTACTGGAGCACTCACCAAAGTCTCCTTATCTCAGTCCCTCTGTAGAAATGTTGCAATATCTGATCTTCCAACCAGCCAGAGCGTGCATAACCTCTGGCACCCATTTGACACATTCCAACGCCATGTCCCCAGCCACGGCCTCTAAAGACAAACTTGTCACCACGGGATTGAACATCGAATGCTTGCGAACGAAGTTTTCCCTCAGTTTTCAAAGAGGGAAATCCAAACCGTAAGGAATTCGCACTCACTTCAAAGGAACCTTTTCCATGCTGAACTTTAAAATATGCCACGTGTCCCGATGAAGCCCTATCGACCGGCTCGATGCGTTGGATTTTCCCCAAAGAAATCTTGTCGACTCCTTCTACTTTCAGAAGTGCAGAACGAACCACCGATTCCTGTGCCTCCAATTCCCAACGGAAATATTTTGAGGTGGTACAGCCTTCACAGCGCACGCTACTGAACACTTCGAGAGAAGGAAGACCAAATGCTTCGACACCCGAACAGGTCGCGCCTCCGCAGGTGGAATGAAAAAAGCTCTCAAAAATTTTCCCGCTGTGAATCAGTACCTGGCCACGAGTTTCCTCTACCGCTTGCCGAATCTTTTCAGGGATATCGGAGAGCCCTCCATAGACTTGACTTCGAACCGTCGAATGGACATGCCTTCGCTTCCCCGGTCGGGACAGAACATGAAAGTAGGCGTAAGTTCTAGAGGCGATGGCCTGTGCTTTCAGGGATGCCATGGGAAAGCTATCGGCAGAAACTTCTTTACTGACAACTCCCAAAAGATATTGCTCCATGGGAATTCGTTCGATGACTTCCCAGCCCCCCGACTCCCGTGACAATGGCTGGAATTCAACCCAACCCGTCAATGATCGTCCATCTACCATCATGAGTCCTTCTTCAGCACGAATCCGAATCGGTTCGCTGAATTGGTAATCTCCGATGGTCACTGATTGAGCACGAACATTAATGAATAGAGGGGATTCGAAACGAAGAATCTCTCTTCGCTTCTGAACCTTGATCACTGAATTTTTAGCAGCGACAGTAAGATCCATAAGGCCGGAAGCAAGACCCACTCCAATCATGGGTTCTTTGATCATTCTTGTATCGGATTGGGCAAAGACGTTCTCTGAAGGAGAAACACAACACATCAGAACTAGGATCCAGGACACGTTTCTGGAAATTATAGACAGCTGGGATTCGACCCGTTGCGTCGGAATAAATCCCTCAGGGATCAAGACGACTCCTCCAAATCGAGGGAGGCCTGCTCTCGGTGTTGATTCTTAATCGTATTCACGCCGAGTTCTGCTGCAGGACCCAAGACCCTTCCTCGGGCTGTTTTTTCCAAATATCCAGCTCGAATCAGGAAAGGTTCGTGAACGTCCTCAATAGTTCGCTCTTCTTCTCCTACTGTGACGGCAATCGTCTTGACCCCCACTGGAGCCCCATCAGCACGCGCGACCACTTCAAGAATTTTACGGTCGACGGCATCGAGTCCAGCAGGATCAACACCTAATCGGTCTAAGGCTGCGGCAGCACATTGCCCATCGACACTTTCTTTACCTTCAACCTCTGCAAAATCTCTGCCTCTCCGTAGGTATCTGTTGGCAATACGAGGAGTTCCTCGACAACGTCCGGCCAGAACCTCTGCACCAGATGGCTCAAGCGGAACACTCAGAATACGTGAACTCCTTTTGAGAATCTCAATCAAGTCACTCACGTCGTATGGTTCCAGCTTTTCGTGGATCCCGAATCGAGCTCTAAAGGGGGCCGTGAGATTTCCTTCACGAGTGGTCGCTGCCACAAGAGTAAACTTAGGAAGGTGTATCCTCATCGATCGTGCGTTCGGCCCGGAGTCGATCAGAATATCAATTTGGAAATCTTCCATCGCAGTGTAGAGGTACTCCTCCACAACTCTGGAGATACGATGAACTTCGTCGATGAAGAGGACGTCGCCCTCTTCAAGTTCCGTGAGAAGACCGACAAGATCTTTGGCCTTCTCCAAAACAGGTCCACTGGTGGCCCTAAAATTCACTCCCATTTGCGAAGCGATCAGAGATGACAGAGTCGTCTTTCCCAAACCCGGCATTCCAGAAAACAATGCGTGATCCAGAGGTTCACCACGATTTTTGGCCGCTTGTAGGTATACCTTCAGATTCGAGACCACCGGAGACTGCCCCACGAATTCGGAGAGATCTCCTGGGCGGATGTTTTCCTCTCCTCCGTGATCATCGGAAGTTTGGCTAGGGTCTGCGGCGCGGGCCTCGCTATTTTCAGAACTCATTCAGATCCCCTCGCCGACAGGCACTTGATACAAAGGTCTATTATCATAGTCGAAGGTCCATGCGGTGGGAACGCAGACCACGATACCAGTGTGGAGATCTTGGCACGGTTGTCGACAGGAATTATCGTGTTCACGATTCCAGAGGGAATTTCGCTCCGGATTGGTTAGGGTGGCAACAGCGGATCAGACCAAATCCAACCGGCAGAGATCTGTCGGACCAACGAACTATTCAAGTTTCGTGGATTCTGGCCCATACGATCACGCGGAAGGAACATGAGATGTCGGGGGAATCACAAGACGAGAATTCTGGTTTTCAGGGAGACCCTGCCCCAAAATCCTCCGCTTCTTCATCCCCGAACTCGAAATCTCCAGAGAACGAGTCCCCCCCCGCAAAATCCGGACTGGGAGCAGTGCTCCTAACGTTGTTCCTCGATCTGGTCGGTTTCTCCATCATCTTTCCCCTCTTCCCGGCAATTCTGGACTCCTATCGCGGAGATCCCTGGATGGAAAGCCTCCTCTCTGCGCTGAGATCCTTGTCTCCCATGATCGACGATGATCGCTTGGTCACCCTCTTCGGAGGAGTTCTAGGCTCCCTGTACTCCATTCTTCAATTTGCTATGAGTCCATTTTGGGGAAGCCTGTCTGACCGAATAGGACGCAGACGAGTCTTGCTCATCACTGTCACAGGAAATTTGGCCGCCGCACTGCTTTGGGCTTTCAGCGGTACTTTCGCCTGGTTGCTGATCTCAAGAGTCTTTTCAGGAATGGCCGGCGGCAACATAGCAACCGCTACAGCAGCCGTTGCAGATGTAACTCCTGGAAAAGAGAGAGCACGAGGAATGGGTTTAGTGGGTGCCGCATTTGGAATGGGTTTCATTCTGGGACCGGCCATCGGTGGCTACCTTTCTCTTTTCGATCTCTCATCACATGGGGTTATTCACGAAGGATTCGGATTTGCATTCACCTCTTTTAGTGCTGCAGCACTCGGAGTTGTCGTTCTTCACCTCATCAATCTGATCTGGATTTGGCTTAAACTTCCTGAAACCCGACCCGAGAATACGAAGCCTCGCCCCGTAAAATTCTCTGTTTCTTTGGGAAGCGAATGGGGACCAAGAGTCAAGAAAACTAATCTTGCAAACTTGATCTACCTGCTCGCCTTTAGTGGCATGGAGTTCACTCTCTCTTTTCTCGTCCGGCAGCGACTTGAGTTTGGCACCATAGAGACCGCAACGATGTTCGTCGTTATTGGGTTGATCCTGGCTGTGGTGCAGGGTGGATTCACGCGGAGGTTCGCGCATTCCTGGGGCCCCGAAACAACTGCACAACGCGGCTTGGTTCTGGTCGCTCTAGGCTTAGCTGGGATTGCACTCATCCAGGAAAATTGGCACCTCTGGGCCGCACTCATTCCATTGAGTGCTGGTTCCGCCATGACGATGCCCATGCTTTCCACCATCGTCAGTCAATCGGTTGGTCCCGGTGAACAAGGGGCTGTATTGGGAGTATTCCGCTCTCTAGGTAGCCTAGCGAGGGCTCTGGGGCCAATATTGGCGGCCGTGCTCTATTGGAAACTCGGCTCAGCAGCGCCCTATTTTGCCTCAGCGCTCCTGATGCTCATTCCATTGCGGTTACTTTCGAGTGGGCTTGCCAGAAACGACGAAATTTCCTAACATCTCCATCACGCCGCGCGACACTGGCCCAGGAAGGGGCGAAGACGTGCCCAATCAAAAGACCGATTCATACGGATTCCCTGAACACCGTAGAAATTTTCACAGGCTTAAATCCTGTGGCTCCATCGCAATTCTGCTGCTCTCACTCACGGCCTGTAGCTCTGCTCCAGCTCCTCGTAGTGAAAGTATTTCCCAAGACGAATCTCTGACTCCCGCAGATGTCGGCGCGATGCTCACTGGAAGTTGGTACGTCGAAAACGAGAACCGTCGAGGCATGGCGACTCTTGGAGGACTCCTATCCTACGACATGACCACTTCAAAAACTTTGAATGGTAGAAAGATCGGAGAGGAACGCGTCACTGCAGGCCCCCTCTGGATCGCTGGCAAAACAAACAGTAGAGCTCTCAGTTCCGAAGGGGAGAACAGTTCCGGTCATTGGTTCTTCCCCTTCTGGCGTTATCAGGAGAAAAATGGAAAGCGGACTTTGTATCCGCTGATGATCATTCCCATACCCATGGGATCTTCTCCCATCGACGATAACCGCTATCTTGCAAGTGACGACGACGATTGGTCTGTCGATGAGTATCCTGTGAGCGATGAATATTCGGAGAGCATCGTGAAGGCGGAAACGATATCTGAACAGATCACTTCACAGGAACCTGTCCGGATGACCCCAGAAACCGTCAGGCCCACTTGGCAAGCCCTCGACACCCATGAAAAAACCTACAAGGTTCGCAAGGGTGACACCCTGTGGTCTCTCGCCATCAAATTCTATGGAGATGGCCAGAGATACAGAGATCTCATCGCCGCAAATGGACGATCCTTGGCCAATCCTAGTCAAATTCCTGTAGGCAGCACACTTGTCATTCCGAACTGATCGACTTTGATTCTTCCGCGGCGGGGGTACTGACCAGGCCCCCGCCGCAGGAGGATCCCATTCCCGCAGTGCAGCCAAAGCAATGGTCTCCCGTCTCGACCTCTCTGCCTCGCAAGTTTTTTTCTTCCACTGAAGACACATGCAAATCATCCCCCGAATGCGAATCTTTCAATCTCATGTCCAACATCTGATTGAAATCACAGTCATGCAGATGTCCTTCATAATCGATGGATAAAGTATCCCTGCACATCAACCCATTCAAAGTGCCTGGGTTATACGACGATTGCAGTAATTGACGATAAGATTCTTCGTTCCCCTCGGCTCTCAATTGATCAAGAAACCGAGCAATCGGCATATTTGTGATTGTGATCAAGTGATCGAAAATAATGTCGTAGTCTCTTTTGAGAAGATCACGGTAGGAAGCTTCCAACATTTTTTGTGAAGGCGGCAGAGTCGCCCCTTGCGGATTGAAAACAAGATCGAGTCGAAGGGATCCTTCGAGACTTTTTTCAAGAGAGCACTTCTCTGAGAAACCCTCAGCAGGCCCCTCTCCTTCAGTATTCCCATAGCCCAAAGCATTCAATTGCCGAAGAGCTGAAATACTTTTTTCAAAGACTCCTGTACCTCTTTGCCGATCAACATTTTTTTGCTCATAACAGGGCAGGCTTGCGATGATATGCACAAATTTTTCGGCCAGAAAAAGAGCGAGATCCTCCTGCCCTTCTTCCTCCAAAATGGTGAGATTACAACGATCGATCACTTGGAGGCCTCGATGGCGTGCTCCAACCACCAGATCCCGGAAACGAGGATGTAATTCGGGTGCTCCGCCTGTCAGATCCACGATCTGAAGATCGGGAAGCCTCTCCATTAAGTGAAAACACGCTTCTACGTCAGAATCGGCCAGTTGTTCGGAGCGGTGAGGGCCGGCCCCCACATGACAATGCCTACAAACTTGATTACAAATCTTCCCCAAATTTATTTGAAGAATCCGGGTCTTAGTCCGAATAACAGGGTGCCCCACTCGCTGAAGGAAAATATTCCCCAATTCACCGCTCCTCACCAAATTTGTCACATAATACATGAATTATTGACGAAATCTCGATTTTTTCCCACCTCGTAGGCCCGACACGAGGCAATACAAAAGAATTATTAGTAATGAACTTCAAATGCATTTGTTAACCATTAGAATACATACATCGAATAGGAAGATTTTGTCGGTTCCCCTCTAGGGTTCAGGCACACCTCTCGGGATTGAAAGCATTCCTGAGATTCAAGCGAGAAAGGAACATGTGCTTCATGTCAAAATTTTTGGCCCTCATTCTAATTTTATCCTCCTTTATTGGCTTCTCGCCAATCATCGAAGGTCAGGATTATGTTCTAAACGCTCCTAATACGAGTGCATTGCCGGGCGGAAACGTCGCGGCAGACATCTTAATGGATAATGCTGCGCAATCTCAGGGGTTCCAGTTCGGGATCAACTTTGATCCTGCTCTCCTCTCCATGACCTCCCTGACCCAAGGATCAGATCTTCAAGCCCTCAGAGGCGGACAAGGTGCGGAGTACTTCTTCTTCTCCGAGTCCTCTTCCGGAGGAGTCACTGTTGGGGCGATCGTCAGCATGGGTGCTCCCATTGAGTCGATTCCTGCAGGTTTATCCCAAGCGATCACTCGCATGGAATTCACAGTCCTCTCGACTTCCCAACCCTCTAGCATTTCTCCGATCACCTTCACAAGTTCCTTGGGATCTCCCCCGGTTCTTTGTGTCATTTCAGTAGCCGGCGTATCTCAATCGCCGACTCTTGTTCATGGTTCAGTGACGGTTGAAACTCCAGCGCCGAGCGATCTTATCGTGACGGTCACCGACGCATGTATCTGTGCAGGTAATGTTTCTTGGACAAATGGTGGAACATACGACTCTATCGCTGTTTCAATTGATGGAGTCTCCTCTTCATACGCAGGATCCACGACGAACCTGGACTTGGATCTGAGTGACGGCGCTCCCACAAACATCAGTGTTACGGGAATCCGTAACAATCTCGCATCTGCTCCCGCAGAAACTTCCTACACGTGTAACTCGACACCCGCAGGTACTCCGATTTCGGATCTAAGCTGCACTGTGGACCATGAGACTTGCACCGCAACTCTCAACTGGACCAACAATGACACATACCTAGATATTCAGTTGAGCGTGAATGGCACCGTGGTCGCCAGCGTTGCCGGTACAGAGACCAGCACCACCTACGTTCTCCCTAGCGAAATGACCGTTTTCAACCTCTCCGTTGGAAGCTTAGGAAGCTGTGGCGAAAGTCTCGCTGAAGTCAGCTGTACTGCTGAATGCCTACCTGAGCGTTTCCGTAGAGGCGACGTCAACTCCGACACACTCGTCGACATCTCTGATGCCATCAGCACGCTGACTTACCTGTTCCAAGGAAGTGCAATGCTCTGCCTCGATGCCATCGATACGAATGACGATGGACTGATCGACATTTCAGATGCCATCTCCACTCTGAACTACATTTTTGGAACTGGAGCTGTTCCTCCTGCTCCGGGTCCGACCACTTGTGGAATCGACGGCACAGATGACAATTTGGATTGTGCGAACTACGCAACAGGCACCTGTGCTCCGTAGTTCAACTTGATCACTTAACTATAGAAAAGGGCCCGCAGGGTAACCCCCTGCGGGCCCGCTCCTTTTATATGTCAGTTCACTTCAGTCAAAGTTCAAATCTTCAAAGGGTTTTCATTTTTAACTCGACTAGATGGTTTCAAAGATGTGACCGAACTTGGCTTTCTTGGTTTTCAGGTAGTTCACATTGACGGGGCCGATACCCAGCTCCAATGAAATACGCTGAGCGACCTTCACTCCGCCGTCTTCAAGCCCACTCACCTTATGAGGATTGTTGGTAAGAAGTTTTACTGTGGTCACAGACTTGGCTTTGAGGACTTCTACAGCTGCAGAGTACTCACGCAAATCTCCGGGGAATCCCAATTTCTCATTGGCTTCCACAGTATCGAGTCCTTTCTCTTCCATAAGACCATAAGCTTCAATCTTCTTGGCGAGGCCAATCCCTCGTCCCTCTTGCGGAAGATAGATCAGAGCACCCCGCTCCTTTGAGCCGATCATCTGCAAGGAATGATCTAACTGTTGTCCGCAATCACACCTGAGAGACCCAAAAATGTCTCCAGTCATACACGCACTGTGGACCCTGACCACGGGCGGCTCTTCATCGCTATTCTCAAGAGAGCCCATTTGAAGGACTGTCACGGGATCACCCTCGTCTGTTTTCCAGCATTCCACTTGGAAAACCCCATAGGGCGTGGGCAACTTTGCCTGACTTTGCAGAACAGGTGAGGATGTTGCCGTTTCCTCTATCGTTTCGTTCTGTTGACGATACTCGACGAGGCTATCGATCGTTCCGAGAAGTAAACCATGTTTCTCCGCAAACTTTTCGAGCTCGGGAAGACGTGCCATGGTTCCATCATCGTTCATGACTTCGCAGATGATGGCTGCAGGCTTAAGACCTGCCATACGGGCTAAATCTACGGATGCCTCCGTGTGCCCCGTTCTGCGAAGAACTCCTCCAGGCTTGGACCTCAAAGGGAACAGATGTCCAGGTCTGTTGAACTGTTCTGGTCGCGAGGTGGGATCGGCCAGCAAACGAGCGGTGATGGCCCGATCGGAAGCACTAATCCCCGTGGAAATTCCTTCGGACGCATCAACAGAAACCGTGAAAGCACATTCACCGGGTAATGTCGGTCTGTCACTCATCGGCGGCAAATCCAGTCGGTCACAGTATTCCGCATCGAGAGGTGCACAAATCAAGCCACGCCCCTCTAGAGCACAAAACTTGATGTGTTCGGATGTCACCAGTTCAGCGGCCATCACGAGGTCACCCTCGTTCTCCCTGTCCGGAGCGTCGATCAATACGACCATACGACCCTGGGCAATCTCCTGAACTAGTTCCTCGACAGTGGCGAAAGCCATCGAAGTCTCCCATCTGGAATCTTCCCGGTCGCGGCCGGGGTATGGACTCGATTGTCCCTATTTTAAGACGATGATGTGTCGAGTGGCACTGAATCCTTGACTCAATCCGGAAGGAATTCCACCCCTTCGAGTCGACCTCCCAGTCGTTCTGCCAGCTCCCTGAGCCTATTTTCGAATGCAATTGTGGCTCCAGCCAACTCACGTGTACCCCAAATCAAGATCAAGGCTCGTTTCGTGTTGGGGTCAGTTTTCGTCCTCTGGGAGTCTTTCACAGCATTTGCACAGGGTCCCTCTTCATCATTCAGGCAAAGAAGGCCCGTGATGTCGATCTCTTGGTCCGAGCGATTGAAGATATATCTTTGACCCGATTCTCCCAACTGGATCCTCAGATTTCCGCGGACTCGGTCCAAATCGACGACACTCAGAGGTAGCCCTTCCATTCGTGAAGCGGCATTGCCCAAATCCACCAGAGGGAAAATCGAACCTAACTTTCCTTCTCCTGCCGCTTTCTTCAGCCATTCACTCGAAGGTTTTCCTCTACCAGCAGGTCGGTATCCCCCATGCCTCAGCAGATCACGGACAGCTTTTCGGTGTCCTTCTTCCAGAGGAGGGCATGAATACTCGGGGCGAAGCATTTCTTGCAACCAGTCGGGACTCACCTCTCCTTGAGCTTTCTGAAGATCCAATACCCCACCACCGGGATCCAGCAGCGGATGGTCCATCACCTGAATTTGCATCGATACTTCCTTTCCAGTTCCTATATTTCGATTCAGGACACAAGTTTCGTTTTTAATGTCGAGAGACTGGTAACGATCTTTTATCCTCTGAAGTAATGAAAACCTAACTGGTGAGACTCGCCCGACAAAGGCCCACTGATATCACCTTCTTCATCAGTCGCCAGAACAGGAAGGAGCAGGGTGCCACGGGATAGTTCTTCGATCCATGGTCATATCTTTCGAGCTGCTCCCGTTTCACTGGAGCAGGGCCGAAAACTCCTTGAGTCTCCTGCCATCCGAATCGTCTCTGAAGGACGACGAGGAAGACTTGAGCATATCGAAGTCGATGGTGTGGCCTATGCCCGCAAGATCTACAAAGTCACAAAAAAATCACTGCATGGAACTGCTGTAAAACTACTTCCAGCCTTCATGCGCTGGGGTCGAGCTCGACGATCATGGAATGCCATGCTGAAAGGTGCAGAATCGGGACTACCGATACCTCGCCCGTTCGTTCGGAGTGAGAACCGCGAGAGGGCATGCCTCGTCAGTAGTTGGGTTCCAGGAGAACCCCTCCACCATTGGCATGCTCGACATCTTCATGAAGATTCCGGAGTGGAGTGGCAAATCTTGTTCTCTCGTTGGCTCGGTCAGCAACTGTTCCACTTGTTCCAAAAAGGTTTCCGTACCAGAGATTTGGCTCCCAATAATGTCATGATCTCCGGTGATCGAAATGGTCCATGGAGTCTAAATATCGTCGACCTCGATGAAGCTCGGGTTGGAATGTGCCCAAAAGGAGAATCGGGAGTGGACCAAGTGCTGCACTCTCTCGCTCAAATAGGACACCTTCCTCCAACAGTTGCCCCTCGGATACGTTGGTACTGCCTCATCTCATTCCTCGAAGCAGGCGGCGCAACCTGGGCAGATGAATCCGGAGAATATTCAGCCTCATCTACAGATTTCATGAGCCGACGAAAATCGCGAAAAAAATTCATGCGTAACGTTCAGCAAAGAATACACCGATTCGATAAGCGTAAAGAAGAAGGACTCCTCAGGCAGGGTAGAACTGCCCGATATGCGGGTTGGGGTCTCGACGATGAGGGGCTTCCTGTCCCCTTTGACGGAGCAAAAGACTTATCCTGAAGACTCCGGGATAACACCTTTCTGTCCGCTTCTTCCGGAGATCCCTGATCGCGCAGATAAAATGTCCAAATGAACTCCCATATCTCCGTCCAGCAATCTTCCAAACCGGAGAACATCTGTTGGGCAATCGTGAACACACGCTCCACAACGAACACACTGGGGATCCTCCATTGGAATACCCTGACGTGCAAATGTCATGACATCGATCCCCTGATGACAAGTTGCGGTGCAGACGTTACATGAAATACAGCGCGACTTTTCCGCGAATATTCTGAATCTCGAAAAGCGTGCGTAGATGTTCATCAATGCCGCCAAAGGGCATGCGAATCGACACCAAGTCCTACCGGAGAAATGCCAATAAAGTCCGACACCCAAAATTCCGGAGCAAAATAAATCAACAAACCATTCGTAGTTCAGCAGTGGGATTCCATTCTGAATCCCGCGAGCAAATTCAACTCCCAGAATTCCCGCCGAGCTGTCAGGGAATAACCAAGACACTCCTCTGCCCACCAACATGAGCATGCAAAGCAACAAAAAGAATTGACCTACAAAATTCCACTTCTTGGCCAGGTTTCCTTTCGGCATCTTTTTTCTGTGAGCGTCTCCCAACGTTTCAGCAAGAGCGCCACAGGAACAAATCCAGCCGCAATAAACCCCTTTCCCCCAGCGACGAATCGCCAGCGGAAGCAATACAAAAGTTTGAATCAGGGAAATCACCAACCACGCTCCCATGGGAGTGTTCGTGAATACATTCCAAAAGAAGAGTGGCCAAGCGAGGATCAATCCAAAAGAACGCCAATACTCACGACTCTCTCCGACCGATGGGAATAGAGCATCCGCCATGGTCTTTCCCCACCCAATATCGAAAACACCATTGTTCCCTAGCCACGGCAAGATCATGTAGGGAAGAAGAAACAGAGGGATGGCCTGAATCCAAAACAGACACCAGGTTTGTTTTCGGATATAGGGTGCAGGACGTCGACGAATACGTCGGATCCCAAAAATAAAGACCAATGCGGTGTAGAGTAGACTGTACCAAAACCCGGGCTGGTCCATCGCTCCCGTCAAACTTCCTGCCAAAGTCTGAGGATCTGTGAATATCTGACTCCACCAAAGGTCGAGGCCTGCGGGAAATCCTCCGATAGATTTCCATTCTTCAGCAATCGGAATCCAGACACCTTCACGTTTCCAGTGATAGAGCACAAAGAAGAAGATCATGCAGGCGGCGAATGAGCCCCACCAAAATCCACTCTTCTCTCCCTGAATACGTAGCCCACAGCGTTTCAGGAGCTCCACGGGAGGCTTCCTACCCAGCATCGTAAATACGGCTTGTGCAGGAATCGAGGTCGTCTCCCCAGAATCCAACGTCAGCACGACATCGTTTTCAGTGATCTGCGCCACAGTACATTGCGGAACCACCTTCAACAAACCTGCTTCAACGGCTTGATCGATCTCTAACCGCAACCGAACTGAGGCTTTACTCGGCTCGCCCTGTTTGTGGCATAATGTGGTTCGAGCTCCCGCTCTTGCTAAAGATAAAACTGTTTCACAAGCGGTATCACCCCCTCCCACGACCACGACTTCCTTATCAATAAAGAGGGCCGGATCATGACATCGGTGCGAAACATGCTGAAGATTTTCCCCGTGTACATCGAGTTTTCGATGCTCCCCGCTTCTGCCGATGGCAAGGATCACACGATGGGCGCGTAGTTCGGTGCGTAATTCATTTTTTTCGAGAAGATCCAAACACAAATCGTGGCCGTCTTTTCGAATCCCATGAAGCGTCGCATATCGGGGAAGGCAGTTTTTTTCTTTCGCCTGATCGAGGAGACTTTGCAAAAGCCCTTCCCGATCCAGAGAATCTGAGGAAGGAAGGTTTAAGGAAGAATCAGGAATCATCTCAGGGGGCTCTGTATAGATAGGTTTTCCCTGAGGATAGTTTTCAACTGTCTCTAACAGTCGATGCGACTCCAACCATTCATACTTAAGTCCCAAACGGTGAGCTTCTAGTGCTGCAGAAAGACCCGAGACACCTCCTCCAACAATCACCAGAGGAACCGCTTCACCGGAATATCCATCGAGCTCAGAAACTAACTGACGAACAACCCGGGCACCGGAATCGACCGCATGTTTGAGCAAGGGAATTCCGGTTAATTCCCCGACAACGTAGAGTCCTGGAACTGAAGTCGAATGATCTGGACTCACTTCGGGTAGAGGCTCGGTTGATCCCCCTGGCCATTGTAAGTGAAGCCATTGTCCATACCTGTTCATGAGACCTGATAGCAAAGATCAGACTCCGTGAATCGCTTTGACCTTGCGATCGAGGTGATCGATAAAGATCGCTGGATCCAATCCTTTACCGACGGCTCGCTCGAGAAGATCTAGAGGAACGTATTGCCGACCAGGTCTGTGAACCCTTTCCTGCAACCAATCAAAAATTCCACCAAACTCACCGGCAGAGACATCCTTGTGGATATCAATCGACTCCGAAATCGCTTCGAAAAACTGAGCAGAGTAGAGAGATCCCAACAAGTACGTCGGGAAGTATCCAAATGCACCCATGCTCCAGTGAATATCCTGAAGGACTCCGTTTTTGTCACTCTCAGGTGTAACTCCGAGATACTCCTGCATCTTTTGATTCCATGCCCCTGGAAGATCCGAAACCGATAGGTCGCCGGAGATCAGGGCCTGCTCCAGCTCAAATCGAAGAGCGATGTGAAGTCCGTACGTGACTTCATCCGCATCCACTCGAATCAGAGAAGGGTTCACAGGATTGACGGCAAGAGCCATGTCATTGGCAGAAACCCCTTCCAAAACCCGTGGAAAGTACGTTTTCATTTGGGGAAGAAAGTGATTCCAAAAAGATTCGGTTCGCCCAATATCATTTTCCCAGAATCGAGATTGCGATTCATGAATCCCGAGAGAAATGGCATCGCACAAAGGTGTATGCATCCATTCAGGGTCAAATCCCTGTTCGTACATCGCGTGCCCCGCCTCATGGATCACGCCATATAGATTACTGGTGAAGTTTTCTTCATATACTCGTGTCGTAATCCTGACGTCGACCGGCGAAGCGGGTGAAGTGCAGAATGGATGAGCTGTGAGATCCAAAGCACCGCGAGAGAAGTCGTAACCGATTTGGGTGGCCACGTCTCTCGAGAATTGTAACTGTTTGTCTTTGTCCCATGGACCCTTGAAAAAATCAGGGGCTGGCAATGCACGAGCGACAACCCTATCGATGATTCCTTTCAAACCGGGAACCACTTGACGACAAATGTCTGAAAAGAACTCGCTAGTCATCCCACGTTCATACTTGTTCATGAGAACGTCATAAATGCAGACCTCATCTTCTCTCAAGTATTCTGCGGCTCGACTTTCAAGTTCAATCTGCTTTTGGAGCAAAGGAGCAAACGCTGGAAAGTCATCATTCTCTCTCGCAGCCTGCCACGCTTGAACCGCCGGGGAAGAGACTTCGGCAGTTTCGGTCGCATGTTCAACGGGGATCTTGAGGGATCTTTCATGGTCAAGGCGAACTTCACGAACCAATGCGATGATTTTCTCATCACCCGATGAGTGAGCGAACTCCTCTGCACGTTCGATGCTCTCCCCTAATTTGGGATCCTGTGCACGTCCATGGGCGATTCCTGCAAGTTCTCCCAATGCTTCCGCTCTCACATCCCCACCACTCGCTGGCATGTGCGTTTCTTGATCCCAAGACAATATCGTGGCCGCGTGTTGAATCAGCGCGATGCTCTTGAGATGACCTTTTAACTCAACTATCGATTCATGATCCGTTTGGATGGAGACGTTATCACTCATGCCAGTTCCCTATCATTGTGGGCTGTTTGCAAATCTTCATAAGAAGTGAGATCGACCTGTTCTGTAAAATGCACCGAACAGACTGGCTGAAAAGTTTCATCTCCAGCAACCTGTTGACTAGGACCATCCAGCTGGGCTTTACCGTCGATGCACTTCAGGTTAAAGATCGCC
>JAACCY010000157.1 GCA_009937185.1 Planctomycetia bacterium
AACAGATCTCGCTGTTGCTTTGAATTCCGGAAACGAGCAGAACTCACATAGCGCTTGGGAGTGGCTCGAAAAAATATTTATTGCAAGCCTATACGCTGGATTTGCCTTCGCTGGATTCAACGCAGTGGTTTTGATGGCGGGGGAGATCGATAATCCAGGGAAAAACATACCTCGATCATTGATCGTAGGTTTAGGCGGCATCACTCTTCTATATCTATTAGTCAATCTTGTATTTTTGTGGGCGACCCCTGCGGCGGAAATGATCGGTGCAGACGGAGAGGGTATCCCTGACCTCGGAACGCATACAGCACGAGTGCTATTTGGAGATCAAGTGGCGCTATTGTTCGACGCCATCTTCGTCCTTGTTCTGATTCCAACCTTGAGTAGTTGCCTACAAGTGTCTTCTCGGATTACTTGGCGATTGGCTCAAGACGGAGAGCTCCCTGAGGCATTGGGCCGAATGTCTGAGAAGGGAACTCCTAAAGTCGCTTTGATCCTTCAGGTTCTATTGGTATCAGTGGCATTTCTATTCTTTGAAAAGCAAGATTTGCTTCTTCTTAGCGGCCTGTGTGTTCTTATCCTCGATTTTCCCATGGCGGCCACCATATTCATATTGAGGAAAAAAGAGCCGAAAACTCCCCGGCCATTTTTGGTGCCTCTGTATCCATGGGTTCCTCTGATTCGAGTCGCCCTAGCGGTCTATACCGCTGTGGTGTTTATCATTAAAAAACCTACCAATGGTCCAGCAGCATTAGCAGTGATCTTTTGCGTATTGTTGTTACGCCCCTTACTCGCTTCCAAGTTTCGATTAAACAGCATTACAAAGCGCATCGTGAAGATGTTGTCATATGTTATTCCGGCAAAGAAGAATCACTGGATCGCAATTCACTCCGATAAACACTGGACGGGAAATCAAAGAGCATTTTTTGATTATGTCATCAATAGAGGAGAGAAAAACGTATCCATATTGATAGTAGGTAACACCTCAGACACCGAATTACGATCAATGTACGGTTCAAAAATAAGCATATTACGTGAAGCCGAACTAAGATCGTGGCTTACATTCATTCGAGCTGAAGCTGTGTTTACCCACAATTTTGCTCATGGTGATTTCCATCGCCACGTCATAAATCTTTGGCATGGAATCCCCTTGAAAGCGATAGGTTATTTGCGACCAAACCGGAGTCGAAGTTTCTTGAAAAAGTTAAGTCAGTATTCACTACTGATTTCGTCATCGAGTATTGATCAATATGCTATGGCTGCAGCATTTAAGTTGCCTGTATCCAAAGTGATCGCAAGTGGCCTGCCGCGAAATGACATGCTACACATGGATTATCCACTTCCGGATGATTTACGTTCGTATGATCTTCGAATAAAAAAATCGCTAAACGGAAGAAAACTGGCTCTTTTCGCTCCAACATTTCGGGATTTTCGACTGAAATCAAAGTTTAGCCACTTCTCCAAAGATGAGTTAAATGAGTTCATATCGATCCTGGAAGACAAAGGCTATGCCTTAGGAATTAGGGGGCATCATCGTCATGACGATCTCGATCTTCCTCAAGATGAGCGATTAATCGATTGTTCAGGGATCGAATATCCTGAAATGCAGATTCTGATTAAGAATACGGATTTGTTCATTACTGATTACTCTGGGGGGTTTTTCGATTACCTCATCATGAATAAGCCTTTAATCAGCTTCGCTCCTGATTTGGTAGAGTACTCGCGCGAATGGGATTTTTCGTATGACATCGAAGCCACTTTTCCTGGCCCTATCTGCACGGAATTCAAACAACTGAAAAATGCAGTTTTCCGAATTGACAACAAAGAAGAGAGTGAATCGTGGAAAATTAAAAGAGAAGTTGTAAGAAAATTAGTTATTGGAAATAACACAGGGCAAGCGTGCGATCTCATCTACAAGAAAGTTTGTGGTAACAGTTAATCGACAACACTCTTTACGTAGCAGGATATAAGAGTGGTATGGATATTAAAGAAATGTTGTGTTTCGAATCGTTTAAAACACAGAACAGTAAGAAGAATTAATTTATTGAGTATTAAGCAATATCGCCTCTTGATCAGTGGTCAGAATAGTCGTCGGTGCTTGTCGATAATCACGCGATTTTCGACCAGGTTATTTGTGTTATTGCCAATGTCCTCGACGTAATGTCGGCGCTATTGTCGAGAGCTTCTACTGGTCTAAGTTCTTTTTCATTACTAATCTTATGACATAGGGTTTTTCATTCTTAAATGGTGCGAACTCATCAGACTCCTCGGAAAAAAGAATGGTAAATTTATCTTTAAATTGATCTTCCAGATAATTTAATGAGTAAAGCATCCTGAAATGGGCTTCGCCAATACTCGACTTGAAGAAAGTTTCTTCTCTTTCTTTATCTGTAACTCCCTTAACAGATCTAGTCTCGATAAATATGTGCGAGTCGTTCCCCATGCATTCATGGATATTAGTCATTAAAATATCAAGCTTTTCTTCTTCAAGGGTATGTAAGAAAAATCTCATATAGTATGCGTCATGCTTCTCATTGAGCTTAAGTGCGTCGTTTTTCTGAATAAATTCTGAATCCAACTCTAAATTCATATCTACGCCATAGGCGTTAATGTTTTTAGAGCGCATGTAAAACAAGTCTTTACCATTTCCACAGCCTATATCGATTAAGGTTCTTTCTGTATCCCACTCCAGTAATGATAACTGTTGTAAGACAAAATCAGAAAACGCACTGGGCATAGTCAGCGACTTGCTCTCGGCGTCCCTATAAAAATTTTTCCAGTAATCTTTGTTTTTCATGCATCAACCGTCTGTTTGGTTTACTTAAATTTCTTGATGTTTTTATTTGAGGATCTTTGTCGCCCTTTTGCGAACAATTATTTGTTTTGGTTAATCCTGTGTAGATTTCAGGGCATGTGAATGCGAATGTTTTTAAATTGTATCGGTGTTCCTTCAGACTGAAGACAGATGGGGCCGGCAACTTGCAAACAGTCCGTGGCCTGATTCAAAACCTTGCCATTGACTCTCAGCGTCACAACGCCTTCGATGCAATGGATCTCATAGTGATTCCATTCGCCGACGGGGTTTTCTGCCATTTCTGTTTTTTTGGTGTTCCGACCATTGGTTCTGTCGGGATTTGTTGTCATGGGAAATTCTTCAATACACCAGAAGTCTCCTGCATTTTTTGACATCAATTGGGCTTCGATACTGCGGGGCCACACCATATGTTCACCGACTTGGCGGAAGAGAACGCCTGAGTTCCCTGCTTTTTTTGTTTCCGGATCCCAGCGCCAATCAAGCTCTAGGACAAAGTCCTGATACTTTTTCTGAGTATGGATATACCCGGCTGGGGTTCCCTTGCAGATCAGGATGCCGTCTTTGACAGACCAGACATCGTCTTTGGTGGCATCTCCTTTGAGAAATGCATCCCAGCCTTCAAGATTATGACCATTGAAGAGCAGTTCGCTTTTTTCTGAATAGCGCCATCTTTCCGTTGCTGGAATTTCTCGAATCTTAATTGAGCGGTACCAAAGATCACTGTCATTGTGGTCTTGAAGACAGATGTGTCCTTTTTTGACAGTACCGAAATCTTTCCATGCATCAAATTTGCTGTTAGCAACGCGCCGGTTCCAATCAAGTGATCCGATTTTAGCTGTAAGAACTCGGACCCCATTGAGCCAATGCTCGACATTTCCCGCGCAATGAACGATACGAGAATGGTTTATTTCACCAGTAGGGTTCTGCTTTTTGTTCTTCGGAGAGTAGAGGCCGTAAAGTCCACCTGCGGAAGTATTGTCTGAACTCGTCAAATCTTCGCTGTCGAGAATTTGATATTCGGGAGCTGATTCATAGGGTGCGCCATTGTTCTCATTCGTGAGGTACATGATGCCGCTGTTGGCACCTTTTCCTGTTTTCCATTCTAGTTCTAAAATAAAGTCATCGAATTGATCTATGGTGACGATATTACCCCCTCCTCCGGCTTTGACCACACGCAGCCAGCCGTCCTCGACAGTCCAGCCTTTGGTAGGGAAATTATCTTGTCGATAGCCACGCCAGCCTCTTGGCGATTCGCCATCGAAAAGACTGATCCAGCCGGCTGCCGATTCAGATGAGGTGATGGCGTTGGGTTCGCCCGAAAAGGCGGGTGGGCAAAGAAACGAAATCGTTAGCACCAGGAAAATAAAACTGAGGACCGTGTTACGTCTCGAACTGCAGAGATGAATCATTTCGGGAACTCCATTCTTTATGAAACTGTATGTGTAAGGTAAGCGGTCACCGATTACGGTCAACTTGATACTCCTCCACAAGGTGGCTATTCAGGGGCAAATAAAGAGTCAAAATAGAGTTTAGAAGCGGGAAGGTCTGATATGTCCATATTGATGTTGGTATTGGTGTTGAATGTGCCATCTGAGCCAGAAACACATGAGTTACACTTGGTGCAAGGTTGGAATATTCGAGTCGAGAAGAAGCTATTAGAAGACCATCCTCAGTTGGCTCGGAAAGCTCTTGAGCTGGCAGAGATTCAACTGGGAGATATTTCTTGGGTCTTGCCACCACAGCGAGTGGAAGAACTCAGGCGAGTAGAGATAGTCCTCGATTTTGATCGGCCAGGGTTGAAGAATATGCAGTACCACCCGAGTCGAAAGTGGTTGAAAAACAATGGTCACGCCGAAGATCTTGAAAAGTGTGTTCATATTCCTCAAGTTCAGGGATTCATTAATTTAAAAAAATCTAATACACAGCCTTGGGTATTGCTCCATGAATTGGCACACGCTTGGCATGATCAGTATTTGAGTTTTGGTGAAGAGGAAGTCATTAAAGCATTTAACTCTGCTAAGAGATCTGGAGAATATGAAGAAGTACTTCATATCAATGGAAAGTTAGCTCAGCACTATGCTTTGACAAATCATAAAGAGTACTTTGCTGAAGGTACTGAAGCATTTTTTGGGACTAATGATTTTTATCCTTTTGTAAAAGTAGAATTAAAAAAACATGACGTAGTTCTTTATGAGCTCCTTGAAAAATTATGGCTGGGCCCACCTCTTCAAAAAATTAGCAATTAGGAATTCAAATGAATTACATCATTGTTGCGATATTCGTTATGTGTTCGATCGTTGGTACGGCATTTCAATATCTAGATGTTGGGCTTGCAGCACAAGACGCAAAAATAACACCATCAACTCAACGTATCGTTGTCGGTTCTTGTCTTGACCAAAACAAACCTCAGCCTTGCTGGCGAACGATCATGAAGTTTCAGCCTGATCTTCTTATTCTATGCGGCGATAATATCTACGGCGATTCCAGAGATGTCGAGAAGCTGAAGCGCGATTGGGAAATATTGGATTCGAATCCAGATTTTTCGAAGCTACGAAAAAGTACTCAGTTATTGGCAACTTGGGATGATCATGACTATGGCGAGAATGATGCGGGGAGAGACTTCCCGATAAAGAAACAGTCTCAAAAGTTGTTTCTTGACTGGCTTCAAGAGCCAGAAGATTCTGCGAGGAGGTCTAGAGAAGGCGTATACGCAGTAACAACCCATGGTCCCAGTGGCCGAAGAGTCCAAGTCATATTGTTGGATACCCGTTATCACAGATCTGAGTTAACGGAGATGAAATTAGAAAGATCTGAAGTTCCTGGTTGGAATGGACCTTATGTCCCCTCTTCGGATCGAGATCAGCAAATGCTGGGAGAAGAACAGTGGAAATGGTTGGCGACGGTATTGAAGGAGCCAGCAGGCCTGCGCTTGTTGGTGAGCAGCATTCAGTTGATCCCGGAAGAGCACTCATGGGAGGCGTGGTTAACCATGCCTCTTGAGAGAGAACGGTTGATCTCATTATTGAGGACGACGAATGCCGGAGGAGTGATTGTGATCAGTGGCGACCGACATGCCGCTGAGATTTCAAAACTACCGCAGAGAGATTCAGGAATTTCTTACCCCATCTATGAACTGACCGCGAGTTCATTGAATGCGTCATTTAACATCGGAGATGAGCCGAATAGGTATCGCGAAGGAAAGAAATTAGGATGCGTCAATTTCGGAACAGTCGATATTGATTGGAATTCAGGTATCGATGCAGAAATTCAATTAGCTATTCACAATGCGGAGAGTGGCGAAAAGTTGCAGGAAGTTAATTTTCCATTAAGTTCGATTCAGAACTGAAGATTTCTGAAAGTTCGAGTGAAATACAGATGTAACCCCCGCCTCGGAAGTCCGAGGCGGGGGTTACATTTTGCACTTGTCGGCGAGACAGGCTTGCGGGGACTGTTTTTAGTTAACTGTCGCTTTGTCAGTAGCGATTCCATTGAAAAATCGTAGTTGCAAATTAGGCAAGTCTTTATAAGGCAGATATTTCTTCTTCATTCGCATCTAGAGCTTGAAGTTGTCGTGCCTGCTCTTCACTGACATGGTCACTGTGACAGGAAGCTTTTTCTTCATTTGCACCGGTTGCCTTGTGAGTTTTACTCGCCAGTTTGTGGATTTCTGCGGGATCAAGAATGCCACGCTTCTCAAGGATTTCTTTTTGTTCATCTGTGAGTGCAGCACTTCGAAGAGCGGCTCCTCTATCGAAGCCTTCGGCTTTGCCACTGGCGAATTGTTGGATTTCTTTTGAAATACGAACACTGCACCAATCATGCCCGCACATGGCGCAGAAATCTGTATCGACATCAAGATCTTCATCGTGAAGTGCTCGTGCTGTGTCGGGGTCGAATGATAAATCGAAGTGCTTCTGCCAGTTGAGCGCAGCGCGAGCTTTGGTGAGTTCATCATCACGATCCCGGGTTCCCGGTATACCTAATGCGACGTCGGCAGCATGGGCTGCAATTTTATAGGCGATGCATCCTTGTTTGACGTCATCCGCTTTCGGTAATCCCAGATGTTCTTTGGGAGTTACGTAGCACAACATCGAGGCTCCGTGGTACCCCGCTGCTGTAGCACCGATGCAGGAGGTGATGTGGTCATAACCCGGGAAGATGTCCGTCACCAAAGGACCGAGTACGTAGAAGGGAGCACCGTGGCACAGCTGTCTTTGTAGTTTCATGTTGAACTCAATTTGATCGAAAGGAACATGCCCCGGACCCTCAACCATCACCTGAACACCATGTGTCCAAGCGATCTCGGTGAGCTTCGCAATCTCTGAGAGTTCTCCCAGTTGAGCTTCATCGGATGCGTCTGCGAGTCCTCCTGGACGGAGACCATCGCCAAGAGAAAAGCTGACATCGTGTTGACGCATGATTTGACAGATCTTATCGAAGCAGGTGACCATTGGATTGTCTTGATCGTGAGTGATCATCCATTTGGCGAGAAGAGACCCTCCTCTGCTGACGATGCCGATCAATCGTTTTTCGATTGCTGGGAGATGCCAGGGTCTCACGCCTGCGTGAATGGTGAAGTAGTCCACGCCTTGGGCTGCTTGATGCTCCAGCATATCCAGAATTATCTCTTCATTGAGATCTTCAATCTTTCTGCCAATGATCATTGAATAAATCGGTACCGTTCCAATAGGAACTGTACTTTCTCTTATCAAGGCTTCTCTGCAAGCGTCGAGATCACCGCCGGTGGAAAGGTCCATTGCCGTGTCTGCACCCCAGCGTTGCGACCACCGTAATTTTTCGACTTCTTCGTCGGTTCCGGAAGAAACTGGAGAGGCTCCCATGTTGGCATTAATTTTTGTTTTACTCGCTCTGCCGATGGCCATGGGGTCTAGCTGATGGTTTAGATGATGAATGTTTGCTGGAATTATTAATCGACCTGCAGCGATTTCATCTCTTATTTGTGCGGCGGTGAGGTGGTCTTCTCGGGCAGACACTCGTTCCATTTCTGGAGTGATCAAGCCTAGGCGTGCTTTTTCTAGTTGCGTGATGGGTTCAAAATCTAGGGGGGCAACAGCTCGAATATGCTCGCCGATTTCTGGATGATTGTGACCCGCGCAGCCGGTTTCTTTTGTTGCGCATTCGATGACCCATCCCGAAGGTAAGAAATCCCATGCCGTAAAAGTGGAGGGCGGTGGCATGCCGGGGGTATCTGGAGATGAGAAAGTGAGTGGCCCGCCAATTTGGGGTGGGTTAGCAAAGGAACCTGGATTTGTTCCATCGGCGTGAGTTGAAGGGTTGGTGGCTCCTCGTAAAGGAAGTGACCAGTTTTGTTCGTGCGACATGCAGGTGGCTCCTTGCGATACTTGCTTACGGTAATTCCGTCATGACGAGGTCGGAGCAGAAGAGATCTCAGCAGGAATCAGATCTGAATCGTGATCTGGATCCGCTTTCCCTCCGCCGGCATGATCCGGATCAGGTTCAACGGGTTCTTCTCAGTACCTCAAATAAGGTACGCCCCGAGCAGACGATTAATATATAGGACAAACCGGACTCAGGCGAGGGTTCGCACGACTTCCGTCTATTCAGAGAGTATTTGTTTATAAGTCGATTACGAAACTTATTGAGGTGGGGGTACTATGAAAATAGAGACCCGTATAACCGGTACTCTGCATGCGGGCATCGTCATTGTGGGCCTTTAGGAAAGAGCTGTTGTCATGAAGTTTACGAAACGACTCCTTGTAGTTCTCGTTACCGTCTGGAGCTTTAATTTTCTTGCTTCGATGGGTGCTGGGTTTGCTCAGGTATCCGAAGAAATAGAGATCTCACCTACGAGTGATAATAATTTGCCTCCCTTTGTGACGCTGGTTCCTTCAATTGAAAAATCACTCGAAAAATTTCCGGGCAAGATAGAGCAGATTCAATTAGCGGTCAAACTTGTCAGAGATCAGATTTTCCATCTTCATAATGGCAATTTTGACGAGGCATTAATCGAATGGCACGAAAATGGTGAAGTGCTGTCATTGCAACCAATAATGATGAGTGCTCGTCAGCAGCTAATAAAATGGCCGTCAGTAGATTCCATTACTGTTTCGGCTGTCGATTATATTGACGCATTGAAAAAAAGTAGAGAGTTGGTCAAGGAGAGTGGCACAAAGCTGATTCCGCCAAAGTTGCATGATGGTATGTGGGAAAATCCCTTTGGAGGACTCGAAGTCACAGTTATCCAATGTAGTCTTGGCGGGGTTCTTATCAGCATCGACGAGCCAGCCTTTGTGGATTTCGGCGAGACATCAGATATAGGACTTCAAGGCCGTATATTTAATTATCAACATGTCTTATTTATGGTTCAAACGGGTTTGTTTATCCATGAGGAAATAGATCCTAGTACAGGATTAAACAAAGTTGATACGGTGGGCCGAATACATTATATGAGCATTGAGCCGAATCTGGGGAGATGTTGAAACCGGAAGGAATTTCGAAGATACGCCTAATCCTTCTGTTGATATTGGCCCCAGTAATATTTTGTGGCTGTCTCACCATCGGTAAATCTTCGGAAAATGAAAATAAGAAACTTCGTCAGCCCCAAGGCATCGTGCTGCCTCCAGGTTGGCCTACGAATACAAATGAAAATGGCGGAGGACGTCATTGGGCTGCACAGGGATTGAAAGTATTTGTATTGGGCAATACACAGGATGGAGGATTACCCCATGTAGGTTGTCTAAAATCATGTTGTGAAACTGCTCGGGAAAACGGTCGAAAGTTGGGGCCTGCATGGCTCGCAATCGTAGATATGGTGAAAGGGAAAGCTCTGCTACTTGAGGCAACACCTGCGATTGAGGAGCAATTGGCGATGATTCGGTTCGCTAGTGAACCCCGCCGTCCGGTAGAGGGAATCCTTCTCACTCACGCACATATCGGTCATTATACCGGGCTGATGCATCTCGGGCGCGAAGTGGCATCTACGCAATCAACGCCGGTCCATTGCACTCCTAGAATGGCGAAGTTCTTGGAATCGAATGGACCTTGGGATCAGTTGGTGAAGTTGGATCAAATCGAGTTGAAAGTTTTAGAGCCTGGAGAAACTAGGGTTCTAGATGATTTCCGGATTAAGATTACACCTGTTTTAGTGAATCACCGACATGAGTATGCCGACACCGTAGCTTGGCGTATTGAAGGTCCAAGACGAACGGTTGTGTTTTGCCCGGATATTGATCGCTGGAACGGTGATATTTTGGAGCGTTTGATAGAGGGTGCAGATGTGTGCTATCTGGATGCTACCTTTTATGATGGCAGAGAGTTGCCAGGGCGTGACCTTTCAGAAATACCACATCCACCTATGGTCGAAACGATGAATCGGCTTTCCGCAGAGGCCTTGAATAACCCGGGCAGATTTCGGTTTATTCACATGAATCATACAAATCCGGCACTACACGATGAAGATGTCAGAGAAGAAGTTCGAAAACGTGGATTTGGGATCGCAGAGATCGGGGAATCTTTTTATCTCGATTAACGATTTATAGATCTACTTCGGGATCGATATCGAGATCTGAGACCATTCCTGTGGCTTCTAATAATATCTGCTGTATTCCTGACGTGAGATGGAGCATGGCGACCCATGGTTCCATGAGTTGTTCTTCAGTTAGGTTGTCTTCCCACTCCTCATCTTCGATATTTAGGAAGCTCGCCATAACCAAGCGGATATCAGTCAGAATGGCAATGAAGGCGTCGAAATCCTTTTCGGCAATACGAATTGCGCCCATGCCTTCTTCGCTGGAAGCGAGAATCCGTTCAAACATTGCTACTTTAGCGAGTTGTCTTTCCAGCATGGCTTCACCAGTAAGTCGCAGGAGTTCTTTTTCTTTTTCTGCATCATTATAAGTTAGCGGAATCAATCGCTGGGAAACTTCAGGATGATCTTCAGGGTTTTTGAGAACCGTTCGGAGAGTGGTTGGAATTCCCCATAAAGCTCGCAGGAATTGAGGGGGCCCGGCAAGACGATAAGAGCCGTCTTCTTCTCGAGATGCATAAAGCAAGTTTGAGCCTTTCAATACTTTGAGCAAACAATCATCTGGGTTGCTTGATCTCGTCGGGTAATTTTGTGGTCGAGTACCTTAAATGTACCGGAAATATAACGTCGAAACTCTCGAAAAGTCCATTCTCGTTGATGACTTGGGTTCCTGGGCGGGCCCCAAAATCGTCTCTTCCATGGTTTGTAGAGTAACGACCGGTCTGGCGTGGAAATGACATAATGCTGGGCATTGAGCGAGTGAAGAAATTTTAGCAGCAGATCGGGGTCAACAAGGTGTTCAATCACATCTGCGCATATCGCTATCTCAGATTCAAATTGGATAGGTTGGTCGAAATCAGATTCTTGCCAACACATGTTCGGGTATTTGTTTTGAAGAAACTGTAACTGAGGAGGCAACTCAAGTCCGAGAGTGTTGAGTGATTGAAAGTGTTTCGCCAATTTAAAACCAGATCCACATCCTACATCTATGACATTGGAATATTTGTATTCTTGGGCGATTTGAGCAGCGTGGAGATAGACTTCATCTTGCCACTCATCTTTCAATTCACGGTCGTCGTGATGGTGATAGACGTTCCTCGTTCGGTATGGCCAAGAAATGCCGTATCGCTTTTTCATTTATTTTTCGACCTAGCCGTTATCCCTGAAATTTCTATCGATAGCGATGGTGCCACTCCACTCCTCAGGGGGATGATCAATGAGCCAATGACATCGATCTTCGAGTACTTTTGAAGGTTTATCTTCGGGTGAAATCTTCGAGATTTCCGAAAATAAGGAGCGAGCTTCGATGAAGCGACCTTCTGTGTATTGTTGGAGCGCTTCTTCATGCAGTTCGCTGATTTCACGTTGTTGAGCACTGATGCGGTCAGCAAGGTCGACGAGTTCATAAACTGCACCTCCTTGCCTTCGGCCTTTCACGGATACCCTATCCAGTATTCTGAAATGGAATTCGACGCCTGCGATGTTTTTGACTTCTTCACTAGCCATGATCGATGTTCCGTAAACTTTGTTCAATCCTTCTAGTCTGCTGGCTAGATTGACAGCGTCTCCGAGAATCGTGTAATTCAAACGCGTTGTCGATCCAATGTTTCCGACCCTCACGGGCCCAGTGTGCAGCCCAATTCTTGCACGGAGAGCTGGAAGAGACCTCGTCCTCCAGTCTTTACGAAGCAAATGGAGGCTTTCTTGTGAAGATAATGCTGCACGACATGCGCGGGAAGTGACCCTTGCTCCATCTACCTCTGCGATCCAAAAAGCCATGATGGCGTCCCCAATGAATTTGTCGACAACACCACTTTGAGCGTGGATTTGTCGGCTCATTCCTTCGAGGTACTCACCACCGAGTTGAACTAGTTTGTCGGGATCCAAGGTTTCTGCAACATCAGTAAAGCCAATGATGTCTGAGAAGAAAATACAAGCTTTCGCTTCTTCCATTCCTGGAACGGCAACGCGGTCTTCAAGAACTAACTGCCTAACGACTCTTGAAGGAACATACTTTTCGAAAGAGGTCAAAGCGTGGCGCATTCGTTCCATTCGCGATTGCATTTCGTTCAGTTCTCGTAGACGGGAAGAACGAACAGAGGTTCCTTCATTCTCGAAGCGGGCAATTTTATCCATGCCACGATTGAGTTCTCTCAGAGGTCGAGTGATACCCTCAGCCGTTCGCCAAACCAGTGGAATAGTGAAGATTATTAATCCTAGAAACACTAATGCGGTGTTCTGTGTTCTTTCACGAACTTCACTCGTCAAATCTCTTCTGGGAATAACAACGAGGTTTACCCATTGTTGATCTGCTTCTAATTGAATAGACCTCCAAGTAATAAAAATTTCGTCATTTTCGCCGTCTATCTGGATACTGCCTTCTTTAGGCCATGAGTTTACATCCCCATGGGTGCTCGTTAGTGCTTGATAAGCTTCCGTAAGGATCGGGCTATTTGAATCAGAAGCCTTCACTCTGACATATTGATTTTCTCCACCAGCTCCTCCCGCGATTTCCTCAAGAGGATTGGGGGCGCTGGATGCGATAAGCAAACCAGTGGATTCGAAGATTGCCGTTTGACCCGTATCTGAAATGTTTAGATTGGATAGGAAGTCATGGATCGGGCCCAGTGTGAGATCACATACGCTGATGATTTTTACTGAGTCGTTTTCTACAAATGTCTCAAAAGCGGAGAGGCCTAATTGGGGAATACCGCCAAATTGATAAACTGGAGTCCAGCCGGGCGCTTTTTTTTCTACTGCCTGAGAAAACCAGGGGCGCTCGACGGTATTGAAGTCGGGATCATAGGCAGTATTGCCATCGGAAGAATATTCGTATAGGCCTGGTTCATTAGGATTGCATCTGAGCCGGATGAGATTTCCAGATAAGTCTTTTTGGTAGCCAAATAGTTCCCCGTCAGGAACTCCAACGTAGAGAGTTGCAATGTGAGGTTTACGTTCAAGGACGCGTTTTTGATATTCAAGGGTGAGTGATTGCTTATCAGTCGAATTAGGATCGATGAGTCCTGTTGAGAAAAGTTCAACTTGAGATGTTGCTTGCTCTCGAGCGACATTCAAGAAATTTGAGATGCGGTCTTCCACCCTTTTGGTGATTTCTTCGCTTAAGTTTTTTGAGAGAGTTTGGACTGAAGCTCGACCATTTGAATACCACAACCAACCTGTAACGAGGATGGCGAGGAAAATTTCTCCGATCATGAGAGTCATGATCACGTTTCTGATGCTGAAAGTGTTATCTAACTTCCCTGAGTCCATGATTGGAGTCTTCCTACTCGTCTTTTTCTAAAGTGGCTTGCAGCCCATATGAGTGGAGATGGCTAACAAACCTTTCTCCCTTTTCCTGTTCCGTCAGCTGTACGATTGATTTTCCCTCTTGATGGATTTCGAGCATGTGATGTGTTGCGACCTCTTGTGAAAATCCGAATAGTTTTTGTAGGACATAGACCACGTAACTCATCAGATTTACGGGGTCGTTCCAGACAATGACTTTCCAGAGCCGCTCAGTTTGTTCTTCCAATGCCACAGAAGATTCACGCTCTTCTTCAGGAAGGCTATCTGGGTCACCTTGTTCACCAAAAGCGTGATACATATCGATAGGATCTTTTGAAGAAGCGAACCTTTGACTTTGCGGAATGATTCCCGAAGTAATAAAACTATGAAGAGAATCGTCAAGCATGTTCAATGGGCACACCTTATCAAATTTTACGATCTTGCTACCTAGGCCCGATTTGGGCAGGTTTCACTGGGCATCGTATCCTTTAATGGAGGATTCAACGATGCCAATGATGACCAAAAATCCGCTGATTATTGCCGTATTGCTCACAAGTTTGATTTGTGGGAGTTGTATGGCTATGGTCAGTCTCACGCAGGATAGCTACTCTGAGGAAATAACGGGCGCAACAGCCACTCTCTCCGTCTCCGCTAGGGCAGAGGCGAGTTCACCGGGGAAAGAGCAGGTCGATATCGAAGATCTTCTCGTACGCATTGAACGTCTTGAGGGGCAAATTGCCAGTTATCGAACAAGTTCTAAGGAACCCCAGATGATGGCGATGCTGGAGGGATTTAAGAGTGAAATTGAGTCCTTCAGAAAATCAGAAAACCAAACTAAAGTTGATTCCGGCAGGAGTCTCCCTACGCAGTCTGGATGGGATCCAACAGAAGCTGAGTATTTGAAAAATTCTTCATTAAATTATGAAGAATCCAGCTCTCGTAGCTCGGAGAGCCCGGTGCATGATTTTGTATTTGAAGAGGGTGTGCAGCCGGAGTCTATCGTCATTGTCCAAGGAGCAGTTCCAGGGACCCTCATGTCAGTAGAAGTTAAAAATCGGTGGGGACACTGGATAGAAGTATATAGCGGTCCAGATCCACAGTTGGGGAAGCTACAAGAAATCTGGGTCGAATGTCCTGAGGCTCCATTGACCGAAGCCGTTAGAGTCGAAGTTGAAGGCGGGCATGGAGTTGAAGCGGTGGCTGTGGTTAAGGGTGACGAAATGGTCTGGTCAGTTCTGAATCGATAAAGTCGAGCTGTATCTCAATAGAATAAAATTGCTTCACGAATGACAAGAAATGTCACCGGAGAAAGATCAGCCATAATGGTCGATAAGAAGGGTTTGTTTTTTGTTGATAAGCCAAGAAGCAATACTCCGAAACAGAAAATTCCAGGAGCGATTTCTAGCAATGAGATCGAATCGTTACGAACAAGTGAAGTCGATATCCAAAGAAGCATAAGAATTAACAGTATTAAATTTGCGCCCAAGTATCCGAATAGAAATTGTGCCTTCCTTCCGTCAGTAGAGTCAATTCTTGAATCTTTGAAATCACTAAGAACGAGATTTCCGAGGACGAGCAAGAAAAGTTGGATAACTGAACAATAATAATTCAAAGGGTGTGTTTTTAGATTATTCAGAGTTAAGAACGAAGATATGAAAATAACGACGGCGACTGTGATCAATGTGGACACATAAATCCATTTTAAAGGCAGAGCGAAAAAGCCAATATTTTTCACCTTTGTCGCTAACGGTGAAAAATAAAAAGCGATAAAGATCGCTCCTAATCCAAAAAGCCCTCGGTGCTTCGCCAATACGCCTAGAGGCTCGGCGGTGTACATCGCGAATAAACCGAATGAGATCGATAAAGTTAAGAATCTCCATGGAGCAGTTTCATTAGAGCTATGTGCATTGCGACCACGTTTTTTTTCATATATTGCGTCGGCATAAGAATCGTAGAGGTATACGCACAATGTGAATGCCCCTAAGGACATAAAAAATTCCATCACTCCCGGGTTGAATTTGTTAGCAGGAGAAAAAAAATAGTTGATAGAGAGATGTGGTTCAGTTTCTTGAGTTTGTGAATACATCAGTAATAAGAAAATAGCCGCATATCCCAAGACCGCTAATGCAGAGCTCCAGCGATAACGAATAGAAGAGTTGATGAAGCTTCTTAGAGCGGACTCTTGCACTCATAACTCCTTATCCACTGAGGGCCGATTTTCGAAATAGGAAATGAAACAGTTCCTTCTAGTTCTAAATTTGAATCGTCAATCAGCTTTTCCATGTGATGGATCGAGTGCCATGCATTCCCTGTTACAAGGTGGAAAAATATCATAGGTATCCCATGCCAAGCTTGCTGAAGACCTCGAGATAAGAGTTGAATCGAATCTGGATCGGCGAAATCACTGATATAGACACGGCCGAATGGCGAGAGCCAACTCTTAGACATGTTTAAAATCGTAATGACTTCTTTCGGCTTAAAAACATTAAGAAGAAACGGGAACCAAATGAAGTCGTATTTTTCTTCAGGTACGTGATTTCTGAAATCTTGAATCGATATCATTAAACGAGCGGGATCGAAATCTTTGAGTTCCTCGTGCGACTTTTCTAGCATTTCAGGCGAGTTGTCTATGAGGTAGATATGGCTGTTATCTTGTGGAAGTTTGCGAAAACCTCTGCATGTCCCTGGGCCGATGATGAGAAGTCTTTGGAAAGAATGCGATTGATTTATTACATAAGAATTAGCCTTATGAATCGACCCTGCTGACCAAACATCTGCGAGGAGATCGTAGTAATCTGAAATGAGATGATAGTTGTTTGTAGGTTTAGAAAATGCCATAGCGTCATAATGCTAGGCAGGAATAAAAATGCATAGAAAAAAGCCCCGACGATTTTATCGCCGGGGCTTTTATTAAGTTAAATCTCGAATGAGATTTTTACTTAGTTGCCTTCGCAACTACCGGGGTCAACTTCACAACGATTGAAGGTCTCAGTAGAGACGACACCAAGAGTTGGATGACGGGCCTCAAGAGTCACTTGAGTGATTCCTGCGACGTTTTGAGTGGGGACCAGGTCGAACTCAAGGCGAGCACCGAACTGGGCACCTGGTGCGGGAGCACCATTTTCGTCAACAGCAGCTGCCAGAGGAATATTGAACTCAAGCGTTGCGCCATTCGCATCTGCAATGATAGCAACAAGAGTAATATCTGTAGGCTCATCTACACCACCGCGGAAACGAATCTCGTTACCACCGTCACGGAAGCGCCAGCGCTCCACAGAAACTTCAACTACTCCGTCAAGATCGACAAGATCAGTGAAAACTTCCATGGCGTACATGACGTGGTCACCAACCATGTAACCAACCATATCGATTCCTCTACCCTGCATTTGGTCGAGGAACATGTTACGAGGAACATGTTGCTCGAATGCACCCGAACCCCAGCTGGGAAGCGTGGATCTTGGTTAAACATGCAAAGAAGTCCGTCGACGATGAAACAGTCAGGAGTTCCTGTAGCCATATCGCCGTAGGAGACAAATGTGACTTCACCTGCAGCGGTGTTCTCGGAAAGCTCAACAACGTTGACCGTATCCGGGATTAAGTACTCATTACCATTAGAGGGATCGATGTAGGTGTGGCCAGCACTTTTGTATGTTCCACCAGACTGCATCGGGTAGATGCGCTCGACTCCGCCGTCTTCTAGGTCAATAAGACCTGCACGGGCTCTGAAGTCAGCCGGGAGGTTGGCTGCGATTCCTGGAAGGGCAAGAGCCTTCTCAACAAGATTAAAGTGGTTGTCTCTGATGGCTTCGTAAACGGCCTGATCTCTTGTGCGACGAGTTGTGACGCCTTCGAACCCAGTTTCTAGGAAAGATTCCTGAGTTGAGAAGATAGGACGCGTTGCGCCGGAGCGGAGGGGTCCGCCACCTGGAGTTGCGGCCAAGCTAGAAAGAGCCGTGCTGCCGAAGCTTAAGTATGGAGAATTGCCAATAGCATTGGAATCTTCCATTCTGTCAAACTCAGCAGTATTCACGGGGCCGTGAAGGATTTCGCCGTTGAGGCCAAGCTCGACTTGCTCAGTAGCATCGATGAAAAATGGCGCACTGTTCAGAGTGACGGGTACAGTGATGATTTTTCCAACCGCAGTGAACGTTCCTTTTTGGGAATCAAGATCCCATGCGGGTCCCTCTGTGTTGAAAAAGCGTAGAGCAGGGTCTCGCTGGACAAATGTTGTGGTGTCGTCTGCTGTACCCCACAAGCCGTCCGGTCCAGGCACTTTGATCTCTGCGATTTGGGTAGAGAGCGGTGCTGCTACGACAAAGGCCAAGAAAATCGTCGAAAGACGGAAAAAAGTTCTCATAAAAAAGGTCCTCTCGCAAAATGTATGTGGCTGCTTAGTCGCAGACTCATATAACAATAGTTAACAAAAAATACTGAAGCCTCGTTAACAGAAGACGAATCCGTTAAGCCGTCGGAGACTGTAAGTAACGCTAGTCAAACTCCGATACCCTCCTGCAGTTTACAGCATGACAATAAACAAGATCAGTGGAGCTTCGTTTAGGGAAGCAATCCACATCCTTTTGATACGTCAAGAATACGCTGATCACGGATTGATTCAACACCAAGTTGGTAGGTCCATAATATCGATGGATCTAGATTATTTGATTAATGTAAACTATTCATATTAGCTTTAGAATTGGTATACAGACTGAATAACACAGAACCCCTAAATACGCAGTTATGAAGCGGAAATTCAACATTTAGGAAGGTCGAGAAATACCGATAGTTAATATGTGATCTCGGCGAGTAATCTCAAGAGGCGAAAAATCGGGGTGTGAGATTGTCAGGTTAGACAGACAGGTCACGGCCTTGAATGGTCTATTCTAAAAAAAATATTGTTCAATTGGCTATGCGTTCGCACTATTTAGCCACTTCCCGCCAATAGTTTCCAAGCTTGGATTATCCCTATCTTCAGCGGGATATTGCGAAAAGTGGGTCGATTCAATGAGTTGGATATCAGCATGAAGCTCATTGAGGAGGTCACTATTGATCAACTGTTTACTTTCAAGTTGACGAAGGAAGTGAACAAGACTGAGCCCACTGAGTTGAGATGGCAGTTCTACTTTTGAGGAATCATTGAATTCTTCTACGGGCTTTCTAAGGAAGAGCCAACCTGTGCCAAGAGCGAGAAGACTTGCGAAAAATGTCCACCAGAGCCATGACGAGGCTTGAGTGACTTGTAGCGTGACCTGGGAAGAATCTAGTTCGACGATGTCGAAATCAGTGTATTTTTTGCAGACTCTTTCTGTGCCCGGCGAGACCAGTGGGAATGAAAAATTAGTTTTCGGGAGCGTAGAATTGTCTTGGTTAAAGCGAAGAGTCCAAGAGCGTTCTGTTTTCGCCACAATAGGCGATGCATGAGCGACAGATGTGAGAAGGTCGTCGTGCATCTCTGTGATGTTTAATCCGTTATCAAGTAGCGCGTTTGCTTCTGCAGGAATAAATCCAGAATCAGCAAAAGCTTGATTTAATCCTGGGACAAGAACGTCTAGTGGAGGTATTACTCCAAGACCGTCAGCCAATATTTCGAGTGACAAATAGCCTTTTTCAAGTTCCCTGTCGTCGAGGGTCATCTCAACCTGCTGGGTGCCATGTGTAGGACGAGGAATGCTCTCGGTCGAGGCAACTATAGGAATGATCGGAGAGGTGACAGGAATTCTTACAGAACCATTGGTTCCGTCTTCGAAATCTAAATCAATGCGAACTTCTGGGATAAGATCCACGGATGCATCTTTTGCTTTCATGATGACGTAGGCGAAAGATTTTTCCATCCACCCGGGACGATTAAAAGAATAGGGTTTAAAGTTAGGGTCGTTGAACTGGATCGCCACAATTTCAAAATGCTCCGAGAAAGCTTCTCTTATACGACCTTCAAGATCATCTTTGTAATCCATGGGTTGTTGAGCAAGAGGGATATATACCTGATTGCGAAGATAAATATCAAAGCCTTTTGATTCGCGATCGAGAGCATCTGTGTATCTCAGTGCCAAGTGGAGTCCAAAAGGATCTACCCCTACATCGGAGCTGCCATCGATCTGGCAGTGGAATTCCACTTCCGATTTAAGATCGTCGTAAAGTAATGCCAATCTTTTTGTGCCGGTGCCAGCCGGGTGATTACGGATGATGCGCATGGCGTGTCTGACGAATCGCGATCGAAGATCTGCGGGAACGCGTGCGATGGCGCCTTCCACCGCTGAAGAGAATTGTTCGATATGAGCGAATTTTTGGAGGGGGTCGAGGCTATCAAAGACTTCAATTATTTTGAGTACTTGATCATTTTCAGGGCTGGTCGTCACCGTTAAAAAGCTTAACTCGCTTGCGCCTAATGCGGTGGTGAACCATTGAAGAAAAAGAAGAGAGCTCGTCGACTGTTTTCCCAACTTCAATTGATCGACATAGAGAGAGCTGGCTTCAAGGTAGTTCGAGAAAGCGGCTTCGCGCTGTGGGATGTATCTCTCGAGATCAGGATCTAGCTCACGCCAAAATTCCCCAAGATCAAAGAACAAGTTGGCGCTGATGACGCGGGCATTCCATGACTCTTCTTCTTTGTTCAGTGCCGATTCACAGAGGAGCTGACCCAACGAATAGCCTCTTTCGACTTCCTGCTGAATCTCTTTTGTAGTTCTGCGAGTTCCCGCAGCTTTTTGAACGGATGGGTCGCGCCAGTTTCTTTGTAGCCGCTTCCAAAGACTGCGAGCAAGTTCGATAGATATTTCGGGATCTAAGTCAGCAATAGGCCCAAAAATTCTTTCGATATCTTCGTTACGATAGACCTCAGCTCTGCTGTGGCTCACGGTGAAAGCCTTTACCAAACCGGGCCAATCAAGATCTTCAAGGCCGAGCTTCTTGAATTCCAAGAGTACATCTGCAAGTTGTTTAAGGCTTCTTCGTTGCTTTGAGCGTGTAAGAGGTGCGCTGGCTTGCCCCATCATACTTGGGTAGAAGACACCTGAAGAGGTGACGAATCTTCTTTCAAAGAAGTCCTCGTCGGGCCTGTTGGGGTCAAGGTTTTTGGACCAGGATTCGATCAGTCCCGCAGATAACTCATTAGGGTCCATCGAGTTATCGGTGCAACTGTAGGTTACGAAAGCCAAGGCCTTTTTGGGGTCGTCTTGGTTCGCTAGAACTTGAATCGACTTATTGGCAAGAGGTTGTCGAATACCGGGTGAGACTGCTGCTAACCATGCCGTATCGGGGCAGATACGCGCAAGATCTGGAAGTTCAATCGCGTTGTTTCTGCGACCCATTACTGTGGTACGGTTCGAATCGCCTAGAGATTTATTCATTTCAATGATGTAAACCTGAGCAATGATATTGAAAAGGTCAGCTCTCTGATCTGAGTCGCTTTCCAAAAGTACAAGCTTGCTTGCAATCTCATGTAAAGACCGCAGTACTTTTAAGAGATCCGCTGCCGGCACGTTTCTGTTTTTTGTTAAGAGCGCATGTCGCTCAATTAGTCGTAAAGCTAGAAGATTTATGGATCCCGTCTGAGTTAAAAATGCAGTACTAAACCAGTTTTGCTTCCACTCTTCGTCCAGATTTGGAAGTAACTCTAAAAAAGCGTTAAGAGAACGGGTACGTAGGTCAGATTTTATCGTCGAGTTTGAGAATATTTCAGTCAGTAAATCTGCAGCTAGAATTGAAGAGTTGCGCCGATTCAGCTCGCTACTATTTGAATCTGTGACAACCGCAACATGGTATACGGCATGTCGATATTTTAGGTTGGCTGGTGCAACGCCGTCTTCTGGGAGGGGATCCATGAATCCCAGTGTTTCCTTAGAAAGCCCTGCTTCGATTAACAGTTCACAGGCCAAGCCCCTCGTCGCTGAGTCACTTCCCCCAATGAATGGTAATCCTTCGTCGAGTTTTCGCACTAAATGGGCTGTACTGCCTTTAGTTCGGGCTCTTTTTAAGAGTTGGCCCAAACTTTGTAGGGTCTCTCTGTCGAGGGTAGAAGTTCTCAACGCGAGCAAGCGAAGAATGTCTCGTGGAGTACAGGATTGATCGATCGGGGCTAACTTCCTTATGACCACATCGAGGCAGTGATCACAATCTTCCTCGGTAGCGATGAGGGCCGCCATTGCTTCCCAGTCGGAGGCGTTGATGAGTAATTTGAGATACTCGACCTTTTCTGAAATCTTGGCGTTTTCATGAGGGACAAGCTCGGGCTCAAGGATCAACTTTTGCTTGGCTTGAATTAATCGCTCCGCTGTTTTTATAGAGAGAGACAAGTTTTCGATGGCGGATTTGAGGGAGTCATTTTCGTCAACAGCTTCTTTCGAGATACTAAAGGATTGCGGATTCTCTTCTATCTCTGAAGGGGCGAGGATGACTGGCTGACCATCTTCATCCAAGATAAAGACCGGACCCTGAATGGGGGCAGTCTGGCCTAGTATGATTTTGGCGGGCTGAATAGGCAGAGCACGTTGAA
>JAACCY010000158.1 GCA_009937185.1 Planctomycetia bacterium
CATTCATGGCAGAGAGATTCACGTAGAAGGATTCTTCACCCGAGTAGAAAGAACTGGTGAAGTAGATCGTGTGAATCGGAAGATTCTCGAAGTTTGCCGCTGAAATGGAATCAAGGCAAAGATCAGAGTAGTTTCCGCCACTGGAACCATTGCAGTAAGGTTCGCGTGCACCGCAAATGATGACTTGCTTGTGTGAACCAGGTGCTTGCTGAGCAAGTCCCATGGCCACCAATGCTGCATCAAGAAGGCAGTGATTTTCGATAGGAGCCAGTCCGCCGAGCCAAGCTTGTGCGGATGCTTTGTTGCCAGCATTGGCACTGCAGCAGTCAGGACGCCAGATGTATGTCTGCGAGTTGTAAGCAACAACCGAAAAATCTACAGCACCTGAAAGTTGGTTTAATGTTGAACCGACTTCCTGACGGATACTGTCAAAGATATCGGTTTCACCGCAGAAACCATAGGCTGGAACGCAGAATACAAATGTATCCCCCTCGAACTCACCCCCATAAAAGTTGATGGATTCTGGAGCATCTTCCTCTTCTTCGTCTGAGGAAGATCCGCCGGAGGGAAGATCCAGTGGCTTGCGCAGATCATCTGCCGCTTGGGTGACAAGGGTATTGCCGCTTACCAAGCCAGAGACGAGGAGCAGAATTATGAAAAGAGAACGAAAGGACATGGATCCTTCTTTCAATGGTTCTGTCAAAAACAAATCTTAGTTCACAATCATACCAGAGTATGAGGTCGATAAATATATCCACCTATATACTGATAGACGTTCCCCAGTAAAGAATCCCTCGCTAAATCAGGAGAACCTGAAGTCTCGAATGGATACTACGTCCTTTTTCCCCAGACGATTTTCACAAACTAGAGCACTGTCTCCAGAATACGGCATATTTGGCGTTGTGACCAGCACTGAAGTTGATAGGGGCCGGGTAATGCGGGTTTTTGTCCCTGAACGGCACCTAGAATACGGGTTGGGCCGTACCTAGGACTGTAACTAGAGGGGTTGCTGGGTTGCGACGGGGGGCTATTGAGATTAGGTTTATGGACCTGAGAAGCCGTAATTGGGGTGGATTCACCTCAAAGGCTCACTCCGGGGCTCCATTTCTCTCGCGAAACGTCGCCGATTGGAAAAAAGAATGATTCGACCCAGTCCCCGCTATTCCTCTAGCCATTTGGGAAGACTTCAAAGTGCAGTTTTTCCCATGCTGGCAATTCTCGGCCTCTGCGGAATCTTCTCTTCAGAATCAGTATTGGCTTCGGGGAATCGATCTCAGCCGGTCTCGGTTGCGGACGACCCGGTGGCCTCTGCAGTCTGGGAAGTCCGGGATGTCAAAGGTAAAGATGAAACCCGATATAGCGTCACGATTTATCAAGTTCCAGCTCCGGGGGGAGTTCGTTGGATTTGGCGAGCCTTTGATGAAGAGACAGAAAGTTACCCCGGGGGATTCCCCATCGGGTCGCTGAGGATTCAAAGAAAAGGCAAACCCCGTCCTGAACTCTTCGATCCTCTTGCTCCAGGAGTGATGCAGGCTCTGGTGGCAATTCACGCCGCAGTGGAAGCAGAGGAAGGGGAAGGTTGGGCCGATGGACACGCGATCGGAATTCGTCGAACCATTCCTGTTGTCAGGTCAGACATTTCAGTGGAAACAGGATTTTCCTTGAAGGGGCAGCTCAAGCCAAAGGAAGTTGAGATTCGTGGCGGTAAGAAGCCCCTAAAGTTGACTTCGTTTGAGGAAGAACTTCTTTATGACGATAAGGGTGCATTGATCGAGGCTCATTGGGTCGCTGGCTATACTCGCGGAGGTGAAATTTCTCCTGGCAGAGAATTGCATCTGAAGAGATCGTCTGTCGAAATTCTTGAACAGGAGAAGGGGGATGAAATTGAATCCTGCTTCGAATTCCTTCAGCCCGTTGTCAGGGTTCTACGAAAAGGAATGTCACTTCCCGCTGTAGAACTTGCTGAGGAAATGTTTAAGAAAGAGCGTAAGACTCATGAGAAGGGTGCACTGGGTGCAGTTGTCAAAGAGATTGCTGGCTTGCTCAAGGAGGCGAGAGAACTCGCAGCCCAACCCCTCGACCCCGATGAACGTGCGAAAAAGATGCTGGGCAAGCCCGCTCCAGACTTCACTCTCGAAGATTTAGACGGTGACCCGGTCAAACTTTCCGACTATGTCGGCAAAGTAGTCATGCTCGCATTCTGGGGATATTCGTGAGGGATCTGTCGTGCGGAGTCTCCGCACCTCAGCAGGATTCAGAAAGAGTATCGTCAGCAGGGTGTCGTCGTTCTTGGAGTCAATGCGGACAATGACGGTCCGATCAAGATCCGTGAATACGTTTCAGAAGAGGGTTTACAGCAGAAAATGCTTCTTCAGGGCGACGGAGTCGGGTTTCAGCAGTATCATCTAAAGAGAATGCCGACGGTCTATTTTATTGATCGGAAGGGCGTTTTGATTTCGAGGAGCCCAGGATTCCAAGACTACTCAGCCCTAGAGAAGTCACTAAAAAAAGTGTTGCGAAAGTAATACAAAATTAAATTTTACCGGTCAAGACTGAAGTAGCATCCATTCGAGACTTCAGGTTCTCCTGATTTAGCGAGGGATTTTTTACTAGGGAACGTCTATCAGTATATAGGTGGATATATTTATCGACCTCATACTCTGGGATGATCGTTTACTAAGATTTGTTTTTTACAGAACCATGGATGGTGATCTTCCTTGAGTAGAGATCGAAACCATGTGTGTTGATCTGCGTGAGGAGAAAGAGGCTTTATTATGTCTTCCAGTAAAGTATTTTTGTGCGTGCTCTTGGCTTCGTTTGGTCTCTGCTTAACGGCCAGTGGTCAACCTCTATGTGATGTGACTTACTTCCTCACAGTTTCAGAGGGTGATGATATTTTGCGAACCGTAGAAGCTTCATCAATGACAGTAGAAATTGAGATGTCATTGTCCTCCACCGCTTTTGAAGTAGATAGTGTCAGAGGCCTCGCAATAGATCCCGTAACTGGTCTTTTTTACATGCTCGGCATCGGAACAGTGCCGCCAAACCCGCCATCAGCGACTCCCATTCTTTTTTACTACGACCCGGTCGGTCTTTTTGTGAGTCCTGTCGGTTCAACGTTGTTGGATTTCAATGACCTGGCTTTTCTGCCTTCCGGCGAAATCCGAGCGATCACGAATCCATTGGCGAATGGAGCCGCCAATTATTGTGAGTTGAGTCTTCTCACCGGAGGCCCCATCGATCTTTGTAACTTCCCGGTGGCTGATTCAGGTGAGTCGATTGGCATCAATGGTAACGGTCAGCTGTATCGTGCTTCTGGTGGGGGAGCTTTTGATTCTCGACTTCAAGGGCCCTCGAATAATCCTAGTGGAGATCCTTGCGATGTCTTGACAGTGACCATCCCACCGGAACTGATTTCTGAACCGGTGAGAACCATCACTTGGTGGGAAGCTGAAGGTGCATTTGTCTGGGTATCCGGAGATGCGGCCCGATCGATATATCTTTTGGAACCCTCTGGAATTGCCACTTTGATAGGAAATGCCGACCACGACATCACCGGATTGGCGATCGTCACATTGGCGACCCCTTGCCCAGTAGGAGGCGACCAGTTTATTCGAGGCGACTGTAATTTGGATTTGGGAGTGAATGTGGCGGATGCCATATTCCTACTTTCAAGTCTATTCGTTCCAGGATCGTCCCCTCTCGGCTGTAGAGATACGGGTGACGTGAATGACGACGGCGGCGTGAATGTGGCGGATGCCGTGTTCCTGCTGTCAGGTCTTTTCATCCCGGGTTCCGTGCCCGTGCCTTTCCCAAGTATTATCGATGGTTGCGGATCGGATCCCACTGACGATGGACTCGATTGCCTCACTACCGGGTGCCCCTAGGTCTTCAGGGTGAATTTCTCCTGAAAGGGTATTGCCCGTTCAGGGTGTGACCCATGTGACGATCTGATAACATTCCCTTGCGTTGCTCGTGGCGAGCAGCAAGGGAGGACTGGGATGTCCAGTAAAGCAGATCAGAATGAGACCGGGTTTGAGTTTCCTGAACCGGTCAGTTCCCCGAAATTTCCAGAACTCGAATCCAAGGTTCGGCAATTTTGGGATGATCAATCCATCTATGAAAAATCTCTCAAGGCTCGCGAGGGCGCTGAGAAGTATGTCTTCTTTGAAGGACCTCCTACTGCAAATGGATTACCCCACCCGGGTCATGCCTTGACCCGAGCCATGAAAGATCTGTTTCCCAGGTACCAAACGATGAGAGGCCGGCTTTGCGAAAGAAAAGCGGGCTGGGATACACATGGCTTACCTGTAGAAATCGAAGTCTGCAAAGACATGGGGATTCACTCCAAAGATGAAATCGAAGAATACGGCATCGAACCTTTCGTGAAGCGTTGCCAGAAGTCGGTTTTTAAGTATGTCAAAGAGTGGGAATCTCTGACTCGCAATATCGGCTTCTGGGTCGATCTGGATGAGGCATACGCAACCTACCATAAGAGTTTTGTTGAAAGTGTATGGTGGGCTTTAAAAAGGCTATTCGAGAGTGGCTTGCTCTACCAAGGCGAAAAAATAGTCTGGTGGTGGGCGCAAGGGGGAACCGGACTCTCTGCAGGAGAAGTCGGGGAAGGATATCGACAAGTCGATGATCCGAGCGTCTTTATTCGCATGCCTCGTATCGATGATTCTGGCGCAAAGGATGGAACGTCCTTCGTGGCTTGGACCACGACACCATGGACCTTGCCTTCCAACCAATTTCTAGCGGTTCATCCAGAGGTGAAATACTCGGAGATCAAGGATAAGGAATCAGGGGAAGTCCTGATCATCGCCGAAGATCTCATCGCATCGCTGTCTGAAAAGTGGAAGCGTGATTTCGATGTCGTCTCCACGGTCTCGGGCAGTGAACTCGTTGGAAACAGATACCTACCACCCTATCAGTATTACTACCCCAAGCATGGCGATCAGTGCTCAGCCCTCAAGGATGGGGGAGAACAGTCGATCATGTGGAGAGTCGTAGCCGCCGACTTTGTCACAACGGATAGCGGCACTGGGGTCGTCCATCAGGCGCCTGCATTCGGAGAGATCGACCACGAAGTTCTGATGAATGAGAGAGCTCGCTTTGAGGACCATAGCGTTATACCGCTCTTGTGTGCGGTCGAGCCGAATGGCACTTTCAATGAGGCTGCTGGAGAAGCATTTCAAGGACGTTGGGTTAAAGATTGCGACAAGGAAATCTGTCGTGAATTGAAAAGTCGTGAACTCTTGGTTCACCAAGAAATGTATCGACACGATTATCCATTTTGTCCACGTGCACCTCAGGATGCATTGATTCAATACCCTCGTCATTCTTGGTTTATTCGTACGACAGATTTCGTCGATGACATGCTAGCGAACAATAATAAAATCAATTGGCTTCCTGATCATATTCAGGAAGGCAGATTCGGAAAGTATCTGGAATCCAATGTGGATTGGACACTTTCAAGAGAAAGGTTTTGGGGGACTCCTCTACCGATCTGGGTCTGTGAGAAAACGGGACAGTTGGAAGCGATGGAAAGTTACGAGGAACTCCTGGGTAACACGGGAGTCTCGGGGCATGAAGTCTTCGATCAAGCCAAGGCGGTTGATCCGGAACTCGACGATAATCTAAAAGTACACCGTCCTTACATCGACGAAGTCACATATGATTCGCCCTTCTCTGAAGGGGCCCGTATGAGACGAGTTCCTGACGTAATCGATTGCTGGTTCGATGCGGGCTGCATGCCTTTTGCTCAGTGGGGCTTCCCTCATCAGGGGGGCGACCGTTTCGAAGGACAGTTCCCAGCAGATTTTATCAGTGAAGCGATCGATCAAACCCGAGGATGGTTCTACGCACTATTATCGATATCGACGATTCTCTTTGGGCCTCGTGGAGCTGCAAAAGGGGACGATCGAATCTCTGAAGACCTGTTCGCTGAGTGGCCCATGCCATTTAAATCCTGCATAGTTTTGGGCCATCTTCTGGGTGAAGATGGCACCAAGATGTCCAAGTCACTGAAAAACTACAAGACTCCCGAGTACATCTTTGAAAATGAGGGTGCTGACGCAATGCGTTGGCTCTTCTATGCCGGGCAGGCCCCTTGGACGAGTCTTCGTTTCCAGGAACAGGCGATCACCGAGGGACAGCGAGAATTCCTGTTAAGGTTTTGGAATGTTTATTCCTTCTTCGCCATCTATGCCCGCATTGATGATTGGCAGCCGAGTGGGAATCTCGTTGCAGAGCCAGGAGAAGATTTGGATCTTTCTGATCTAGATCTTTGGGTGCTTGCAGAGTTGAATGCAACGATCGTTTCTATGCGTACTGCTTTAGATGCTCACGACAACCTTACTGCCGCTACAGCGTTAAACGAGTTCGTCGATGGATTGTCGAACTGGTACGTTCGAAGAGGAAGGGATCGCTACTGGAGTTCAGGGATGAACTCGGACAAGGCCGCAGCCCAGGCGACTCTTTATCATTGCCTAGTGACTACAACGATGTTGGCCGCTCCCTTCGTGCCCTTCATCACAGAGCACCTTTATGGCGCTCTTGTCAGTCCTCGTGGCGATGAGTTCCCTGAATCTGTGCATCTTTGTGATTATCCAACAGTCAGTGATCGTTTCCTGAATCCGGAGCTTTGTGCTCGAATGGCAATGATTCGTGAAATCGCTTCTCTTGGTCGAGCTTGCCGATCGCGAGAAAAGATGAGAGTTCGCCAACCACTTCCATCCGTGCGGATTATCCTTGCGGATCGTGGACTTGTTCCTGCCTTACAACAAGACGCAGATCTCATCGCTGAAGAGTTAAACGTAAAGTCTGTCGACTTTGTTGAAGATGCTTCTGAGTATGTTTCCTATGAAGTGAAGCCCAACTTTAAGTCGATAGGTCCCCGATTTGGTGGAGATGCACGTCATGTTGCTGCTGCATTGGCTCAACATGAAGATCCCGCTTCAATTGTAGAATCTGCGAGTGCAGGGAAGTCGATCCCTCTTACTATTGAAGGTAACAGGGAAGTCACTCTTGAAGCCGATGATCTGGATGTTCGAGTTCATCAGAAAGAGGGCTGGAGTGCGGCCGAGACAGAAGGCGCAGTCGTGGTCTTGTCGACAGAGGTGACACCAGAATTACACAGGGAAGGCCTCGTCCTCGAAGTGATCAGTCATGTTCAAGGTGTCAGGAGAGATTTAGATCTCGGATATACCCAGAGGATTCGATTGTTCATCGAGGTCTCCGGCGAATTAGCTCAGGCTGTTCAAGAACACTCTGAGCATCTCAAGTCTGAGATTCTTGCGGAAGAGCTCGTGCTGGATACGAGTGGGGTCGACGATGCGCGAGTGATCGAGATTGAAGGTCAATCTGTTAGAATTAGCGTTGAAGCTCTCTAGTCCATAAACTCCAGTTCCTGAACAATTGGGCCTGTATGAGGTTCTTTTCATTCTTGGTAGGAGTGGAATGGGAGTCGTTGATAAGGCTCGCGATTCCCGCTTGATCGCGAAGTGGCGATTAGAGTATTGGCCAGCCAGTTTGTTTCTGATGCACAAAGGCTGAATCGTTTAAAGTGGATATCTAAGCCGCAAGGTAGATTCGATATCTCGCATGCCATCGTTATTGAAGCGATTTATCAATGGGCAGTTTCTCTAGACGAAATCGGTCAGGTTTTTGAATCGCACAAGTTATATGAAGAGTTTTTCGAATTCTGGGGTGTTGCTGACACTCGTATGCCCCAAGTGACACAAGCCCGAAATAGACGGGTTGAATTGGACTCTCAATAATCCCAAAATGACACTTCTTCAATAGGTGCAACGAAAAAGGAGTGAGTCAATGGAATGGTATCCGGGATTAAATGAAGCAAGTCTTGCGGCTCAAGAGGATGATCGTCCCCTGCTCGTTATCTTGGAGGCTCCCGGCTGACTCGGCTGTAAACGCCTGGGTGCCGTGACGTACCCAGACCCCGATTTTCATCAGGCCACTTCTATTCTTGTCGCCCCTGTTCGTATCGATGTGACGGAACGTCATGAGGACTTCCGTGAAGCAGCAGTGATGACGAAAATACCTTTTTCTCCTCGTGTTCGATTCTTCAGCAGTGATAGAAAACGAATATTACGAGAATG
>JAACCY010000023.1 GCA_009937185.1 Planctomycetia bacterium
GATAATGCTTTCAAATTCTCCCGCTCAAAAGGGGTTCCTGACGAGCAGGAAATGAGCCTCAAGCTGGAAGAAGCCTTCCCCAAAATGCTGCCGGGATTGATCGAGACACCCCGCCCCCGCTCTCCAAACTTCAGCACGTACGCCATCGTTCTCTCTACGCTGAAATCTAAAAAAGCCGAGTGCAATGCACTGATCGAAGAAGTTCTCTTACAATTGGAGCTCACAACCCTTCAGAAAGTTTTAGTGGCTCCCTTCAAACCGCTGATGCGCAATATGATCATGGAAGTCCTCAACAGGGTGGAACAAGCGATGGTTCTCGCAACCCATCTTCAAGGAAGGGACTCCTGGGATAAAAACCGTATCCAGCAAACGATGAACGAGGTCTTGGATCTGGAAGGGCTCAAGAAAGACTTCAATAAACCCGAACTTCCCAATGGTGCTTCACGATCAGACGCGGCCCCCGCCTCCGGGGAATAACCGTCTATTTTTTGCTTCTAGCTTCAAAAGGGGTTTTCCCAGCTCAGGGTTCTCCGTAGCCTAAATCATCTGAAGTCCGCTTCCCTCGTGGACATTTTCAGATTCATCAGGACGGGAATCTTTTCTCCTCCAAACTACACGCATGGTGCCCGTTGAGCACCTGAACAGGAGTTGCTCATGAAAACTATACCGACCTTCCTCTCGCTGGCTATTCTGATGTCCGGCTGCGCATTGACCGGCGGCGTGACAGACACAAATCGTCCGTCCCGAGAATTTGACATTCGATATGAAGTAGACCTCGCAGGAATGGAAGTAGGAAAGCCTGTCAGAATTTGGATTCCGATTCCGCACAATGATCCACATCAAAAGGTTGTGGACTTAAAGTGGTCTGTCGGTAGCGAACTGGACCTGAATCAGATCAGCACTAAACGAGAAAATATCTTCGGCAATGAAATGATCTACCTTCAGGGAGTCGCCAAAACAGCGGCTGCAAAGATCACTGTGAATTACAATGTGATTCGATTCGAAAACAGTGTGGATCAACAACTCTTCTCGGAAGATACAGGCGACTCACCCAAGAGCGATTCTATATACCTCCAACCGTCAGCTCTTTGCTTCGTTACTCCACAAATTCAAAAAGAGGCCGACGCTCTTTCTACCAACAAAAACTCAACCATGGAAATCGCCCAAACCTTCTACGAACACGTCCTCCAAGAGATGGCATACGACAAAAATGGTACTGGCTGGGGAAGAGGCGACGTCTATCACGCGTGTGAAGTCGGCAAAGGAAACTGCACAGACTTCCACACATACTTCAATGCTCTCTGCATGGCAGCAGGAATAGAATCCAGATTCCAAATCGGTATGTGGGGTAAATACACCCCTCAGCAAGCCGAGTTCAAAACCGGAGGTTACCACTGCTGGGCCGAGTTCCATGTTCCAGGCAAGGGCTGGGTTCCTGTCGACATCTCTGAGGCTGACAAGGACGTTGCCAAAAAAGCGAACTTCTTTGCTCGGCAATCTGCTAACAGAGTCACCTTGAGCACGGGCCGGGGCCTGACTTTGTCGCCTGCCCAATCAGGTTCTCCACTGAACTTCTTCGTCAATCCCTACGCAGAAATAGACGGCAAGCCATTCAGCGGGATCAGTAAATCCTGCTACTGGACCGATCTTTCTGGCGTAAGCACGAATGCCCCTGTCACCTCTATGAATAGATAATTATCGATCACAAAATGCTTGTCGGGTTCCGGTGAATAATTTAAATTAAGAAAGTTCATTCAGCACCGGAACTTTCAGCTTCCTTTCTCCGTTAGACTCTTCGCAGAATCCAAACTTCTTACATTTCAATGTTCGCATTGAAATATTGAGTTTCCCTCACCACGAAAAAGGTGCATTAAATGAATCAAGAACCCAAATCAGTGGACAACAAACCCGTCGTCATGGAATTGGACGCAGGGAAACATGCATGGTGTTCATGCGGCCTCTCCAGTAAACACCCATTCTGTGATGGAACTCACTCCGGAACGGGAATGTCCCCTACCGTGTTTGAATTAGAAGAGAAGAAAACTGTTGCCCTTTGTGCCTGTAAGAAAACAAACGGAGCACCATTTTGCGACGGATCTCATAGCTGATCACTCAATAAGAAAAGACGAAATCTCAAGCGTTGTTAGGAATAAGCGCTATTCCTAATAACGCTTATTCTGCTTCCAGTGGGATCAGTGTTTCGAGTATGGATTCGGGTTGGCAATATATATTAAAAGGATCAACAGGATAGAACCCATCCATGTAGGGCAAAGTAATCGTGTATTCACCGGGTTCGCTGACTAAGACTCGATAGCCGCTTCCTGTACGACCACGAGTCAACACCTTTCCCTCATGACCATCAGAGTTCACAACAGGATGCCAAGTCAAATCCCAGGGGATAGAAGTGCCATCTTCATCGAGAAGCAAAATCATCCCCATGGCCGGCTCCAATTCGATCTCGAATTGATTGGCACCATCTTCGTTCACGGTGACCTGCTGATGTTTGGGAACATACGCCTGATCAGAAACTGAAAGAATCACATTGCCAACGGGAACCTGAAAATCAAAAACCCCTTCGCTCGTAGCAGGAACGGGAACCGCTCCAGCACCCGGAACTCCAGCAGGGCGACTCGGTGCCCAACGAACCAATCCGGGGGAAGCCAGCTGTCCTCC
>JAACCY010000159.1 GCA_009937185.1 Planctomycetia bacterium
CTTGCACCAATAGGCCTCTACACGGTACCCGTAATTAAACGTCGCTTTTTTGGCGACCCAGTTACGAAAGGATGGCCGGTATTCCATGGCAAAAAGGCTCGTGATTGTCGAATCCCCAACCAAAGCTAAAACCATTGAAAAGTACCTCGGTGGAGATTTCGTAGTGGAAGCCAGCGTGGGCCATATTAGAGACTTGCCCTCAAAGGCGAGTCAGGTCCCCGAAGAGTTCAAAAAGTCACAGGTGGTCACCGGTATCACTGACGAATTCCAAGCGATATACGTTCTCGACGACGACAAAAAATCAACGGTCAGCGCCATCCGGAAACAGATGAAAGATGCTGATGAATTATTCCTCGCAACTGACGCGGACCGCGAGGGAGAAGCGATCTCCTGGCATCTGCTCCAAGTACTCAAACCCAAAAAAGGTATCCCAGTCAAACGCTTGAGATTGGGACAGATCACCAAAACGGCTCTTGAAAAAGCCATCGCTGAACCCGAGGAACTCGACACTCAGTTGGTGGATGCTCAGGAAGCACGGAGGATGGTTGATCGCCTATACGGATATCCTGTTTCCAATTTGTTATGGAGAAAAGTTGCTCAGGGACTTTCTGCAGGACGAGTTCAAACGGTCGCAATCCGACTCCTCGTTGAAAGAGAAAAAGAACGTCTCATTTTTATCCCCGCCGTTTATTGGGATATGGATGCTGATTTCAAAACGAAATCCGACGAAACTTTTTCAGCGAAGCTACTGACCTTAGGTGGACAACCTATTGCTCAAAGTAAAGATTTTGGTGACGACGGAAAATTGAAACCCGAATCCGCCAAATGCAAAGTTCTCGATGCAGACTCTGCTGCCACTCTCAAACAACGCTTCACAGATGGATCATTCAAGGTCTCCTCTTTGGAAGAAAAACCGTATTCACGCAAGACTCCTGTTCCATTCATTACCAGTGGATTGCAGCAGGAAGCGAGTAACCGCCTCGGTTTTTCCCCGTCTCGGACAATGCGCTCTGCCAATGCTCTCTTCCAAAAGGGCTACATCACTTACGTCCGTACAGACAACTATGTTCTCGCTCCAGAAGCGATGCAGGCGATTCAAGACCTGATTGAAAAACGATTCGGATCCGAAGAACACGCACCTAAAAACTTTGAACACCTCTCCAAGAATGCAGCGGGTGAACACGAACCGATTCGTCCCTCTGATTTTGTCGACCCTGCAGAGGTCTCGTCAAAAGTAGGTGACGATGAGGGACGTATATACGATCTCATCTGGAAAAGAACTGTCGCCAGTCAGATGAAGCCGGCCACAGGACGGACTGTCATTCTTGAAGTCCAAGAAGAACATTCAGAACCCGCTCGCTACCAATCCCGTGGAACAGTGATCGACAATCCAGGATTCATGCGAGTTGACCCTGCAGGAACGAAGGAAACTATTTTGCCCGCCGTCTCAGTCGATGAGACCGTCAACTTGGCGGATTTGGACCCGGAAGAACACCGGACCCAAGCCATCGGACGATACACTGAAGCGGGACTGATCAAGGAGATGGAGAAGCGTGGGATTGGACGACCCAGTACCTACGCAGCGATCATCGAAAGAATCCAATCTGCTCAGTATTCCTTCCGCAGAAACAAAGCTCTCGTTCCTACCTGGACAGCCTTCGCCGTGGTCCGATTGATGGAAGAGCACTTTGCCAGCATCGTTAGTTTTGATTTCACAATGAAGATGGAAGACGATCTCGATGGCATCGCCCAGGGGCAAATCGATCGTCAGGGATATCTGAAAAAGTTTTGGGCCGGCAACGGAGATTCCGGACTCGAGGGTCTCCTCGAAACCGGATTGGAAGTGATCGACCCCGCCACGATTTGTCGCTTCCCCATGCCGTACGCGGGATCTGAGCCGATTCGATTCCAGGACGAAGACGTCGTTCTTCGAGTAGGCCGTTATGGCCCATACCTTGAAGCAGGTGAGGTTCGAGGCAACGTTCCGGAGGAACTCCCCCCCGATGAACTCACCGCGTCAAAAATCGACGAGATCATGCAAGCTGGGGCCCGCAAGGATGAACCGCTTGGACAATGTAGTGCCACAGGGAAACCCATCTTCCTCAAGAGCGGGCGCTTTGGACCTTATGTCCAACGTGGAGATAACGAGAGCGAAGAAAAACCAGAGTTCGCATCTCTGCTGCCTAATATGGAGCCTGAATCCATAACCGTAGAAATCGCCATTCAGTTGTTGATTCTCAAAGAAGGACGCCCAGCGGGAACGACTCCCGAGGGAGATGAGATTCGCATCTACAATGGACGCTATGGACTTTACCTGAAGTCCGGAAAAGAAACTCGCGGCCTGGAAGAGGGCGATGATCCCTTCACAGTGAACGAAGAACGCTGTCGTTTCCTTCTCGCTCAGCCCAAAAGAAGAGGCCGGGCAGCCGCCAAGCCTCCGATTCAGACTTTTGAGAATGTGGTGGAACTCGAAGGAGCAACCATCCAGATCAAAGATGGACGCTTCGGGCCTTACGCCACCGATGGTGAAACGAACGCTACCCTAGCCACGGGTATGGATCCCACCAAGGTCAGTTCTTCGGAAGCGGCACAGCGCATTTTGGCAAAACGGGAACGCGACGCCAAAAAGGGTAAAAAGAAGAAAACTACCAAGAAGAAGACTGCTAAAAAGAAAACCACTAAGAAGAAAACGACTAAAAAGAAAACAACTAAAAAGAAGACCACTAAAAAGAAAACGACTAAAAAGAAAACGACTAAAAAAACAACTGAGTGAGCGAAGGGAAATAGAATGCTGGGCTGGATCTGCAGAACCTTACCAACACGCACTCTTTTTTCCGTACTGATAGTTTTACTTCCAGCGACGACATATTCTTCCACGACCCTCGAACTCGAGGGATCGTGGAAGGGTTCGCTCGGTCCCATCGAATTGATCTTCCATTTCGAAGAAAAGACCGAAACGGGTTGGACCGGAAGCGTCGATACCCCTCAACAAAACTCTTTTGGTTTACCCGCAACGGTTTCCGTGGCGCCGGATGGAACATTGACCTTTTCGGTCCCATTGACACAAGCATCCTGTGAAGTGCGGTACGATGCCGAATCGGAGACTCTCCAAGGAATCTGGAGTCAACGCGGCATCGAGATGCCACTGAAATTAAATCGGACCCCATCAAGGATTCCACTGTCCGCCGAATTGGCGAAGAAAGCGGCAGGCCTGTACGAGGGCCATGCCATCATCCAGCTTCTGAAATTGAAGATGTCGCTGAATCTAAAAGCAGTGACAGGAGGTGGCGTTCGCGGATTTATTGTCAGTTCTGATCAGAGCCTTGAAGAGATCCCCATCGCACGATTCGACCAAATTGGAGATCGGCGCATGCGATTGTGCGCCCCTTCCATTTTCCTGACCATGGATCTCATTCTTTCTGAAGATGGCAATGAACTCGCAGGGATGACGCTGCAAGGGCCCGGTCAATTCCCCCTGAAACTTCAACGGACAAAGCAGATCACTCCACCTCCGCGCCCTCAAACTCCACAGCCTCCCTTCCCCTATCGCGAATTCAGAAATTCAGGACCTGGAGTTCTGGCGACAACACTCTTAGTCCCTCATGGAGACGGGCCATTTCCCATCGCCATCCTTCTTTCTGGATCTGGAAGCCAAGATCGGAATTGCACCCTCTTCGGACACAAACCGTTTCTTGTTTTAGCAGATCACCTCGCCCGAAAGGGCATTGCGTCCCTCCGCTACGATGAACCCGGCATCGGTAAATCCCCACCATGGAGAGAACTGTACGAGAATGGAGATACCCAAGCCGCTTCGGTGACGACTGCCGATCAGGTAGGAATTGCGTCAACACTCTGGGAGACAGCCAAAGAAGCCCATTCCATCTTCGATATCAGAGACGAAAAAGGAAATCGCACGAAAAATCTCATTGGCATTAGACGAGGATTCATCGGACATAGCGAAGGGGCCCTCGTCGCACAGTTGGTTGCGGCAAAACATGCTCCGATAGCCGGTCCAACTGTCGGCTGCCAAGGTGATGGAGACTTTGCTATCAGTCTCGCCAGCCCCATCACTCGTGGGGACAAATTACTGATCGATCAAAA
>JAACCY010000160.1 GCA_009937185.1 Planctomycetia bacterium
ACTTCAAGGGCAATAATTTCGGGACAGTCATATGGGTGCATTTCTAGAGCACGTTGACTGAATACGTCTATATCAACAGCAGTCTTTACCAATAGAAGAGTTTCAGATTCCCGTTTCAATTCCCCATCCCAGCAGTAGATCGAAGTCCCAGCAGGGAGTGCATGAACACACGCTGCGAGGCTGTTATCGACAAGATCCTCAGCGAATGAGGTCGCCCCTGAGGTGGGATGTGAAACCATGAACAAATACATTGGGCTGTACTCTTCCCTTTGATGCGAGACGTTCCGAATTTTAACATGAGAGCATGTTCAAGAAACGATGAGGAAAATTTGTTCCTAGTGAAGTAAAATAGATCCCCGGAAAGAAATTGGTCGCAAAATTTAGCTTTTGGAGAGTCTTGGCCCTGACCAAGAGATCTCAGGAGAATCCCCGGTTTATGCCTGTTTCAGAAATTTTTCAGACGGATCCATTCGCCGTCAATAAGACCCGATTTGCCCGGAATCCATCCGGAGCAGTGCTCAGCATATGCGGATGTTTCTTCCTGATCTTATGCGTCCAGAATCTCGCTGATGGTGGTCTGTCTGTGAACCGGGATGCTTCCGCTTCGGTCATGATCTCTGAGGGGATGCTCGAAAGGGTGACTTTTGTTCTCTTTGGCCAAGAACGCGAAGAGATCGCTGAAGTTTCTCTCGAAGATGCGGGTTATCGAATCACACTGTTTAATGAGAAATTAGCTTCTCATTATTCTGTCGTCATTGCCTTGAGTGATCTTATTTCGAGCCAGCCCCTGGGAGTGAAAGCTTCTGATAAAATCCAATCACAGAGATTGTTGAAAATGGAGCAGCGAGAACAGGTTCGCAGGGAGCGCAGAGCTGCGAAAAAAGCGGAGCGTTCCAGCAGCTCACGAGATCAATCCACAAGTTCCGGGAGCGACCGTCGGAAATCGGGAAACAAGACGAGTGAAGTTTCTTTCAAGCCGCTCAGTGAAACGATAGAAAAAGGTTTGTCTCGTGAAGAGTGTATGGATTGGCTCGACGAGTACGGAAGTCTCTTGTCCGAAATGAGTTCCAGAAATGGAACAGTATTGTCGGAAGGAACGAGTGCTCTTGCCGGTCTCGTGAAATGGTCCAAAGAGAGCGAAAGTAAGCCGAGAGTGTTTCATGCCCTCAAATCCGAATCTCTGACGATCGTCGAAAGTGCTGAAGATATAAAAGGAAGTATTTCGTCTCGTATCCGTGAAATACAGCGTACCCGTGAGCAGCTACAGCAAGGGTTCTTTCAAATTCGGGATATGCCGGAAGTGTTGGATCGAATCCGACTCAGAGTACTCAAGATTGACCAGAAACTGGGGGCTCTAGAATCTTTGCAGTGGGCATGTGCCGACGGAATCCTAGCATTGGGAAGTCCGGTCATATTAGCAAAGCAAGATTCAGAGATCAGTGCCCAGAAGTCTCGCCAAAGGACCGTGAATAAAACTATAAGAGCGAAGGGGAGCAAGCCTGCCGTTGCTGTAGTGCCAGTTCGTGCTCTCGAAGATGAAGTGGGAGTGACTCGTGGTGTCAATGCCGACCCAGAGTCTTCACGTTTTGGCAGAACGCCCACACGCAAATCTGAACGATCAGGCAGCTCTTCCAAGAAGAAGACGATGGAGCCTGTGCTTTCCGCTCCGGCAGAGGACGAATCTCTGAATGAATCTCCTGTGGGTTCAGGGAACTCTTACAGAGAGATCATTCTGGGAGCACTTCTCGGTGCTCTTGGAGTTCTATTGATCAGTCAACTCCTCAAGAAGTTGCCGTAAGACTGAAGTCGGGGCTATCAGTCCTCAAGTAATAATTTGGCGAAGCTTCAAGGGCAACTGCTACCTGTGCTGTTGCAATCGAGAGCATCGTCAGTGGGATCTAAACCGCATTCGAGGGTTGTTCCAGGAGCAGGTATTGGAAGGCTTCCAGGAATGAACAGGTTTGACAAGAGGAAGACTGCATCCGCCACGTTGACTCCGCCATCATCATTACAGTCTCCTGCATCACGGCAGGAAATCGCAGGGCTTCCAGGCACGAACAAACTGGCTAATTGGTATACGGCGTCAGCTACGTTTCTTCCGCCATCATTGTTGACGTCTCCACGAATAAACTGTGGGTCGAGAGGTGGATTTGTATTGTTGGCAAGAGCTGTCAGATACAGTGGAAGGATCTGGAACAAATCGTTGGAGTAACCGCCGATTTCCCATGTCTGACAGATGACTGGCGCAATATCACTATCGTAGTAAGTACCTACGTTATAAGGCCCAAACAGATCTGATCCCAACCAGATGACTCCTGAGCGATCTCCACCGAGATCAGGATTGATGTCACACGGAATAAGTCTGTCTGTGTAGTCGTTTCCTGGGGAGTCTTGCGGATAGACAGAATCAAAAAGACTCATATCCAATCCAAATCCAGAGTCCGCTCCCACCAGATTGACGAGTGAGTCATCTCCATTTTCGACATTTCCAAAAGTTGTATTTTCAACACCGTCATAGTTCGCAAAAATGGTCTGAGGGTCGTATCCCCAGGCATCGTTACTTTCGATAAAGATGGATACTGGTGGGCGATCTTGAGAACCATTGAGACCGATATCTCCAGTGTGAATTTCGGAAAGCAATAATCCGTCTGCCGCTGTGAGTTCATATCTTTCAGGGTAGGTGCCAAGGCATGCCCAGAGTACTTCGGGAATGCCAGTGCGATCGAGAAGGTCCGGAGTGAATTCCGAAACAGTAATAACGACCCGCCCTAATTGGGAAAGGGAATCAGCAAGGATTTCACCACTGAGGATGTTGCCTCCTGTTTCTCCTATCCAAATAACGTCTGTGATTCCTGCCCCCGCTGTGATGGGCAAACTGGTGTTGCTGCACCCTTGGGCAAAGTCGAATCCAATAATCTCATAGGTATGAGATCCCGCAGGAGGAGTATCTACGAAACTCGTTGATCCACCGGGGATTCCAGTTGCGATCAGGACGCCATTTCTAATTAACTGAATCTCATCATAAGCAGAGGGGTTCGTCCAACTGAGAGTGATGTCTGTTCCATTTGAGACCGCATTGGGATTCTGTGGAGGGAACACCTGACAGCCGGCATCGAACTGGAGACACCAGCGATCGAAGGTGGCTATGTTTCCAGGGAAATCATCTTCAATAGACATAATCCATGGACCCAAACTGGACGTATTAATGAAATCTTGCATTGAGCCCGGACCGCTGGCTTCCATGGCGCACCCGCAGTTGTAGGGGCCAGCATTAGCAGGCGCTCCATTCGTGTAGACCAGATTGATGTCCGCATCGGATCCACCTAGGAAATCGTGAAGCCGTATTCCTACTCCACCAGGTGACGCTAAATCGAGGGAGAGGTTTCCAATGAAGGGGTGACGAATATCCACGAGTACGTCGATATCACCGATCAGGCTATTGTTCGCTACAAAAATGATGTCTGTGATAGGGCTAGCGGCCTGATTGATGACTGAGCCCGGTTCTCTGCAAGCGGAGTAATCTCTCGCTTGAAGCAAGACCAAGTTTTTACAGGTTAAATCTGAGACATTGCCGTTTTGTATTCCTTCGATACAGACTTCAGTGGTTCCAGGAGTCTGAGGAGATCCACCGGTCCATGTGGTGGAGCTACCGGGAATCGTCGCTTCGAAATTTCCACCTATGTAGATGTTGATTTGGTCGTAAATCGTTGTGCTGACCCAGTTCGCAGTTACCACACCCGTTCCAGGTTCAGCACTTGCACGAAGTTCAGTAACCGGTTCGACGAGGTAGTTGGATTCGCAGCAATTTTGTGGAACCAGTTCACCTGTCAGAAGAGGTGTGATGCAGTAGATCACCTGAGAAGGAATCGTCTGAGGGTCAGTCACGTAACTGGATGTTGTTCCACCTGGAAGAGTTGTCTCCAGAGTGCCATTCGCGTAGATTTCGAATCCGTCATAAGTTTGAGGGTTGTTCCATGTCAAAGTTGACGTACTGGACCCCGATGGGGTGTCACATATAAGATTTGACACACTGCCAAGTTCAAATGCCCTGAGGCACCAAGAATTCAAGGAGCCGATTCTTGGTCCTCCACCCGAGAAGACGTCATCCACTCGAAGAGTCCAGTCGCCGAGGGTATTGGATCCGTTGAAATCACCCAAGACACCAGGACCGGTGGGTTGTAGGGGGCAGCCACAATTGATGCCTGTTGTTCCCTGACCCGCTCCTAAATCCCAAAAGGTGGCCTCGATCCTTGTAGCCGCTCCACCGTTCTCATCATGCAATCGGACAGTCGTCCCTGCATGGATCAGGTCGACGACGAGATCTCCGACAAACGGGTGTTGGATATCGACCTGTACTTGAAGGTCCCCGATCTCCAAATCATCCGTGATCGAAATGACATCGAGTGTTTCTGGGACCGTGTTTCCGACGACGGCACCTGAAGTGCTACAAAATTCAAGCGAAGGAGTCACGGCTTGTGTCGTGAGGGAGTAGCAAGTCGTAGTGCAGGGTATGGCTCCACCGAGGGAAGGAAGAAGGCAGAGAGTTTGGCTTATTCCGACAGTTCCTGTGGGGAGGGTATAGGTGGTGGCGTCTCCAGCGAGTACGTCGATCAGATTCCCTCCCGAGAGAACCTGAATGTCATCGTAGACCTGAGGGTTTGACCAGGACATTTCGATGGTACCTGTTCCTCCAAGGTCGCGACAAAGGAAGTTTTGGGGCGCAAGAACTGCTCCGGAGGCGTTGTGGTCTACGGTATTTAGGCACCTTCCCGGCAAGGCTCCGGTTGCTCCACCAGGAAAAATATCTTGGCAACGAAGAGTCCAATCGCCGATAGAACTTCCAGAGGCAAGATCTGACAGGGAGCCTGGACCCGAAGGTTGCATTCGACAGCCGGAATCCCAAGGGATGGTGTTATTCGGAGCACCACCATCATCGAAGACAATATTGATGAAGTCGTTGGAGCCTCCCCCCTGGTCATGAAGTCTGACCAAAGTTCCATTGGGAGAGATAATCTCTGCGACGACGTCGTCGATGTAGTCATGAGCAATATCTACAAGAACATCTACGTCTACGACCGGTTCATCGATGGTGACATTGATGATGAGTTCTGTTGGAGCAGCAGGATCTTCAGATATCGGGATCGCAGCAGGTAAATTTGTACACTGTGTGATGTCCGCATGGATCTTTGGCCCGATGGCAATGCAAAGGCCAATGAGGGCTAATCTCAAAATTGATTTTGAAGTGCACATAGGAGGTATACCTCTCCGATTGGTTGAAACAGAGCCTATTCTTCATACATATCTGGCTCAGTCGAGAGAACCTCATCTCAACAGAGATTTCCCATCAATACTATAATAACGTTGGAATTGGATATTTTGGAATAGATCGTAGGGCGGGAAAATTGTCTGAAAATCTCTTCAGGAGGCTTCTCGCCTGAGTGGAGGAAGTCGTTAGAATGCCACAGATCAGTATTTTCGCGATGAATATAGGGGAGGATCAACGGTGTCTAGCACTGAAACACCCATGATGCGTCAGTTTCATGCAGCTAAGAAAGATCATCCGGAAGAAGTTCTCTTTTTTCGTATGGGCGATTTCTATGAGATGTTCTTTGACGATGCTCGTCTCGTATCAGAGCTGCTGGGCATCACTTTGACCTCCAGGTCCAAGGATCGTAGTGGTCACAAGATTCCCATGGCGGGCATTCCCGTGAAAAGTGTGGAGTCATATATCCAGAGGCTCGTCGAGGCAGGGCATAGGGTTGCGATCTGTGAACAAGTAGAAGATGCGGCGGAAGCCAAAGGGATCGTGGATCGCAAGGTCGTAAAAGTCGTGACCCCTGGAACATTTGTTCCGGAAGAGAGTCTCGAGAATCATTCTCCGATTCATCTTGCTGCTTATCGTCCGGCTTTACAGGGGCTGGGCGGCCTGGCCTGGATCGATTTGTCGACAGGGAAATTCCATTGCCAGAATCTGGAGGAGGGTCAAGGAACAGAGAGTCTTCTTGCCATACAGCCGAAGGAGATTCTGGTTCCAGAAGGCTTCGATATTTCTGATGACCCATTACTCAACTGGTTAAAGGCCTATCTCCCTGCATGCACAACGACTCGATGGCCAGAATGGCACTTTGAGCATGAATCTGCTCGGCAGAGACTGCTCGCTCACTTCTCCGTCTCGACTTTGGACGGGTTTGGTGTTGAACACTTACGGGGAGGGTTGGGGACAGCAGGGGCACTTCTTGAATACCTAAATCAAACTCAAAGGCAGTCTCTCGCTCATGTTACGAGTCTCAGATCAATGGGCGAACAAAAGCGTTTGGGACTGGATGCTTCCACGCATCGAGCACTGGATCTTCTGGAAGTGGCGAGAACGGGTGAACGCCAAGGGTCATTGCTCGGACTTCTTGATAGAACTCGGACGGCGATGGGGGCAAGGCTCCTGAGGGAGTGGCTCCAATCTCCGCTTGCGGAATCTGATTTGATTCGTTTAAGGCAAACAGCTGTGGCGTGCCTGGTTCGTGATCGGGATGTGACAGTCAGGCTTCGATCAGTGCTCGCAGAGATCAGGGATGTCGAAAGATTGGCATCTCGATTACCCATGGGGAGAATTCACGGACGTGATCTGCGTGCATTAGCGTTGTCATTGAAGGCTATTCCTGAGCTAAAGGATACTCTTAGGGATCTCGAACCTCTCCGGTTCAAGGAGTTAGAAAAAGACCTAGATGCCGATCTTGCTCAAGCGGTCGTCGAGCGAATCGAAGAAACCATCATCGAAACACCACCTCTCACTTTATCTGAAGGCGGCGTGATCAAAGACGGATTTGATCCTGGGTTAGATGAATTGAGGTCGATCTCAAATGACGGTGTATCGTGGATGGCAAGGTTCGAAGCAGAGGAGTCCAAAAAGACCGGGATTCCAACACTTAAAGTAGGCTACAACCGGGTTTTTGGCTATTTCATTGAAGTGACTCATACACATTCTGATCGCATTCCAGAATCATATATTCGAAAACAGACCCTGAAGAATGCTGAAAGATACATCACACCTGAACTTAAAGAGATGGAAGAGAAGGTGTTGGGGTCGAGAGAGCGAGCCGATCAACTAGAACAAGAACTATTCCAACAACTCCGTTCCGAATTGACGCGTCATATCGGTTTGTTTCAGTCTGTTTCAGCTCTGGTTGCAGAGGTAGATGTTTATCATTCTCTGGCGTTGATTGCAGCGGAAGAGCAGTGGTGTCAGCCTGAAATCCTCGATGAGCCGATCATGGAGATTGAAGAGGGCTTTCACCCCGTTGTGGGTGCTGGCCCAGCCAGAGCCTCTTTCACGCCCAATGATATCCAAATCGGTCGTCAGGAATCATTGGCGATGATAACGGGCCCTAACATGGCCGGAAAATCGACATATATTCGTCAGGCGGCGTTGATCAGTATCTTGAGTCAAATGGGGTCCTTTGTTCCTGCAGCAAAGGCTCGAATTGGAATCGCCGACAGGATTTTCACGCGAGTAGGGGCTGCAGACGATCTGATACACGGTCAATCAACCTTTATGGTCGAAATGGTTGAAACGGCTCGGATCCTTCATAATGCCACCGAGAGATCCTTGGTGATATTGGACGAGGTCGGGCGGGGGACCAGTACTCATGATGGTGTATCTATTGCATGGGCTATCGCCGAAGACTTGGCCAAGAGGGTTCAGTGTCGAACGTTCTTTGCGACTCATTACCATGAATTAGTCGCTCTCGAGGATCTGCTTCCAGGGCAGGTGGTGAATTTGAGAGTGGAAGTCAAAGAGTGGAAAGATGAAATCGTCTTTTTGCATAAGATTCAAAAGGGGTCAGCCGACAAGTCATACGGGATTCACGTGGCACGATTGGCAGGAATACCCATGGCTGTTCTGGAAAAGGCGAGACTCATACTGGCAGACCTCGAATCGAAAAGTGGCAAGGTGCTGAGTGCGAGTGTTTCTGAATCTATATCAGAAAAGGCAGCAGTGGTCCTGACTCAAAAGGGTCTCTTCGATCAAACGGAGAGTGAAGTTCTGACGAAGTTACTTGAAATGGATGTCGACGAGACCACTCCGAAGGAAGCTCTGTCATTCCTATATGACCTGAAACATCTGGCAAAAATTCCCTACATGTCTAGATATTGCGATTAATTTTTTTAATCGCTTCCTGTTTATTACGTGGCTTGTATTGCCGGTGGCCAATATTGGTCACTTCGTAAGTATCTAGGGAAGTGGATATTAGAGTTACAAAGATATTCGTTATTACTGAATATTGTATGCTACAGCCGATTGAGATTCATTCATGTAAGCAACAAAATTTTAAGGGGTTATGTTTGCCCATGTGGGTTTGGCATCGACCCCGCTTCGGCGAGGTAATATAAAGACATGATAGACAGTCCTGACGGTCTTATCGCTTTGAATAGGAAAGTCATTATTGCGTGTATGGATTGAGGTTCTCGATATTTGATTCTCAGCTTCACGATTGTTTTCTTGTTTGAAGCCCGCCTTTATGCCTTATAGTTAGAACAGTGAAAGAGTGTGTGTGGGATCTCGTTATTCGTGATTCGTGTATTGAGATGTGTGTGTGTGGGGCAACAAAGACAGATTACAATTTGTTCTTCAGCGCAGGGCTTTATTGCTTTCTCTTTCCGCGTGGCATCGGTTTCGCGTTCTCTTTTTTGACTAAATATAAGTGTGTCAGGAATTTTTCTCCAAGTTTGGGGAACCATTTTAATATGAGTGGTTCTAAGAGCGAGGAGATAGGTTCTCTGATCTATTTTTGTAATGACTTTAAAAATTTAGTCACAGTCCAGCATCCACGGAAATCAACGATCGTCGTTTTGATTTCTTGCTAGCTTTTTGTGAGGAGTGCTTATGAGTTCGCTCAAGTCTTTGGCGCGCACCGGTGTGCCAGCTTTGGTTATCTGTTTAGTTCTGGGGATTAGTTCCCAGGCCCAGGCAAGTTTCCTGATTCCGATGTTGCCCGTCTTCCCAATGGGAAGCGACTGCAACGGCAATGGAATCGATGACACTATCGATATTTCAAATGGGACCAGTCTCGACTGTAACCTCAACGGGCTTCCCGATGAGTGTGACGTCGATGACAGTGGTTGTGTCGGTTGCGGATCTTCTGCTGACTGTAACAACAACGGCATTCCAGATGAGTGCGATATCTCTAGCAATAATGCGAAGGATTGTGACGGCAACGGTGTTCCCGATGCTTGCCAATTCGTAAGCGGATTCGATTGTAATAACAATGGAATCTTGGACCCCTGTGAAGTGGCGCTCGGCGCACCTGACTGCAACGGTAACCAGGTCCCTGACGAATGTGACACGGACTGTGATTCCAACGGCACTCCCGATGATTGCGAGATCACAGCGGATCCTTCGAAGGACTGTGATGTTGATGGAATCCTCGACCTTTGTGAGTACAGTGCGGAGTTAGGCGGAAATGCCGCTCTCGATTGTAATAACAACGGAGTCCTCGATTCCTGTGATCTTCAAGATGGAACCAGTTTGGATTGCGATTCAAACAATACTCCTGACGAGTGTCAGATTAACGCAGATCCAAGTATTGACTGTGATATTGATGGAAACATCGATTCCTGTGAAACAGATACAGATCTTGACGGAACCATCGATGATTGCGATACCGACGACGATAATGACGGTGTGCTCGACGGTGACGACAGTGCGCCACTCGACAACACCCAGTGCCGCGACGCGGACGGTGACGGCTGTGACGACTGTTCCA
>JAACCY010000161.1 GCA_009937185.1 Planctomycetia bacterium
AGGAACGGGAACCGCTCCAGCACCCGGAACTCCAGCAGGGCGACTCGGTGCCCAACGAACCAATCCGGGGGAAGCCAGCTGTCCTCCTCCCCCCTGAAGCACTGTTGTCACCTGAATATCTACAGGGTAAGGGAGTGCGATATGAGCGTCGTAAAAACCTTCCTCTGTCACTTCGAAGAGGTCGCCATATCCAACCGGTAAAACCAAAACTCCATAGCTTCCTATTTTGACTTTGACAGGGCCCCAGACGAATAGGTCACCCCCCGGTATTGACTCAGCATCCATATCGATCGCCTGCACCACCACTGTGTCGTTCAATGGATCACTGCCGGCTCCGGTAGGTCGAATACGCAACGAGAAATCATCCAGATACCATCCGTCTGGAATAAAGACAGTACCTCCTAAATCTGCTCGATCTTCATCATCGGAAGGCACTTCCAGCGTCAATGTGGTCTCCCCTCCCAGGGAAACTTCAAAAGTGATCTCTTCGTAAATCGTAGGATTCAGATTCCAATGCCCAGACTCCAAGGTCGCTACCCAGACTCCTGGCATGACTCCTTCAATGAGACGGTTCATTCCTCCGGCAACAGGAATCTCCATAAATGGAGGGCCAAAAGACTCGGGAGCTCGTAAGCGTAACTTGATGTCTTGTCGCTCTGTATCTCCTGAAACATCCAGCAACACACTTCCAGAAGGACGAAGCAGAACTTCTCTCTCACCACCCTCGATTAAATCTACGGTGATACGCTTCCATTCATGTCCTGCAGCCCTAGCGTGGATAACAACAGCAGAGCCGATCATTCCCAAACGACCATCGAGTGAAACCGGGCCCGTCTGTTCGGAGATGACATAGTCAGTCGCCATTGGCCAGCCCGGATGTTCCAGAGTACTTCTATGAAAATCCTGAAGCCGAACGACTTCAACATTATTGAGAGACTCGCCGGTCTCTGCTGAGATGAGGTTTAAGGTTGCCAATGCGTCATAGCGAATAAAGACTTTCACAGAACTCGCCATTTTAGCAATGATGGGCATGTTTGGAGCGACAACACGCGCCTCTTTGCTATCGATCATTGCGCTAAAAAAGCGAATCATGGCATCAGAGTCTGCATCAAAAACAAAAGCACCATTGGACACGTTGACCGTTTTTGATCGCCCGTTGATGCCCACTGTGAGAGAACCGCTGCTCCCACTCAAAGGTTGTGGTTGATTTTCCGCCCAGATGGTTCCACTCACTCTAACGCTGCCCTGTGATTCAGAACCACTCGTCGAGTCATCTCGATCGAAAGAAGGAGGCACACCTCTACCATTTCGCGATCCACGGCTTGAGTTCTCATTCGAAGAACTTCCCTGACCGCCTGTGGCCGAATCAGAAGCGCTATCCCCATTTCTCCTATTGCCGGATCCTTGGCCCGCTCCTCCACTTGCTCTGCGTCCGCCAGAGTCACCCAGTGCACTGCCCCCCGCTTCAACTGTTCGAGAGGACTCGTCTGTCGAATTTCGTCCTGAATTGGACCCCGTCCCACTTCTCGAACTGTTCTTGGCCGATCCTCCGTTTGAGGAGCGACGTTCTTTAGAATTGGCTGAGTATGAGGAAGATTCTTCTTCTACAGGAAAGTCTCCGGGGCCCGCTGGGAGAGCGATGAATAAGAGAGAAACGAGACCTGCCAGCAGCAGTCCAACGATCACCAGATTTCTCGGATTCATGGGGCTCCTCGGATTTCGGGTCAGTTCCCGATTTTACAGTGAAATGTGGCCAAACCCTATACTCGATACACTCAGAGTACCTTTTCAGGCTCCATAATCGTAAAAGATCAGCAACGGTTTCCGGATTCATAGGCAGGGAGATAAGGCTCACCTACAAATAAATGGGCTCTGAAGACTTCTCGTCTTCAGGGCCCATTTGATATTCAAGAACCATCAAGTCGTAAACTACGACTTCTTGTATTTGACGCTTCAGCCATACGCCCGTGTGCGGGGAGTAGAAACCTCTTTGCCGGCGAGAATCTCCTCGACAGCCTTTGTTACGTAATTCTCTCCGGAACGACGATCATCAAACGCTCCCTGATAAAGAACCTTGCCATTCTTAATAACAAAGCAGTGAGGTGTCTTTTTGGCGCCGATCTTTTGGCCCAGCTTACCGTCAAAATCCTGAAGGATTTTGTGGTCGACTTTGTAGCTCTCTTTGAACTTCTTCAGGCCTGCCACAGTGTTGTAGTGGGTCGAGCAGACTGAGAACCATTCAACGCCTTTTTTCTTCATGGCGGCAGCGGCCTCTTGGACCTTTTTATTCTTATAAATAGGCTTCACTGCGGGGCAGCCCGATTCGGTCCATTCAAGAACGATGATTTTATCTTTCATGTCGGCAGACTTGTGAACTTTACCGTCCAAGTCTTTCAACGAGAAAGTGATCTGTGCGCCTTCGATTTTCTCCTGCTTCTTCTCATCTGCGAAGAGAAGTGCAGATCCCATTGCGACACTGAGTGTCAGTAGGATAAAGAGTTGTTTCATGGTGATCTCCATTTCATGAGTTCAAAGTTTCGATGTTTCAAATTGATCGTTCAAGGAAAACTGAGATACCCTTAAGGCTTCCCGCGCCACTCGACAGCAGGAAAACCCGGCACTGGCCCTTTTGCTTTTCCAGGACTCGGAACCATCGTTGCACCCAACTGGCCTGGATGGAAGTCCGATCCTGCATCCATGACGAAAAATGTGACCTGTTTGCCCAACTTCAGATCTTTATGGACCTCAGGGTTCGGATTCCATGGCCGGGTTTTACCCTCACTCAGAATCCCTGCAACGAGTCCATGGGGAAATACCCGCCAATTCACGGGCACAGCCGGGCGCACATCGTCTTTCGTTCGCGCCCAACGAAGTGTCCATGCACCTGCAGATCCTTCCGGCCCCTGTCCCGCTCGCCACTCCTGCTCGAAGTGAAATCCTCTGATCTGATCGACAGGCTTGGGATACCGAGAATTCCAAATCGCCAACAACTTCTGCCCTCGTGAATCCACAACAACTGCCGAAGACTTTTGAAGGGACAGCTTCACAGGACTTTCTCCATAGATACAGGTAGTTTTGCAGACCTGCCAACTGACAGCAGCGGTGATGAGAATCTTCTCTTTTTCAAGCAATGCTTCAGCACTATCGGCCTCTTCGGAACTCGCCGGCGTCAGCACAAACCGAATCATAAAAGGATTCTTATACCCGTATGCGATCAGGTTTCCCGTTTCCACCATCCGTACCGGAACTGGAAATTTAGGCTCTGATACCTTCCAGCCTTTGGGAAGGTTCCAATACACTTCCGGGGAATCGCCCCCATCGCGAGGAGAATGCCAATATCCATGCCAATCCTTGATGGGTTTAACGAAAACTCCCACTTCAAAAGGGACTCCAACTTGGTATGCCGAGACCGTTGAAATCAACTCTACTGAACAGGGGTTGTCTTCTTCGAGGTCGTCCAGCAACCCGCCCTGCGCCTGCGTTCTCAGCGGGACAAGAACTAAACCCAGCACCCAAAACGTATAAAGCGATCGCTTCAAGGGACACAGAGACGAGAGCAACATGCCAAGAACTCCTTTAAAGAAAGAATAGACACAGAAGTGGATCATAACAGATTTACTGGAGGTATTATTATGCTCGATATTTCTCCTACTGAGTAGATAGAATACTTGCCGGAGAGGAATCTACATTGTTTCAGATACTGAACGATCGAAGACTTTGGGTTATAATTTTCGTGGGATTATTGGTTTCCACTTTCTTCACTATTCGTGGATTGGAACAGCGTCTCGTCTTCGCCACCAGCAGTGAATGGGCGCGAGACTTACCCGCTAGCGCCACCGAGTTGATTTTCACCTCTCCTGAAACTTTTACTCGACAAAAAAATGGAGGGCCTCGAGTTTTCTCTTCCAAAACTCTGAATCTGTCTGCTGCGTGGTTCCCTGTTGAAGATGCAGATCGAGTCATCGTCTACTGTCACGGCAACGCAGGTAATATTTCACATCGCTTTGCTGTTGCCGAATTTTTCCAGTCACTGGGATGGCCAGTTCTGCTTTTTGATTACCGAGGATATGGAAAATCGGAGGGGACATCAGATTCAGATATTGGGATACAGATCGACACTTATCACGCCATCTTCGAAGCTCAATCACTCGCCGGCACCGACAACGTCATTCTTTATGGTCGAAGTCTCGGTGCATTTCCTGCGATACAATGCGCGCAGTGGGCATCGGCACTGATTCTCGATTCACCTTTTCTTTCACTCGAGGAAATGGCGAAATCAAGGGGGCTTGGCTGGGTGCCTTCTTGGTTAAAAAAATACCGTTTCAGAAACGAAGGATACTTTGAATCGGTCGAGTGCCCCACCCTCATACTTCATGGAAATGCTGATGAGATCGTTCCTTTTCAACATGGGAAACGTCTCGCAGAATTGAACCCGGAAGTAACAGAGTTTGTTGAAATACCAGGAGGCCGTCATAATGATTCACGTCGAAAAGGAATCGCACTAGAAGCCTTGAAATCATTCATCAGTGGACACTAAACCAAGGAAATATCATTCCCTCATTCCGCCTTTGGCGAATTGATTCTCAGATTAATTTTCCTTTACAGATGGCTCAGGATCCATGAACTGAAACTGACTGTACTTGCCAAACAATTTTTCGTTCTGGACTTGCTTAGAGAAAAACTCTTGCAGCTCTTCGGTTCCAGCCGTCAACATTACTCTGTCCATCTTCGGGCTTTCTATCACTTCATGCTTCAGGAGTTCGGGATTACTAAAAAGAACATTCTCTATCCACTCTGGATTTGGAAATGCCAATTGAAGAACCGGTCTGATTTGACGAACATGAGCAAATAAGTGTACCGGCAAATAGGTCGCCTCTTCTAAATCCGGCATAGGTGTTCTCTTTTTTTTATTATAGGAGAAATCTAAGAATAACTCGTCCCCTACCTTTCCAAGACGCACCAAGAGATAAGAGGTTTTTCTTCCTTCCTCGGACACCACCAGTTCATACTGTTTATCGTGTTTCCTTTGAGTGAAAACCCAGCGAGAGTCATTCGTCAACCAAGTGCCCACTAGATTCTTGTCAATAATGCAATCATCCATTGACAGAAACGGATGCAACGATTGCTGACAACCCGGCGTCAGCAACAACAAGAAAGAAATACACAGTAGTGCTATGCTCCGCATCAGGATTCTACTTTCTTGAAAAACAAACATTGATGACATCATGACCAGACGTCGGCTGCTTTAACTCTTTCTGTCGCTCTATTTTCATTGCCACTGGGAGAGCATTCTAAACCAATGTACTCCCGGTAGCCCAAATCCCAAGCCTCTTTAAAGACACGTGAGTAGTCGATCTCCCCTGTCCCTGGCTCTCTGCGCCCCGGGTTGTCGGCCAACTGCAAATACCCCACCTGGTCCCAACCTTCACGCATCCTTCGACAGAGATCACCTTCTGTGATCTGCATGTGATAGAGATCCCAGTTGATCTTCACCATAGGGGAATTCACTTCTCTACAAATACGCACAGCTTCTGGGCTCCCATAAAGACAATGTCCTTTGTGATCAACGCGAATATTCATCGGCTCAAGTATCAGCATGACTCCGGCTTCTTCGGCCATCGGTGCAAATCGTTTCAATCCTGTAATCACATTCTCATGCATCTGTTCTTGAGTCATTCCGGGCTGATCATTACCTGCGATGACTGTCATTTTCCGAGCCTTGAGTTTCTTCGCGGTCTCGATGGAGGCTGCGATCTCTTTTTCGATCTTGTCATGATTTTTTGGGTCGTTCATCCCTGGACGGAAAGGCCATTCAGTGAACTGTGCCACTTCGATGCCGGTCTCTTCACAAGCGATACGAATCTGCTCCAGATCCTTGCCCCTCCAGGGCCAGAACTCGACGGCGGGATAACCTAACTTGGCAGCCTCACGAATACGGTCCTGAGCAGGCCCTCCCCCGAAGCCCCACATTTCAATATTCACGGCGAAGCGCGTTTTACCCCAAGGAAGTGAATTGCCGTCACCCAGGCTGCGGGCTTCATCATCATTCGCAATTACGGGAATACTCGCTGCTGCCGCAGCACCCAAAGCAGCGGATGAAAGAAACTTTCTTCGGTCAAGACTCATGACTGTCTCCTCTAATTATTGAGGCTGGACTTGAGGCCACCCTACCGACCCACAAACTGAACAGACGCCACCAACAGGAACACACCCCTAGAAACTGTAATCCACTCCAGGCTGCATCACTTCCACACCGGGTAACTCCAAAGCGTTGAGTTCACGAACAATCTTGTCGTATTGATTCACCTTGAGATGGACGGCTAGGAATCGCAGCTCATCTGCCCCGGGTAGCTTTGCTCTTTCTTTGACGAAGTCCGAGGTCGTGAGGTGTTTCGAAACCTCTGCCAACCATTGCAGACTGTCAGGGAATGACAGTTCCAGTATCACGGTATGCAAACCCTCTATCTTGGAACACACTTCCCAAATCTCATCGGTAGGACCAGTATCTGTAACTACCGCGAGTGCCGAACCATCTTTTTCGACGACATATGCCAAAGTTTCCACCACATGGTCCACTCGTACCGGCGTGATCTTATATCCTTCGATCTCGATTACTTCCTCAGGAATCACTCGGATCAGTTCGATCATTCCCAGATTGTTTTCCTCCGAAATACGAAAGAAATCGGGCCAATGACGATCATTGAGGACATCTTCCATAATGGTCTTTGAGGTGGCCTCGTCAGCATGAATCACAACGGGTACCGGGTCTTCTGATCCTTCACCGAAATGAGCATCTAAGAAAATCGGTAAACTGGCGAGGTGATCACTATGTCCGTGAGTCAGAAAAATATGCTTCACACTTAATTGTAAATTTAGATCTAAATGGAAACCGATAGACCCGGCATCCACGCATATTTTTTCATCGATAAGAAATGAACTGAGCAGTTGATGCTTTCCGGAGCCCCCGACTGTCGAGGGAATCAATTGTACCTTCAAGGTTATCGAACCCTTCGGTCATCGCTGGATTGAAGACGGTGAGAAATGAGGCGTGCTAACCCCAAAATCATTCGGTATACCACTCGGTCTTCGAGCGCCATCAACTGATGAAACTTTTCGATACTAAATCTTCTCAGTCTCGAATTCTCTACGGCGATAACACTGGCACTATGAGGGGCGTCATTGACGAGGCCCATCTCTCCAAAACAACTCAAGTCAGAAAGACGCGCCAACACTTTAGGGGTTTCCCCCTTGTCGGTCAGAACGACATCCAAGACCCCGTTTGCGATCACGTAAAAATATTGTGGAGAAGAGCCCTCATCGATAACGACATCGCCTGCTTCGACTTCGACCGTCTCTGAATATCCGAGAAGTGCACCGATCTCTTCATGCTGAAGACCCTCAAAGAGAGGTACCGCGGAATATCTTTCAAAACGGGGCGCATCCATTATGAAACTCCTGCAACGTCTGGGCTCGACCTTGGAAGGTCCGGAGCGTTCTCCGAATCAAACCTTCTACTACAGATAGCATAAGCCTTCCGGAGCAAAAACAACACAGAGGTATTCCGAAGGACACGATCTCTCGAAGAGAAATCAGGGACGAGAAGCGTGCGACCGAGGAAGCACTGCCAAGGGGCGCTCGAGATGCTTTTTATGGCTTCTCGAGGCTCCTTCTCAACGCTTCTCAAACGGTGATCTCTCCCATTTCATGTCGTCTCCAGCGTTATGGACACACGCTAAAACTGTTGCATGTCAATGTGCTGACCAAATCCACGCCACAGTCCGGAAAAGGAGCAGAAGGCGGTGGGGAGCCCGCACAGAAAATCGCACAGAGCACCTGAACACCGTCAGAAATACTGACGTGATTCGAGCCGTCGAGATCGAGAGCTTTCATGCACGTCGCAGAACCTCCTGCGAACAAGTATGAGAGAACTCCAATACCATCCGCCAGATCGAGTGTCCCGTCCTGAGTACTATCGCCACGAATAAACCGTGAGCCCGTGAAGGGGACTAGGTCCGCATTGGCATTCACCTGTGAACCGGAGATGGATGCGCCATTGACGACAACTACATTATCGACAACTGGGCTTCCCAAAGTATCTACAAAGGAAATCGAAGTCGATGTAGAACCCGCTGCTCCTGTCAACGCTCCCGAAGCCAACTGATATTCAATCGACGCAAGGGGGAGTGAAGTATCAAAGGCTAATGTCCAAAGACCTGGAAAACTGAAGACCACACCCGAAGTGACTCCATCAGTGTAGATATCATCCTCAACAAAATCAGGAGCCAAACCGGTATCGGAAGTGATCACTGTTGCAATGCTGTTGATTTGCATCAGGGACGCATCATGACCCACAGCAAAAGAATAGCCTTGAACCTGAGACAAATCTTCGGCAGCGGTACCGGGAAGTACCAGTTCTTCCAAATTGACCGTCGCGGTGAAGATCTCTTGCTCAGGCGTTGCTTCAGGGTAATACACCGTCGAGGGTGCATTGACGGACAATTCAAATTCTGGAGTAAACGGAACCAACTGGGTATCGGCAACCACACCATTCATCGGTATCGATGCGCCATTGATCACGACCACTGAAACAACAGGAGGGACTCCTAGGCTGTCCGACTTCGCAATCGAAGTCACTGTTGAATCGACAGCACCCGTCAGCACTCCCGCCAACAATTGGTACTGAGCCACTCCCAGTTCTGTCGCCGTCTCATATGAGAGCGTCCATGAACCTACGAAGGAGTAGACCACTCCAAAAGTGAAGCCATCGGCAAAAAGACCCACATCCTCAAAATCGACAGATTCACCACTCGGACCTGTGGTCGTGACGATGGCAGACGTCACTTCCAGCAAAGCCCCATCATGGCCGACTCCCAGCGAATAACCTTGAAGTTGAGCATGGGGATCCGCTCCGCCATTCGTCGTCGTCGTCTCTTGAAGTTGAATCGAACCGGAGAAACTAGCGACCTCTGGAGCCGCCGAGTTGTAGACCACCTCTGCCGGAAGACCGATGGTCAGATCAAAGCCCGGATCTTGGGCCAGCAGACCACCGGAGTTCACCCAGAGCGTGCCACAGAGAACCATACAGAAAACTCTTGTCGAGACTGTCAGTAATTTTTTATGCCACATCGTATGTGCTCCTATCATTTGAACCTCCTTCATTATGGACACGGTGTCACGGCCGAGGGTGTCGGATCCGGACCCGGAACGAGGTCTAGGAAACTGCCGAATGGAGGTGGAGGATCTGCAGACCCACTAACAAACAACGCATTCAACAAGTAAATCGCATCGCCAATATCGATCATATTGTCGTCATTGATATCCAAACGTGCCAGACATTCAGGACCGGCTCCATTGGTGAATAGGTAGTCCAGAGTTGTGATGGTATCGCCGATATCCACCATGAAATCTTCATTGGCATCTGCGCGAATGAAGGTTCCCGTCGATTGCACCTGATAAACCGAACCATCGCTGTTTCCGGTGATCGTGAAGGAATCGCCTTCAAAGACGATGCCACCGGGATCTTCGATACCGGCAAGGCTGATGCCTTCGCCCACTTGAGTCGCTACACCGTCGTTCACCGAAACTTCGATGATCTCCAGTGTCCCGTCTGGTCTCGAACTGGTGAGATACAGGTTCGAAACACAACCGACAAATCCGCCATTCGCCAGCTGGCACGCCTTGGTGGTGCACCCCTTCTGCGAAGAGCCCTCATTGGGGTGGGCGAAAGATTTACTCGGATCAATCGCGCCACTGCCACCATGAGCCATGCCGAGAATGATGCAATTAGTCACATCTGTCGAGAAAACAGAGCCACTGCCTTCGTCGTAACCCATCCCTCCGGTCGAACCTTCCACCGCTCCTGGCAGCAGCGATTTACTGCCGAAGGGCACAGGAACAAACAGGAAGTAATCCCTGAGGAACTCCACAGTCAGTGTGATCTCGATCAGATGAATCTGCACCCCGGATTGGCCGTTACCGATCACTAGAGAACCGTTGCCGGCATCTCCAGAGGGTACATAGGCGATCCCGGTACAGGGGACACCCTCACCAAAGGGACTGGGAATCACTGCGAGCGGATTGAAATCTTCATCCAGACCATACACCTGACCGTTGGCGGCATCGGTCACGTAATAACGCACCCCGCCCAACTCCGCATCGGGCCGCGACGTGATGTCGTAGATCTCCGTAAATTCAAAGGGCACATCGATGGGCACTTCTTGCTCCACCTCACCGGTCCCGACGACGAGAGAAGTCTCTAGAACATCGGAACCCCCCCCCGCCTGAACGGCAACACCCACATAGACATGCGTTCCGGGAGGTGGGTCCAGATCGATCAAACTGCGCTCAGCGCCGGGAACGGACACCGTAACCCCCACCACTCCATCAGTGATTCGAGTGATTTCAAAGGTGTCGGGGTTATTGGTCGTCGGCGAGTTCCAGGTCCAGACGAGTGGACAGTCCTGAACCTCGTTCCCGTTGATATCATCGATCAGTGATGCGTTCAAAGTCGCCATCGGCGGCACATAATCGGCCACCACATCGGTCGGATCTTCCAGAGTATCGAAGGGGCTAGAACCGGTGAGCAACTCATCGTTGTTACTATAGCCGTCCCCATCAAAATCAGGATCTCTCAGGAAAGTTGCGGTCGGTATCCCTGACGAGGCGGCATTGGACAACAACACGTCGGAACCCGCTCCGGGATACCCCAAAGACCACTCGATGCCAGAAGTCCCCAAAGCCGTGATCACCAGATCATTGTTGGCATCGGTTCCGCTGACCACCACAGTGGGCGCATTGATTCCCGCAGAAACCAATGTCAATTGAGAGTTGAGGTCCGCGGTAACAGGCAACGCGTCATCCGAGATTAAATCGATCGCTGACGTCGATGTGGCAAAGACCGTCAACAAAGAAGAAGCCGCCGTGCCATCCGCTAGGACGGCGATCAGAGTCTCTTCATCTCCCGCTATATTTATAGGAATCGTCGCCAACGCCAACGGTAAACGTGCTGCCAGCAGATCGGTGCTCGCAATCACAGAACCATCGGTGGCGCGGTGTTCTAATCGGGTCGGGGTCAACACAAAGATGCTGCCACCGCTACCTTGTGCCAGATCCAAAATCGTCTGGCCCGGCCCGGTGACCCGATCCGTCACCACATTGCCATTCGGCAGCAAACGAATCAATCGCTCCCCGCCTGCGAGCCAACTGCTATTCCCAGGTCCAGGGGCGAAATGACTGAAGGCACTCGCACCCGGCAACACCTGAGCCGGCCCAATCAGGCCATCTTCCGAAGAATCGCCAACTCCGTCGCCACCAAAGAGCACGGTTCCATCGGGGTAAACGATTTGTACGGTTCCATCGGCGTGAGTGACGCCGATGCGATTTCCTGCGAGACCCATAATGGCGATCGGATCAGCACCTGTCGCGGTTTCACCGACCAGACTGCCCTGCGCATCAATGTGCGCCAATGCAGGGTCGTCTCCTCCTAAAAGAATCCAGGTCTGTCCAAGGAGATCACCCATCAGATCGATCGGCGCTCCACTCGAAAGTGTGACACTTGAATCTAAAAGACCCGTCCCCGGCAGATACGTCTCGAAGAAACTGGATCCGCCGACTTCATGACGCACTGTCCGCAGAAGATTTCCCAATGTGGCCGGATTATCGGTGGGCAACGGTCCCAGAACACCGACTCCACCCGATTCCACCAACGGCGTGATGGCATTGCCAAAGCCGTCACTGAACTCGGGACCGATGGGGGGATTCCCGATCGTTCCGGGGGTCACGTCGGAAAAGCTGCCACTGGGAGCGGACGGCAAGACCGCGTAGTGAGCGATCGCCGCGAGGCGTGCTCCCCCCGCAGGAATCAGGTTGGCCAATTCATAATCGAGAACCACGCCGATGGAGTGCCCTGCGGAATCGCTGGAGGTCGCGATGAAATCCGGCGCAACAGGCCCGGTGTACTCGATCAGAGTGGGAGTCATACTCCCCGCGTCGTGCAACAGCCCAAAAGAGAAAGCGACGATAGGAACGTCGTTTTCAATCGTCACCGCCAGGGTTACATCGCTCCCCTGAGCAGCAGCGGTAGAACTGACCGCAATGCGATCAGCAGCCCACACCTCGGTTCCGCCCCAAAGAGCGTGACCGATAACGATGGACAGTATGGACAGGATAGACAGAGTCGTCTTCCGCATCGGTGTCCTCCTGGGACCTCGGGCCCCGTTTTCATGGATACAAAAATAGCTCGATCGAGGGGCGGGAGATCTTGGTCAAAGAGTGCTAAAAGTGCACTCAGAGCCCTAGATCATGCATCGAGCAGATAGTGCAACACTTACACACTCCCTCAGTACCAATACTACCCACTTCATCCGCTTCCGGAAACCGGTCGGACAGGGCCAAATTCGTGAAAATTGATAACGATAATGGCTTTTGAGGAGAATCAGTCCCCCAGACGTCCCAATCGGGCCTTGAGGAAGCGACGCCGATCGCTGGCGCGCTCGATCAGGTGAGATTTCTCTTCCACCGATCGGACCGCCATAGCCTCCCATTTCTCTCTCTCCGCCGATCCCGATTCTTCCAACGTCGCTCGTGCAGACAGCACCATATCGACAGGGGCTCCCGGAGGCATCGTCTCATCGTCGATCACCTCATGAAGCAGAGTGATCGCCTTTTCCTTGTCATCCAAAACCAGCGCCAGGGAAGCCGTGAGCAAACATTTGTATTGGACCACATTGATGGTCTTACACTCATCGATCATCGCCCCGATGTCTTCTGCTTGTTTATCGGTCAGAGCTCTTCCAGAGATTTGACTGAAACGACAGAGCAAGACAAACCAAACCACCCTCAATTGAGGATCATCCGTGTCTGCCACTTGCAGTTGATCGACAGCAGCCGCTTCAATCAGCTCCCCTTTGGACAACTGGTTCAACAGGACTCTGATTTCGCCTTCTTTGATCAAAATTTCCTGATTCAACTTTTTGGCGATTTCCAAGGCCGTCGTCAACGACTGATCAGCACTGGACCAGTTTCCCAAAGAGGCTTTGAGCTCGGCGATATAGAGCCGTGATTTAACCAAGCCCGCCTGATCGCCGATCTCTTGACGAACCTCTGCGGACCGCTCGATACTGTCCAGCGCCAAATCGAATTTGCCCTGCAGCCGATAGACATTGCCCAAGTTGAAATAATTCCTTGATAGGGCGTGCCTATTTTGTAGTAAGCGAAAACCGACGATAGCTTTTTGAAATCCTTCACCAGCTTTTTCTAAATGTCCACGATGGAACTCCGTAAGGGCTAACCCAACACGAGCAATCAGTTCAAGATCCAGTCGACCCATATCGCGGAAAAGCTCTACGGCCTTGTGGCTGCACTCCCTAGCTTTTTCATATTCCTCATTTTGAATATAAATTGTACCCCGATTAGCAAAGCACCGAGCCATTCCAAACTCATCGTTCGATTGCTCTACCAGTTCCAAAACTCTTCCCGATTCTTGTAATGCTTCTTGGTACTCTTGGAACTGCACGTGAAGAGCATATCGGACCGTTCGGTAACTTTGCTCCATCTTGGCATCTCCCAACGCCTCCATGCTCTCACGAATAGTGTCCAACCACTCTTGGCACTCCTTCAGTTCTCCCGATCTATAATGAATATTGGAGTGTATGATTCCTGACTGAACGTATTCGTGTGAACCCTTCTCGAAACGACTCTCTTGCATAGTTTTCTTTGCTTCTTCGCTATCCCCAAGGTTCAGCTGAATATCCGCGAGACTCAGACGATAAGAAGCGACGGCATCTATCGGTATTTCTCCGTCCGCTGCCACCCCCTGTTGGATCATCTGATGAATCTCGAGTGCCTCGACATTGCGTCCTTGGTTTTTTCTTCGCTCCATCGCTGTCAATAAACAGGGGATCGCTTCCTGGGGCTGCCCGCCATCCAGATACAGCTTTCCGATCGCCCTCGATTGTTCTCCTTCCGCACCGTATATATCCACCAGTGCGGAGGCGAGTTTTCTGCGGCGACGCATCGCGGCACGGCGACCACTTTTGCCAAAATGCTCTAGGACAGCATCGCGCGCTGTCTCCGTCTTAAAGCGATAGATGGTCAGGTCGGTATCGACGGCTTCACCGAATCCATCCGTTTCAAAACAATCGAGCGCATCGTCGAGAGCGTCCGCATCTTCATGCAGTCTCTCTAGAACCTCGACAGGAATCTCGCCTTCGATCAAGGCTGCCGATTCAAAAATCTCTACCTGCTCAGGAGGCATCTTTTCCAATAAACCACTGTAAAGATCGCCACGTCGAGCCGGCAAGTTTTCGACAAAGGTATCTCTCTCGGGAAGGGGTGTTTTTAGCCCCCATTTTTTCTCGCTGGACGGCTCAAAGACGGATTGGCCCGTTGGGCCTAAGGAACGAACCAGATCGATGGCGAATCCAATGTTGCCGGCAGAACGTTCATCTAGCTCTTGTGCCAACCAGGGAAGATCATCCAGAAATGGAGCCCCCACATAAGCGAGAGAAAGCATCTCTTCCATCGCTTTGAGATTGGTACGCTCCACCTCGATCACCTGAAGGGGGACACCATCGCCCCAGCCTTCGGGTGGCTGAGTTTTTATATTTTCATCCCGCTCGATCGCAGCGATGGCCTTCACGGGGATCTCTTCCTGGGAGAATCGTTCTAGCAAACCCTTGAGCAACCCCAGAGAGTCGGGATCGGCGGCTTCCAAGTCATCGAGCACGAGAAGGAGGGGCGATTCCCGAGATACTGCCGAAAAGAGTTTGAACCACCAGAATGAACGCATCTGTTCCGCGCTTTTATCGAGTGACCCTTCCCCTGTCAGTTCGTCGAGAAAATAAGAGATCGCGGCGGCATCGGATCCTAGCCAGTGTTCCAAAAGAACAGCGGCCGTTTCGCGCATCTGTTCAGAATCTTCATCCGAGGTCTGCATTGAAACCAGATCCCTCAACAAATCCTGAAACCCTTTGAGAGGTTGTCCCGCTGCACCCCGAAAGGTGCCCTGCAAATCTCGCTGGCCTTCTTCTCGAACTTTGCGCGCGACTTCACTGATCAATACACCGGTTCTTTGACCCGTTGCGCCACCGATCAGAGTCGCCGCGATGGGACGGTCTTCTTGAGACAGACGATTCAAAATCCCCTGAACCTGATCGGCGCGCCCCACCAAAGAGAGGGGGTCGGGATCGGTCACACGAATAGGACCTTCAGGCTCCAACTTCTGTGGTTTGGGATCAAAGCTAGAAGAGACACTGACTCGAGGAGGAGACACCGTTCCCGCATGATCAGGAACAGCCGCGATCAGGCAGGCCAAACTCTCGTTGGCCCCGACTTCTTGATCAACAACAAAGGTCTCTTCGCACCAGTTCCAACCCGTGGATTCTTCTCCTTGAAGACTGAACGTGGCCGGAATCGGTGACTGATTCTCCAACACCACACGCACCCATATCCGATCCTGAGTGGTCATCGTATGACGCAAGGCATGGGTTTTGAGCGAGAGGCGTCCAGTGACCACCTCTTTGCCTTTGTCGCCCTCCACCTTATCCATCGATAGGTTTTCAGTGAATTTGGATTCGAGCAGAGCAATGCCATCTCGGCGACTTCTCTCGCCAGAAGCAAAATCGATGAATTCGGTACGACGTTCCCGGGGAGTACGGTCGAAGAGATAGACAGCCCCATTATCAAAATGGGTCAACTCTCCCATCCCCACGAGAAGTTCACCGGTGCTACGCGTCAGAAAACATTCCCCCGGTTGAATACCTTCAGGTACTTCCTGTTCACTGGAGATAGCAGCACTGCCTTGAAGATCGAGACTCGTCCCAGAGTTTTCAAGGGCATGCACCTTGAGATGTTGGTCAAGCTGACTCATCGACTCGATGACCGCCTTGACGACACCATCAAAGAGCGGCGATTTATTCTCATAATGTTCGTCTGTTAGAAATCCGGCGTGACCGATGAAGTCATTTCGGTAGGGAGGCAAATGTTCGAGGGCATCGATCCAACGTTGCGGTTTGTTGCCACCACGACCGGTGATCGCTTTCACCATCGCCGTGTACTCTTCGCGGGGCGTCTCTAACACCTGGCGCAAATCTTCTAATATGCCGATGGCACCCTGCGACGAGTCAGAGTCTTGCTCTCGGGCACCGTGCCTGAGTAGCACCTCAACCCATGAACCAAATGAAGGTCTCTTTAAGAAATTCTGGACTCGTTTTTCGCGGTCCACTGGTAACGAAAGGCGAGACCTTGCGGTCAGCAACAACAGACCCTGCCAGCGCACCACAGCCTCAAGGCTGGCGAAAGCCGCTGCGTGTAATGAACGGGCATCGCCCCTCGCAGCCTCCAGCACCGGCAATATCCGTGCGAGAGGTTGAGGGAGATGGTTTTCGGAAACATTGGCGGACGTTTCTGACACCGAATCCTCCAGTGGAGTATACCTGAGTGGCTCCGACGCATTCCCTCATGCGTTGCTGCTCGAAGGCTCTTACCTGAAACCACATGATATCCTCTTGACCCGCAGGATCGGAGATCCAAACTCAAGAAAGATGAAAGTTCTCAGGAGGTCCAATGTTCGGAGATGGTAGCAAACTGATCGTTGTCGGAGATCGAGTCCTCGTCTCACCCTCTCAGGGCGAAGAGCGCACTCGTGAGGGATTAATCCTCCCTGCCAGTGCAGTCGAGAAAAACGAGGTTCAAAGCGGAAAAGTCGTAGAAGTGGGCCCAGGAACCCCGATGACACCTCCCACAGAAGTGGGCGAAGAGCCCTGGAAAATCACAGAACCGCCCTCTCCTATCTACCTTCCTCTCGAAGCGAAGGTGGGAGATCAGGTGCTGTTCTTACGTAAAGCGGCCATCGAAATACAGTTTGCAGGAGAGGGTTATCTCATCGTTCCTCACGGTGCCATCCTCGTGCTCGCCAGAGATGACAAAGAAGAAATCAGCGAAGTGAGTTTCCGAGAAGAAGACTTCGAACCGTAGTCCACTCCGGAATCGAATCTGGCACCGACGGATTGATCTTATTCTTCTATCACGTGAATGGGTATCTTCATGACAGAGACCGGAGCGTCGAAGCCTTTCATATCATAGGGCTTGATGATCGCCTCTGAATTCTCGTAGCCGACCTTTTTCGCCAATTCTGGCAACGTGACAACTTCCCCAATTTCACCCTTCGATTGCAATCGAGCGGCCAAATTCGTGGTCTTGCCGATCGCCAACCATTCCTGTTTATAACTGGATCCCAGCATTCCAAAGACCACCGGTCCGGAGTTCACTCCAGCGCGTAAATCCAACCCCCATGACTCACCCATTTCTCGGCGGATTCGGGAAGCGAGCGATGTTCTTTCCACAAAATCGAGTGCGAAATCCAAGCCCCGTTTTTCGTGGTCATCGCCTTGGCATGCGGCCAACAATCCGTCTCCTAGGTGTTGCAAGGGCCGAACTTGGTGTTGCGCTAACAAAGGCACTGCGAGTTCAAAGACACTTCTCACCGTCTCCATCACCTCCTCCGCAGACAACTCGGTCGACCTCTGAGTAAACCCGGCCAAGTCAGCGAAGATAATGGTCGCATCTTCTGTGGTGGTCAGAGCCATCTGCTCTGCAGGACGCCCACTGAATCGCTCAATACTTCTCGCGGCCTGTCTTGCCGGATCAATCTTTCGGAAAGCACCATCGACCAACTCTAACCAATGAGGCTGATTGGTCTGAACCACTCTGGAATAGGCGACCTCAAGACGATCAATCGCCTCTTCTTTGCATCCTTTTTCCATAGCGATATCTGCCAACAGCAAACGAGAGAGGATTTCTCCCTCCATCACTTTGTCGAGACTATCGATGCGCTCTTCAAGATTTTTCAACTGAAGTTCAGTGCGTTTTTCTTTGCCCGTCAATTGCACACGCCAGTAATCGATCAGCATTAGCAATTCTGGATGCTGCAATAACCGTGCAGCATGATCCAACTCTGCCATTGCGGCATCGTGATTTCCTTCATGCGAAAAGACTCTCGCCCTAGCAATGCACGCAAATCCGATGGGAGGGACTTCGACTTCACCACACTCTGCAAGACATTGATCCAGTTTCTGATGACTCTCCTGAAGCTGTTCTTCATCTTTCAATTCAAGAGCCGCCTGTAGGCAAAAAGTATAGAGTCGCAATTTGGAAAGCGTCTCTAAATGCTCTCCCCGACGAGTCAATGTTTCATCGAGGACAGAGAGTGCCGCTTCCGGCTCTCCCGATTGCAGTTCTGCCAAAGCCAAAGATCCCGAAGAAATAGCGATACCCAAATGGTCGTCTACCAAGTTCTTGTCGACGATAGATCTACGGAGTGATCTCCGACCTTCCGTCCTCGCTCCCAAATAGAGATAAGACTGACTGATCCCATCCATAATCCACGGGCGACAGGCCGCTGAGCCCACACACTCTAATGCCTCGGTCAATTGTCCAAGGGCAGCTCCAGGCCGATTGACCTGCAGATCGATAATACCTAGAAAATGATGAAGTCTGGCCCGGGTCGGTAGTTCCGGATTATTTTGAATTAATTCTTCTGCAGACTCCCGAAGATCACCGAGAACCTTTTGATCTCCGCGTGCCAGTCGCAATTGGGATCGAAGTTGAATCAGTGAATGCACCGCATCCCATGGTGTGTTCAATGACTCCGATTTCTCAAGGAGTTTCTCCACGGGATCCAGGTCCATGCGAACTTCACAAACCGCTGCTCGAGCCAGATTCACTAACTCTTCTGGAACCGAGTCTTCAAATCCGACCGGCTGTGTTTCACCCCGGATCACCGATTCCTCGACGATTCTCCACCATTGATTGAGATTGATATCTCCGGACAACTGAACCTAGCTTCCCATGTCATTTCTGTTTTCAAGATCCCGAACCCAAATGTTTCTGAATCTTAACGGGTTCCCATGATCCTGAAGTTTAATCGGGCCTTTGGTAAAATTTACACTCCCATGATTCTTATACGAAGTGGTCGTTCGATGACGAGTCGGGCCCATGATCTCCCTGTTATTATGAATAACGATGCCGTTGTGAATCACCGTCACTCTTGCGGGAGAGACCAAACCCTTTTCATTCCAACGAGGCCGACAAAACATAATGTCGTAACTTTGCCAATCACCCGGAGGACTCGAAGCATTGACCAGTGGTGGCCACTGCCCGTAAATCGCCCCACATTGGCCATCGGCATAACTAGGATTTTCAAAGGAATCTAGTATTTGAACTTCATAGACACCCATGAGAAACACGCCCGAGTTTCCCCTACCCTGAGAAACACCGGTCACTACTGAAGGGGTCTGAAACTCCAAATGCAGATGTATGTCACCAAATTCACCTCTAGAAAAGAGATCACCCGTGCCAGGAATCACCTGCATGGCATCGTTGACAAAACCCCACTTTGCATCTGCTGAGCCGTTTCTCCAGTTTGCGAGATCTTTCCCTGTTTCAAAAAGCACCTTTGCGTCCTTCGGCCGAGAAGTCAGATAAACCGCATTGGGTGCCATCACCTTGGGGCGGGGCCTCTCAGCATCATGAACCTTCCATTTCTGACCTGGAATTACAGGAGTATCCGTATACCCAGGCTTGTCATCCGCAGCATTCAACATCCCCAAAGGAGCGCTCACGAGAAGCAATACCGCTCCTATTAACACCATGATTCTCATTGTCAATTCATGCTCCTTCTGCGCGATTCACCTGCAAGACATGAAGAATGATATCTTCTGCCTTCCTTCTCTGAAACCAGCCGGAAAGAATGGAAAGAGTATTCTTACTCACCGGGTCGCACTTGGACCTCACCGGCACTCATGCGACAATCCAGACCCATTGGAGAGGATCGCATGGAACGAAATCACTTCTCAGATCATCACAACTCCCTTCTCGGTTATCACATCACCCTTCCTCTTCTGTTGTTGCTCATATTGGCTTCTGGAGTCCACGGTGCTTACACAGCAAGCTTTACAGAAAAATCTGCCCGCGAAGAAACTCCGCTGTCCTACAATCAACAAGTTCGCCCCATCCTCTCCAACCATTGCTTCCCTTGTCATGGCCCCGACTCTGCCGCCCGTAAGGCAGAGCTACGCCTAGACAGTTTCGAAGACTCCACACGAAAACGAACTGCAGGGGCGGCTATTACACCTGGAGATGCCGAACTCAGTCTCCTCTTCCAGCGCATCACCAGCTCCGATGAACAAGAGAGGATGCCTCCTCCGGAAATCCATAAAGAGATGACTCAGGATCAGATTGCAGTGATTCGCCGGTGGATCGAAGAAGGCGCACAATATGAAGCCCACTGGTCTTTTCAGACTCCTCATCAACCTCACGTTCCCGACCTCGCTCCTCAAGTGGCGAGTACGCCTATCGATGCCTTGATCCGTAGCGAACTTCAGTCATGGCCACTTTCTTGGCGAGGACGCGCTTCCAAAGAAGCACTCATCAGAAGAGCTACCTTTGATTTGACGGGGCTTCCTCCCACCCTTGAAGAAATCGACAACTTCCGCTCCGACACTGAACCCGATGCCTGGAATAAAGTTCTCGACCGACTTCTGGAATCATCCAGATTCGGCGAACATTGGGGGCGAATCTGGCTCGACGCCGCCCGTTATGCAGATACTCATGGCTTACATCTGGATAACTACAGAGAGATGTGGCCCTACAGAGACAAGGTGATCGAACTCTTCAATGAGAACATTCCCTACGACGAATTTGTCAAAGGACAACTGGCCGGAGATCTTCTTCCCGAAGCTTCTTTGGAAGACCAGATCGCCAGCGGATTTGTTCGAGCGCATCCGACTACGAGTGAAGGTGGAGCCATTAACGAAGAGTACCGAATGATTTATTCGGTCGATCGCACCAATACATTTAGAACCGTTTTCTTAGGGCTGACAGTGGGTTGCGCCCAGTGTCATCACCACAAGTTTGATCCTGTGACTCAAGAAGATTATTTCGGTCTCTATAGTTTCTTCAATAATACAGCCGAAGCCGAAATGGATGGAAACGCCAAAGCCCATCCACCGGTGGTCAAGGTTCCAACAGAAGAACAAATACTGCGACAAACAGCTTTGACTCAACAAGTCGAAGAGATGAAAAAACAACAGAGTGCACCTCAGCAAGAATTAGACGCTGCACAAAAGAACTTTGAAGCAAAGTGGCTCGCTGAAGAAAATCGTTGGCATGACTTCGAGGTAGATACCTTTGAAACATCCACCGCCTCCACACTGGAGCCTCTCGGAGATGGCTCCTACTTAGCAGCCGGTGAAAACCCTGCCCAAGACATCTATACTTTCAGCACCGTGATCGACGCGGGAGTCTATAAGGCTCTTCGCATCGAAGGCTTGCTTCATGAGAGCCTTCCCGGAGGAGGCCCTGGTCGTGCCGGCAATTCCAACATCGTTCTGACTGAAATCGAAGGGACGGTAGAGTCCCTCGATGCAGAAGGCCTCGCTCAGGGTGAAGCTGTTGCAGTTGACTGGAAACACGCCTACGCAGATCATCAACAACCGAACTGGCAGGTGACGGCTGCTATCGACGGCAACATCACCCTCGACGACGGCTGGGCGGTAGAAGGAGTCCATCGCAAAGAACGACGCGTCGCGATATTCGCCAGTGACACTCCTTTCGGAACAACTGGCCGGGTGAAACTCACCCTGAATCTTCACTTCGCCAGCCGCTACATCGAACACGGCCTAGGGCGTGTTCGCCTCAGCCTTGCTCATGATTTCATGCCTCCACATTTCGATACGGTATGGGGTGACGACGAATCCCATCCGGCAAAAAAGCTCGTCAACAATGGGAGTGATAAAGACTGGAACTGGGTCAGCGGAGATGATCACCCGATTCGCTCCGGGAAACGCAGCCGTCTCCAGAAAAGCACCACCGACCGTATCGTTCAGCACTATTTCAATGAAGCTCACGACCCCATCACAGTGAACAAGGACGATCAATTCTATGTCTGGGCTTGGCTAGACCCGGAAAACCCTCCAAAGACCGTAATGCTGCAAGTGCACTCTGCAGGGTCTTGGGAGCACAGAGCGTATTGGGGTGAAGACCTGATCAATTTTGGCACTCTTGGAGTCGATACTCCGGGTCACCGCCCGATGGGTGATCTTCCCAAAACGGGGGAATGGGTTCGCCTACAAGTTTCCGCAGATCAGATCGGATTCACTCCCGGTAACGTCATCGATGGTTATGCATTCACCCAATTTGGCGGACACTGCTATTGGGATGATTATGGCATCAGCGGCTATGGTCAGACACTCGAGTTGGAAATCCTGCTAACAGGCCCCACGACACTCCAAGACGAACGAACCTCTTCCCTTCTGCGAGACCTCTATCGCACTCGACACAGTCCTGAATACAAAGTCATGCTTCAGGAAATAGCGGAGCAACAGAAAGCTCTGGAACAACTCAACGGAATGATTCCCACGACCCTCGTCGCCTCAGAGCGGATGGACATGCGTCCGGCAAGATTACTTGCGAGAGGACAGTACGACCAACCTCTGGGAGAACCGATTCCTCCTAAGGTGCCTTCTTTTCTGCCGCCATTGCCAGAAGGAGCTCCCGCCAACAGGCTCGGACTCGCCCAATGGCTGACCAGTTCTGATCATCCTCTCTTCTCTCGCGTTACCGTTAATCGCATTTGGCAACAACTCTTTGGAACCGGACTCGTTTCCACTTCGGAAGATTTCGGAGCGCAAGGTGAATGGCCTAGCCATCCAGAACTGCTCGATTTCCTAGCCACTGATTTCATCGACCGGGACTGGAACTTAAAACAATTCATTCGCTCACTGATGCTGACCGACACCTACTGTATGGAGACCGTCATCACTCCCGAAAGCCTCGACAAGGATCCTCGAAATAGGTACCTCGCACGCGGGCCCAGATTCCGTCTCGACGCTGAAATGATTCGCGATCAGGCTCTATTTTTATCAGGATTACTCGTTGAAAAAATGGGCGGCCCAGGAGTCAAACCCTATCAACCAGACGGGCTGTGGAAGGCGGTCGGATACGTCGACAGTAACACCGTCAAATTCGTCCAGGACAAAGGGGAAAACCTCTACAGGAGAAGTGTTTACACCTTTTGGAAGCGTACCAGCCCTCCTCCTTACCTTGCCATCTTTAATGCTCCCAACAGAGAAACGTGTGTCGTCAAACGGGAACGCACCAACACCCCCATGCAAGCGCTCCTCTTAATGAATGATGTGCAATATTTAGAGTGCGCACGCGTTCTTGCAGAAAATCTATTGACCGATGTCTCCGAACTTTCCGACCGAGACAAACTGCAACGACTGTGGAGAATCGCTACTAGCAGAACGCCCACAGATGATGAACTCGACGAACTCGCTAAATTTTTGAACTCCATGCGTGACAGATTTTTGTCAGATCCGACTGCCGCAAAAGAGTTACTCTCTACAGGCGAAATGCCGAGAGATATGAACCTCAACGAAACAGAACATGCTGCATGGATGCTCGTTTGCAGTTTAGTCATGAACCTCGACGAAGTTGTGATGAAGGGTTGAAACATGGATCCTGAATTGGAAATGAACATCCAGGAGACACGTCGCCAGTTCTTTGGCAAATCCCTCGCCACTGTGGGATCTACTTTGGGGATGGCCGCACTCTCACAGTTGCAGGGTTCTCCCTTGCTCGCTTCAGCGGGAGCTGGAGCTGATCCCCTTCACACTCTTGGCACTGCAGGAAGCCTGACGGCACCGCATCGCAAACCTAAAATTAAACGTGTCATCTCATTGTTTATGTCTGGTGCACCTTCACAGATCGATCTCTTCGATCATAAGCCAAAGATGAACGACCTATTCGACAAAGATCTTCCCGAGTCGATCATCAACGGACAACGTCTCACTACGATGACCAGTGGGCAAGCTCGATTCCCGGTGGCGCCCAGTCGATTTGAGTTTGATCGACACGGCCCCGCCGGTGCAGAGATCAGCGAACTTCTTCCCCACACCGCCTCCATCGCTGATCGCATCTGCATCATCAAATCGATGTTTACTGAAGCGATCAATCATGACCCTGCGATGACGTTCATGCAGACAGGAAGTCAGCAGCCCGGTCGACCGAGCCTCGGATCATGGCTCAACTATGGACTAGGGTCTCTCAACTCCAGCTTGCCCGCTTTCATGGTGATGCAAGCCACATGGACCGGGCGGAGATCTGCCCAGGCGCTCTTTGAACGTCTCTGGGGATCAGGAATGTTGCCCTCTGAATATCAAGGAGTGTCATTGCGATCCATCGGAGATCCTGTGCTCTATCTTTCCGATCCTCCAGGTGTTGAAAGGACCACTCGAAGAGAAATGCTCGACCACCTCGCCCGCCTGAATGGCAAATTGGTCAGCTCTATTGGTGATCCTGAAACTGTTGCCCGCATTGCCCAGTACGAAATGGCTTACCGAATGCAAACGTCGGTTCCAGAATTAGTCGATACCAGTAAAGAGCCTCAACACGTGAAGGATCTCTACGGTCCCGACGTCGACAAGCCCGGCACCTTCGCTTCATGCTGCCTCTTGGCCAGAAGAATGGTGGAGCGGGATGTTCGCTTCATACAGATCTACCATCGCGGCTGGGATCAACACGAACTACTTCCAGAAACGATCAAGAGACAATGTTCAGATGTGGATCAACCCAGTGCGGCTCTCGTCAAAGATTTGGAACAACGAGGATTACTGGATGACACACTGGTGATCTGGGGTGGAGAGTTTGGAAGAACCATCTACTGCCAAGGCCAATTGACCCGAGAAAACTACGGTCGCGATCATCACCCTCGCTGTTTTAGTATGTGGCTTGCGGGCGGAGGCATCAAAAGGGGCTACGTCCACGGGGAAACAGACGACTTCTCTTACAACATCACTCGCGACCCGGTGCATGTGCATGACCTGAATGCCACAATTTTGCATCTCTTGGGTATCGACCACGAGCGTCTTGTATTCCCTTATCAGGGACGCGATTTTCGCCTGACAGATGTCCACGGAAATCTCGTCAGAGATATTTTAGTGTAAGATCTACGTGGTTAATTCCTGATGTAAGTTCATCAAGACAGATCTGATCTTCCAGCAGCAATTTCTTTCCGGTTTGAAACTATGGAGAAAATACGTGTCCAATAGCACTGCAACCAACAAGAAACAAAACCACCTCGAATACAGAGTCTTCCCAGAGCCTCACTGGAGATTAACTCCGGGAAACTCTGCCATTCACTCGGAAATCCTCCTCGTTCACGGATTGGGAGAACATGCAGGCCGCATGCTCTCGGTGGCATCTTTTCTCGCAAATCAGGGATTCGCGGTCAGGATACTCGACCTTCCTGGGCATGGAGGTGATGGCAGTGAATCTCATCATCGACTGATGCGTGCTTACCTCACAGAGGGAAGTCCGGCAGAAGTACTTCATGCGATTCGGAATCTCAGCGCTGCAGATCAACAGCATTTACTTCACGTCAGAGATGAGAAAAATCTACAGCTCAACAGCACCTGCTTTCAATCCTGCGTCGAAACCGTCGAGCGTTGCATGCTGTGGAGTGCCGCCGATGGGAATGAATCGCGTCGGCCTCACTTTGTCTGGGCCCACAGCATGGGCGGACTCGCCGCCATCCTCGCTCTCGGAAACATCGACAGAGATCTTTCTAGTGCGCCCATCGGCGCGGTGCTGACTTCTCCAGCACTCGCACCTCCTCCTTTTAAAGACGACCTCTTGACCCGTATCCTTACTGCAAAGGCTCAACTTATTTCGGGATTCCTCCCTCTTAAACCCTTGGCGATGCTTCAGCGTGGAGCCATGCGAGCCCTAGGTCTGAAATCAGATAGTCGCTGGGCTTCCGATCATGTCAGCGATCTCGAAGATGAAAAAATCATTCACCAAGAAGACCCCTTACAGCAACTTTTCCTGCCTCTTTGTTTTGTTGCCCGCCTCTTGCCGGCGATGTCGCGTGCCCATTCCCAGGCTAAAAATCTACGAACCCCTACATTTTCAATTGTTCCGGGATTTGATCCCATCGTCGATACACACGGCTTGTTGAAATGGTCCACACGCTTGAAATCTTCCTTCGATAAGAATCGTCCACACCGCTTGCAAAAATATGAGGACCTCTGTGTGCACGATGTTCCCCGAAGTTCGATTTCTGAAGAGGCTATGGAACGTGCCAGCGGCTGGCTCTTAGGTGCAGAGCCGATCTAGGCAGCGGCTATCAACGAAAAGAGTTCCCCTGAATACGCTGGAAGATCTCTTGCACTCTTTCGGTTTGCACCATCATTTCGACACGAAGACGTTCTTCCGGAGTACCGGCGAGTGTTCCCGCAAAGCCGATCCGGATCGCTAATTCGCGAAGACTAGCGTCTTCTTCCGACACCACTTTTATACTCGCCCTATGCATCATAGAGAGTCGATTTTCGACAAGACGTAAAAAATGATATGCCGTCCGAAGTGTCAAAAACTCTTCTTCGTCTAATAAATGAGATTCGTGTAATGCCGCTATCGCCATTGCAGTGGAGGACACCCGTATACCGGGATGTTCTTTCCTGTGCCGCAAAACCATACTCTGAACCAGGAACTCGATATCGATCAATCCTCCCGGCCCCGTACGGAAGTTGATACCTTTTTTACTGCCAGCTTGTCGCCTGCGTTCGTGCATCAGACCCAACTCTTCGGCGATCAATTCCTTTTCCACGTTGCGACCCAAATTGCCCTGGATCCATGCTTGAACCTCTTCGCCTAAATCGGAATCTCCGCAGGCAAAACTGCTTCGAACCAACGCTTGATGCTCCCAGAGTTGCGACCTCTCTCCCAGAAAATACTCCTGAAATTCATCGAATCGTGTCACCAGAGCACCGCCAGCGCCATCCGGGCGTAACCTTAAATCGACCTCGTAAAGAGGTCCCCCAGTTCCAGGTTTTCCGAGTAGTTCTGTGACATGCTTGAGATGCTCAGTCCAGAAAACCCGCTCTGCATGTCCTTCTGCTGTAATGCCATAGCCGTCATGAACAAGAATCAAATCGAGATCACTGGCGTAACCCATCTCATTCCCACCGAGCCTTCCCAAAGCCAAGATGGCGTGTCGGGGCGACTTCCCATCATCGGCGATCAAGTCTCCCAATCGTGAACGGGTGCTCTCGAGTGCGCGCTCATCGATCACTTTCAGAATGGCTCTGGCCACCGCAGATAAAGCGGTCAAGACCCGGTCAAGCGGCAACCGACCACTCAAATCGAGCATTCCAATATGGATGAAATGAAGTGCTCTAAACTCCTGCAGTCGACGAGAAAACTCTTCCGTATCGCTGACACCCGTCAATACCGATCGAAGTTCTTCGATTAAACTTTCTTCCGTCGCTCGACGTAATGTACGAACTCTGTCAACGACCTCGTCAAGAACTCCAGGATGATTCAACAACAGTTCTGACAAATACCGACTTCGACCAAAAAGGTCTACAAAAATGCGACACGTCTCCGGTCGCTCCGTCAGCTGCTGATAAAACACCGCCGGTGCACCCAATGTTTCGACACATTGAACAAACATCAGCGCTGCCTGATCCGGATCAGGCGTTGACCGAATCGCATCGAGAAGAACAGGAAACAACGCCGCAAGATAATGACGAGCCCGAGGTGATCTCAATCCAGTTTGACGAGGAAACGCGAGTCTCCGAAGTAACTGATAAGCCTTACGCGGGTCACGGAATGAAAATCGACCAAAGACTCGATCGATCACTTCAGGCTCAGGTTCAAAGGCCAAAACAATATGTACTTCGCCCGAACTTTCATCTCCGTAACCTCTGAACAATGTATGAAAAAGCGATTCCAATATTCCGCGAATTCGATCGCGCCGCAGATCTAGAGCGGTGAAGAGTTCGTCTTCAGAGTCATGTCCTAGTGATTTAGCGAGTGCTTTCTGCAAAGCCGGATCTTCAGGGATCTGGAATGACTGCCTACGATGCTGAAGCATACAGTGATGCTCAACTCTGCGAAGAAAGCGATAACCATCGAGCACTCGAGCCGACTCGGAAGGGGTCAATGCTCCGATGGCACCCAGCCGTCGAATCGAGTGATAAATGTTGCCCCCACGAATCGATCGGTGCACTTGTCCATGCAAGAGCTGTAGGAACTGGACTAGGTATTCCACATCCCGAATACCCCCCCAGCCCACTTTCAATTCGGAATCATCCCTGCCGGCAGGACTGCTCTCCAAGACCTCTTTCCAACCCTGAAGTTTTTGAATCTCTTCAAGGTCAAAAGGTCTCTGAAAGACGAAATGAGCCACTTCATTGAGAAGCCGCTTCATCCCTTGAGTTCCGTCATGAACAGACCTGCTGCGAATGTGCACGATACGTTCCCAGGTTCCGGCCACTGCTTTGAACTCGGCGCGAGCCTGTCCGACAGTCGGCACCAAAGGACCTGTCACGCCACCGGGACGCAAACGCAAGTCGGTACGATAAATGGGGAATGTTCCTCCATGCCCGGAGAGCACTCGAAGAATCCCACGAGCAGCCATCTCGCAGGGCCCAGGATCTGAATCATCATCCCTTAGAAAATAGAGATCGATATCACTGGAAAAATTGAGCTCACGTCCGCCCCATTTTCCGAGGGCGACAACACCCATAGGAAGATCTTCCGCCCCAACCACTTTGAAGGCAGCACGCACGGTATGATCTGCCAACTCACTCAGAGCATCGCCGGTTTGCTCTACATCGATACTGCCATCTAACTCACAGCAAACGATGCGTAACAATTCTCTGCGATGCCAACGGGAAAGCGAACGCAAACGAGCAGTTTCATCCGCGCCGCCAATTCGAGGAGGCTCCACGATGGGATCTCTTGCCATTGCAAACTCGGGGCGTGTCATCTCAACCAGATGACCCTCAGCGAGATCGGCCATCGGGGCACCCGCTCCGAAGATAAAAGTCAGCCTTTCAAGCCGACCTTCCTCTAATAGTTCTTCGGGAAACCCATACGGACCTGTCAAAGTTCTCTCGAGACACCCGAGAGCGGCATCCGGATCAGCCACTTTTTTGAGCGCCTCGAATAGACGATCTTTATGAACGTCACCGATGGCCTTCAAAATACTGCGGGAATTCCAGAGGGCACGATCCAGAGAGGCTACCGCACAGGAGGCCAATCTCTCCCTATCAGGAGCGACGTTTTTGCCCTCCTGTGGTAGAACGGCATCAGACTCAGAATCTGGAGCCTCGTCGATCAATGCAGCCTTCTTCCCAATTTCACGCCCCGGAACTTCCCGGCACCGAGTCTGACCGCTTTGAACCGCTCAGGAAACCCCTATCCACCTTCCCGTATCGGGTGATCTCTGGGCCCTCTCCCGTTATCCTCAGGGTGAATCCAGTCCGGGGCTCAAAATTGTATCCCGGCCATTTGGAGTTTCCGATCGAGGAGAGGAATGGCTCAGCATGAGCACCGCAACCAGCGAACAACCGAAGTTTGGCCCTCGTCAGGGTCAAAAACCTGAAGGCGGCCACGCCACTCAGGTATTGAAGACCCAACGTAATGACTTTTGGCAAAAGGGACCCCTGCTGACTCTGCTCGGCTTTGGGGCCTTCGTCGTCTACGTTCATCTTCGAGCTTTTATGGGGATGGATTACTACGCCGCCCCGTATCTCTCGCCTTTTTACTCCCCATTGGTCTATGCCAACCCGGAGTACTATGCGGGGTCACCCACCTTTCACGCTCTTCTGGGGAATCTTCCTGCGGGAGCGCTCAGTTTCTGGGAACAGATGGTGGCCTGGATGCCGCTGGCATTGCCGTTATCACCGGCATTCTTCATTCTGATCTTCCCAGCTTCATTCCGAGGCACCTGCTACTACTACCGCAAGGCTTACTACAGAAGTCTGGTCGGTTCACCCGCAGGTTGCACTGTTTGCCCCATCGCCCAAGGCACTTACCAAGGTGAAACAAAACTGTTGCTGATCCAAAACCTGCATCGGTATGCGATGTACGGAGCGGTCGCCTTCATCTTTATTCTCGCCTACGACTTTTGGCTGGCGTTATGGATGCCGATGACAGAGGCCGGAGTTCCCTGGAGTGCAGGGAGCGGTGATCCCACTTCCTACCAGTTTGGCATCGGTGTCGGGTCCATCATGATGGGCCTGAATGTGCTCTTCTTGGGCGGATATACCTTTGGCTGCCACTCATGGCGTCACATGGTGGGAGGCCGTCTCAACCGTTTTGCCAATGGTGACGAGAGCAGTACAGGAATTACCTACGCGATATGGAAAGCAAGCACCTGGCTCAATGAGCGACACATGCCTTTGGCATGGATCAGTCTGTTCTGGGTGATGTTCACAGACTTATATGTTTGGGCCGCGTGTAACGGCTGGATCACTGACTACAACACGTGGTCTATGGCCACGAGTGGTCAATAAGAAGGAGGCAACATGATCGATCTCAATGAGATCCAGACGATCGAACACGACGTGCTAGTCGTGGGTGCCGGAGGCGCAGGACTGCGTGCCGCCATCGAAACGTCGAACTTAGGTCTCAACACTGGCGTCATCACCAAGAGCCTCCTCGGTAAAGCACACACCGTGATGGCAGAAGGCGGCATGGCCGCTGCTATGGGTAATGTCGACAGCCGTGACAACTGGAAGGTTCACTTCCGGGACACCATGCGTGGAGGCAAGTTCCTCAACGTTTGGGAAATGGCTGCGGTACACGCTCAAGATGCTCCCGAGCGTGTTCGCGAATTAGAAGACTGGGGTGCCGTTTTTGATCGCACCCGTACAGGCCTCATCAACCAACGCAACTTCGGGGGCCACCGTTACCCCCGCCTGGCTCACGTCGGAGACCGCACAGGTCTCGAGTTGATCCGTACCTTGCAAGACCACGGCATCCATCAAGGCATGGATGTTCACGCGGAATGCATCGGTGTCGATCTGCTCAAGGACGGCGGCAAAATCAGCGGCATGCTCGCCTACTGGCGGGATACAGGGCGCTTCGTCGTCTTCCGTGCTCCGGTGGTGATCTTCGCGACGGGCGGTGCTGGCAAGGCATGGCGTGTGACATCCCACTCCTGGGAATACACGGGCGATGGTTACGGCATGGCCACCCGGGCCGGAGCCGAACTGATGGACATGGAGTTCACTCAGTTCCACCCCACCGGCATGGTCTGGCCCCCATCAGTGCGAGGGATCCTCGTCACCGAGGGCGTCCGGGGAGAGGGAGGAATCCTCACCAATTCCGATGGTGTCCGATTCATGTTTGACAACATTCCAGAAAAATTTGCTCCGGAAACTGCCGACACTAGAGAAGAAGGTCAACGTTGGCTCGACGGAGATCGGGAGGCACGCCGACCACCTGAACTGCTGACCCGTGACGTCGTCGCCCGCGCCATCATGCGCGAAGTCAAATCAGGCCGTGGCTCCGAGCATGGCGGGGCCTACCTCGACATCAGCCACCGCGACTCCGACTTCGTGAAGCGTAAGCTGCCTTCGATGTACCACCAGTTTAAAGAACTGGCAGAAGTCGATATCACAGCCCAGCCGATGGAAGTGGGACCGACCCTTCACTACTACATGGGTGGCATACGCGTCGACGCTCACAGCCAAATGACCAACGTCCCAGGACTCTTCGCCGCAGGTGAATGCTCCGCAGGGCTGCACGGTGCCAACCGACTCGGTGGCAACAGTCTCTCTGACCTGATCGTCTTCGGAGCCCGCGCCGGCCTCGGAGCTAAGGAATACCTCGACAACCTTTCTGGATCGCCCACGGTTCAGCAAGAACAGGTGCACCAACACATGCGCGGAGTCACCGACTTCCTCAATCGTGAAGATGGCGAA
>JAACCY010000162.1 GCA_009937185.1 Planctomycetia bacterium
AAGATAGTAACAATCATTAAAGATTCCTCTCGGGAAGGTGTTTGGCAGGCGGGTGCGAAGGATACACTGTTCCTAAGGAATCATGACAGACAATTTTGATAATCGTGCTAGGGGGGATATGACACAAAAAGAAGCAACCCCTCGCTCAAGAAAGCGGCACCAGTATGGTCCCGCCGCACTTCTTGGTGCGCTTCTCGGTGGTTTGGTGGCTGCGCCTCTCGCATTTCTTCCCGCGAAATGGGCGTGTTTATTTGCACGGGGACTGGCGGTACCTGCTTGGTGGCTTGCGACTCGCCGACGTCGCGTCACGTTGAGTAATTTCAGATACGCATATGGTCATCTTTGGAGTGAGGAAAAAATTCGAGCCGTCGCTCTGGAGTCTTGGAAAAGGGTCGCGGTCTCCGCTGTCGAGGCGTTGCAGATAAGGAAATGGTTAGCTGATCCTCAATTTCACGATCGGATTGTCTGGAGCGGACCATGGGAAGAACTGGAGTCACGTCACCGTGACGGTGAATCATTTCTACTTGTGAGTGGTCATTTGGGCCCTTTCGAGATGGTGTTACCGACTCTTGTTCATAAGGGTTGGCGTATTGGACTCCTTTCTCGGCGTATCAAAAATGGATATGTGCATGCAGCCATGAATGCACTGCGGGCAGGAACTGTCCCTGAAATTCTTGACCCTACAGGGGCCCTTCCAGAAATGGGACGTGCGCTTCGATCGGGTACATGCTTGGCTCTTCTCGTGGATCAAAACAACCGGGACGGAGTCTATGTCCCCTTTATGGGAAGAGACGCCGGTACTATTCCTTCGATTGGCGTATTGACGAGGAGATATCGTGTTCCAGTCATATATCTGCACGCAAGAAGGGTGGAGGACGGTCGGAAGTATCGATTGACCTGTGAAATCGCTGATCTTCCCGAAGGGGAAAATATCCGTTCTCACGTCGATTTGGTGACTCGAGAGGTGAGTGATCGGATCGAAAATTGGGTCCGGGAGGTTCCCTCAGACTGGCTTTGGCTCCATCAGCGCTGGAAGCATAGGCCTGACGGATCTCGAGAAAAGTTGATTTGAATCTGAGGTCTTCCCTAGAGGGGGTGGCAGGGGACCGCTGGAGCTGTAATGTGTCCTCTGACCCCTGAATCGACAGGGGCGATTTACTTAGGCTTTTGGATAAGGACAGACTATGCATCCGACCGCCATTCGGGACATCATCGTTCCCGGCCACGAACCCATCCTGCGCGGAAAAGTCCGCGATATTTTTGATCTGGGTGAGCACCTTTTACTCGTTACCAGTGATCGCATCAGTGCGTACGACGTTGTTCTCCCCCAGGGCATACCCGAAAAGGGAGCGATTCTTACCCAGTTGACTCAATGGTGGCTGGATCGTTTGCCCTCAGAAATTCGACATCACCTCGTCTCTACTCAACCTGCAGATTTTCCGGAACCACTTCGCGAGGCTGCTGAAGAATGGGGACCGAGAGCGATGTTGGTTAAGAAACTCGACATGATCCCTGTGGAGTGTGTCGTTCGAGGATACGTCGTCGGAAGTGGCTGGAAAGATTATCAGGCTACAGGGGCTATCTGCGGAATTCCTCTTCCCGAAGGAATGCAGCAAGCGGAGAGAATCGACGATCCTATTTTTACTCCTGCTGCAAAAAATCATGATGGACATGACGAAAACATCTCTATCGAGAAAGCGGGAGAGATGGTTGGAGTCGATTTGATGAATCAACTCAAGTCTCTCTCCGTCGATATCTTTTCTCATGGACGTGAGCACGCCGCAACGCAGGGATTAATACTTGCGGACACCAAGTTCGAGTTTGGAATGGACGCCGATGGTCCTGTCCTAGGAGACGAAGTTCTCACGGCGGATTCTTCTCGATACTGGCCTGCCGATGAATACAAAGTCGGAGCGAGCCCTCCTTCTTTCGACAAACAATATGTACGTGATTACCTAGCCTCTGTGGGTTGGACCGGAGAGGGATCTCCACCCAATTTGCCCGCAGAAGTGATAGAGGGGACTACAGCCCGCTATCAGGAGTTGTTTGAGAGAGTCACGGGAGTGACCTGGGAGACCTGGAAGGAACAAATATCATGAGTCATAAGGTTCTCGTCGTCATGGGAAGTGACAGCGATTGGTCTGTCATGGAAACCTGTGTCGAGCAATTACATAAATTCGAGATCGAAGCCGAAGTCAGAGTGTGTTCTGCGCACAGAACTCCAGAAGTGGCCCATCATCTGAGCAGTACTGCTGCGGCGGAAGGGTATGTTGCGATCATTGCTGCAGCAGGCCATGCGGCACACCTTGCGGGAGTGATGGCTGCGAGTACGACATTGCCCGTCATCGGTGTTCCCATCGATTCGAGTGCTCTCGACGGACTCGATGCCCTTTTGGCGACGGTACAGATGCCTCCTGGAGTTCCTGTTGCAACTGTGGCTATCGGTAAGCCCGGAGCGACCAACGCCGCTATCTTCGCTGCCCAGATCATCGGAAGTTCTGATGCTGGAATGCGTGCTCGTTTGGATGAGCACAAATCGACGATGGCGAGTAAAGTCGCAGCGAAGGATGAAGCACTTCGAGGTAAGGTGACGGGCGCCTGATCTGAAAGCTTGAAGAGCTAAGGGCTTTGAGTCAGCTAAGCGGAGTAATATTGGTAAATTATCTGGGCTGAACCGCTGTAGGCCACTGCGATTGTCGTGGTGATTATTGCGATTCGGCCCTTTTTTCCATCTTGGAAACCCAGCCAGGTCCAATAGGACCGTATGAGCCCCATTGAGATGATCACATAAAGAATGCATGCCA
>JAACCY010000163.1 GCA_009937185.1 Planctomycetia bacterium
CGGAGTCATCATTCCCGCTGAGATTGCCGAGTTGCATGACTATGGAATAGAACGTATCTATTCTCCGGAAGAAGGCAGGGATCTCGGCTTAGAGGGTATGGCTAAAGATATGTTGGCTCGTTGTGGTTCTCTAGACGGGAACCTTGAGCGGGGAGAACGACTTCCACAGCGCATATCAAGAATCGAATTAGGCGAATCAAAGGATTCCGGTGACAAGAAGATACCGGTGATCGGGCTCACCGGAACAGGCGGGGCTGGAAAGTCCTCTTTGACGGATGAACTTCTTCGAAGATTCCTCCAAGACTTCCCAGATAAAACATTCGCCATTATCAGTGTCGACCCTACAAAAAGAAGAACCGGTGGTGCGCTGCTTGGGGATCGAATTCGTTTTAATAGTTGTGACAACCCAAGGGCTTACGTGCGCTCCTTGGCGACCCGGTCCAGTGGAGTAGAGGTTCCAGAGGCTATCATTGGTGCCATCCATGAAGTTAGCCAAGATGATTTCGATCTAATTCTGTTGGAGACTTCAGGTATTGGTCAGGGTGATAGCAGGGTTACGGAGATTTCTGATCTCTCGGTATATGTCATGACTCCTGAATATGGTGCCGCGAGTCAGCTTGAAAAAATCGACATGATCGATTTCGCAGACGCCATCGTGCTCAACAAATCTGATCGAGCTGGAGCCAGAGATGCTATTCGGGATGTACGAAAGCAGTTCCGAAGAAGCCGGAAAGTGTTTGATCCTGAAGTCGCTGATGAATCTTTGCCAGTTTTTGGAACAGTTGCGAGTCACTTTAACGATGCAGGTGTGGAGAAGTTTTATCGTTTCCTGTTGAGTCATCTTTCACAATCAGAATCGTCTTGGGAAGTTCCATCTTCTCGATTGACTGTTTATGGAAATGATCGCTCTGCAGTGATTCCTGCGGATAGAAGTGGTTATCTCCTCGATATCATCCAGACCATCAATGACTACCACCGCAAAGTGATAGAGCAGAGTCATATGGCGAGGGATATTGAGTCATTGGAGAGAAGTGCAGAAATAGTTGGGGGAGAAGCTTCATCTGGGCTTACAGAAAAAGCCGCTGACGTCAGAAGTTCTCTCGATCCACAAGTGCGGAAACTTCTCGAATCATGGCCAGGAATCAAAGAGGCCTATTCAGGTTCTGAGCTAGTTTTCAAAGTGCGTGATCGAGAGATCAGAGAGCCTCTTCAAGTTGAAACTTTGGCGGGAACTCGATTGCCCCGCGTTTCACTTCCGCGAATCGAAGGACAGGGAGATCTTGCACGTTGGTTGCAGCTTGAGAATCTCCCAGGATATTTCCCGTTTACGTCGGGAGTATTTCCATTCCGCCGCAGAGATGAGCATCCAAAGCGGATGTTTGCCGGTGAAGGTCCGCCAGAAAAAACAAATGCTCGATTCCACTATCTCTGTAAAGGCGAAGAAGTTCACCGTTTGTCTACCGCATTTGATTCGGTCACGCTGTACGGCGAGGACCCTGATCGCCGACCAGACATCTATGGAAAAGTGGGCGAGAGTGGAGTCAGTATTTGCTGTCTCGACGACATGAAGAAACTCTACGATGGCTTTGATCTCTGTGCCCCGAGCACTTCTGTTTCAATGACTATCAATGGCCCGGCTACGATGATTCTGGCGATGTTCTTTAATACTGCGATTGATCAGCAAGTTGAAAAGTATCACCAAGAGAATGGCAAAGATCCAGATGCTGCGGCACGACAAAAGATAGAAGAGTATGTTCTGCAAAACGTGCGAGGCACTGTTCAGGCGGACATCCTCAAGGAGGATCAGGCTCAAAATACCTGTATTTTCAGTATCGATTTTGCGTTGAGAATGATGGGGGATATTCAACAGTACTTCATCGAAGAAAAGGTTCGTAACTACTACTCTGTTTCAATCAGTGGTTATCATATTGCTGAAGCAGGCGCAAATCCGATTACCCAGTTGGCTTTTACTCTCGCTAATGGTTTGACCTATATTGAGTACTACCGATCACGGGGAATGAATGTGGATGAGTTCGCACGGAATCTATCTTTCTTCTTCTCTAACGGGCTCGATGCTGAATACTCAGTTCTTGGGCGTGTTGCCCGCAGAGTCTGGGCTATCGTGATGAAAGATCTTTATAAAGCGAACGAGCGAAGCCAGAAGTTGAAGTATCACATTCAGACTTCAGGACGTTCTCTTCATGCTATGGAGATCGATTTTAACGATATTCGGACGACTCTCCAGGCTCTCATGGCCTACTACGATCAATGCAATTCTCTTCATACAAATTCTTATGATGAAGCGATTACCACTCCAACGACTGAATCTGTACGGAGAGCGATGGCGATTCAGTTGATCGTCGCCGAGGAGTTGGGGCTTGCGAAAAATGATAACCCTCTACAGGGTGCATTTGTGATCGAAGAACTCACGGAGTTGGTTGAGAAAGCTGTGCTCGATGAGTTTAGAAGACTTCATGAGCGAGGGGGAGTACTGGGAGGACTTGAGCGACAGTACCAACGTTCAAAAATTCAAGAAGAGTCGATGCTTTATGAGCACCGAAAGCACACGGGTGAATTGCCAATTATTGGTATCAATACTTTCCTACGCCCAGAGGGTAGCGAAGAACCGACTCAAGAAATTGAACTACGTCGATCGTCCACCGAAGAGAAAGATCAACGCCTTGTGGATCTTTCTCGTTTTCATGAGCAGCATTCCGGTGAGTCTGAACCTGCTTTAGAGAAACTGAAAGACGTGGCTCTTTCGGGAGGCAACATTTTCCGTGAACTGATGGATACGGTCAGGGTTGCGAGTCTCGGTCAGATCAGTGGGGCTCTTTACGAAGTCGGCGGACGTTACCGTAGAAATATGTGATCGACAGGTGATTAGGAAGTTGTTTTTTCCTGCAGAGCTCTTTGTGGTGCTGCAGAAATGGCCATCAACGCTAGGCCTGTAATCGATAACCAGCCGTGGGTTTCAAGCCATAGATGTGTGGTATCGCTCGAGGTCATGCCCAGCATGGGAATGACGAGCGTCACCAACCCCGTCGATAGTAGTAGCCACGCCAAACTTCTGAGCCAGTGTTCCTGCTCACTTTGTAACTTGATTCTGAGTAGCAGGCCTACCGCCAACAAGGTTCCCACAGTGATGTGAATCATCAATGGATATCCCCTGAGGTCTGTTCCTAGGGGGATTCCTGGGATCGCTGTGAGCATCGCAAGAATGACAAGGAGTTGAAGCCCATGACGCCATGTTTTCATGAGGGTCTCCTGTCCAGCGATTTGAAGAGCCTGAATAAGCTGCCAAAAAAGGCGATAAATGCACAACCCGACAATATCAGTTTTGCCAAATCTCTGCCGTTGAATAATGGCTTCCAGAGATTCCAACGCAGACTGTCGAAGACCGTCGTTTTTTCTTGGTTCAATTTCTCCGCAGATTTCTGAGCTTCATTACTATTAAGATCGACAAGAGTTTTTGGCTCAGATTCGAGTAAGGGCCAACTCGCTGTCGTCGAATGACAATCCGAGCAGCCTTGAGCACCTGTCGACATCGATGCCGGACGAACAGGGTGTCCTTGTTTCCATTCGACAGATTTTGCCAGTTCCATTTCAACTGCGGTCAGTTGGTCACCGGCAGCCTGTTTCCAACCCAACCCGCCGCTGATAAAAGCGGTCGATTCTGATTGCTGCCCCAAGAATACAGAAATGGAACGTTCTGTACGGTCTGGGTCTTCCGGTGTATTTGCTAATTCCGTAACCATGTCTGATCGGACCCGTAAAATTCTTCTCAAAGATGTTCGCAAATCATGGGGAGGCAGAACGCGCTCAGGATGGGTTTCTGATGCGCTCTTCACCCAGCCTGCAGGCCATGTTTGGTAGTGCGGAGCCCAACGTCCATGCTCGTCCTTGAGAAGTATTCCCGTGAATACTTCGGGAGGAGAATCTGCGGTTCTGTCTTGTCGAGTAATCCCCAGTCTGTGGGCGCGGGAAGTCCAGACCTGCTCTCCACTGTTCTCGCTCATCGGACCAGAGTGGCACGCTGTACATGTCAACTCTTCGAGATGGAAGGGTGGTAAGCCTCTGTGTTCTGGTCTCGGAGCAGAACGCATAACAGGTGTCCCCTCTGGTAAGTGGCAGCCTCTACAACTGAGAGTCTCCACGGGGGTGCCTGAGGGATGAATCTCACCATCATGACCTCGAACAATATGATGATCGAGTCCCGCTCGATGACAGTCGACGCAACTCATTCCTGCTGCGAGGTGGACATCTTCTGCATGAGTCCACGTTGGTCGATTGGCATCGTTGTTTGCGGGAGTCTGTTGATGACAGTGAAGGCAGGCTTCGGGGCCAGCATCTCCTTTGAGATCCAGAGACACCTTGTTTTCTGCATCGAACATTCTGGGGTTGAGGGCTCCATTGACATCTGACAAACCCATCGCAATGAATGACGCGAGTTGTGGTTTGTTGTCTTTTATCGATTTTGCCCGAAGTTCAAAGTTATAACTGTGAGGCATATGGCAGATGAGGCAGTCCGAAGCCATTCCGGATATCGAATTCGTTCCACCCGTGTCGTGGGCTCCGAACTGTTTGATGAGGTCAGATTGTTTGAGCCCGAGTTCTTCGACAGAAGTGAATGAGTTCCAGGATCGATGATGGACGGGCCAACGAGAACCGCTTCTCGAATCGAGCAGCATCCATGGTTCTCCGGTTTTTCCGTCAATGCCGTCGCCTCCATGGAGGCCTCCAGATGCTTTTTCGACGTCGTGACAGGGAGCACAGGTGGATCCCAGATGAGGAAGACGACCGTTTTCCTGTCCGGGCACGATCACTTGTCCACGATCATCCCTGATTTCAATATGATGAAAATAAGTGTTGGGAGACCCGGTTCTTTTCCAGCGACTCGTTTCTTCTGAAACCTGTGCTTGCAGAGGGATTTCAGTCAGAGGAATCAGAATCAGAAAGAAACTGGCCAAAGATCGAATCATTCCTTCTCCGTTGTTTTTTTATGAGGGACAGGAGCTCGCAATTCCTTGTAGCCATTCTTCAGCTTTCTTTGAATGGCGCCTATCTCCGGGTCCCACCAGCGATTTTTATTTTCGGGTACTTGGGCAGGTCTGATCAGGCGAAAGCCGACATGAAATGCATCTGTGCACCACCAAATACTTTTGGGTATCTGGGGATCCCTACGCTGCCATTGAGAAGACGATGGTGTTCGTGCCGCTGATCGACAACGGTCTGCATCGTCTTGCCATGATCCGCCGCGAACGACAGCAGGCCAAATCTTCGAGGGCCACACAACCGACTCTTCGACGGTGAGAGTTTTCCCTTTTCGATCAGAGTAGGTATCGGGTGCATATCGATCGAGAGTCCATTCAGCGACGTTGCCATGGAGATCGTGAATTCCCCAAGGGTTGGCCTTGAGAAGGCCTACTTTTCGGTATCCAGAAGCGAGTCCGGGATACCCTGCGTCCGGGTCTTCATACTCGCTGTTATCAAAAATCCATGCATGATCGGTGACAGATTCTGATTTGGCAGTGAATGGAAACTCCGCTTCACTTCCACATCTGGCGGCATATTCCCACTCGGCCTCAGTGGGCAGTCTGAGAAATGTCCCCGTTTTTTTGGAGAGCCACTTGGAAAACTGCATCGCTGCAAACTGGGTGATGTCGGCGACAGGGAATCCGCCCTGAGTTCCAAGTCCCTCCAGAATTGGACGGGCATCTTGTTCCCAAAGGGGGGTTGGAATACTGACGGCATCAGCCCATTGATTTGATTCGTTTTCTGAAGGATCCAGTCGAATCTCTTGAAGGATTCCATATTCTTTTCTGAACTCGTCGAACAGGTCCCATGTCACTTCAAATTTCATCATCCAGAAGGGTTCTGCCTGAAGAGTCCAGTTCGGGCCTTCATCTTTTTTTCGGTTTTTTTCATTCTCTGGAGATCCCATTTTCATCTGAGAAGGATATCCTTCTTCGCCAACAGGAATGGCAACCCAGGTGATCTCCAGATCTGTGCCAGGAATCTTGTCGGTATAAGATTCCATCGCTTTCCCAAGGACGGTTTCGGAGGGAGTTTTCTTCGCAGTCGTGGGCGAATCAGGTTTGGGAGGATCCTGCGGTAGTAACAGCATGGTGGTCATCAGAAGAGAGAAGAGCACGCGATTCCTTTCCCGAGTCGTATTTCTTGGCACAGATAAATCAGTACTTGAGCGCAATGAGGTCGATTAGCGGGTGACCGATCACGCCTTTGCGGCTACAAGTGGAATCATGATGGCTTACACGGCACTCCACATCCAGAACTCAGCGTCCTCTCAGGAGAGATCTCTCCTTCTGCGTTTGGCTCAGGGGGGGATTTTATCATTCTGTCTTTGCTGTGCAGGGTGTTCAGTGATCGGAATTGTAGGCATGAAATCCTCCCAGCCCTCATCCGGATCCGTTCGTCCTCCAGTAGCAGATTCGCCCATAGGAAAAGTCTCAGCCCCTATAGCAGTGGAGCGATCAGAGTATTGGCATCCGGCGATGGGGACTCGATTCAAAATCGTAGTATTGACTCCCGTGGGGAAATCCGCCGAAGATTCGGTGGAATCGGCTTTCGCTCGTATTGATGAGATTGAAAAGGTGGCATCCGACTGGGACAGGAATAGTGAAGTCAGAGTATTGTGCCGATCGGTGCCACATATTGAACCGATGAAGATGAGCGATGATTTGAGACGGATATTGTCTCTGAGCCAAATAATTTATGAGAGATCTTCGGGACGATTTGACATCACCCTTGGAGGCTGGACGAGGCTTTGGCGCCGTTGTCACAAAGCAGGAAGGATTCCTTCTCCAGAAGAATTGGCGAAGGCCTCTGTAGGGCAAGGGATGCACCATTTGCAGTTGAGTGACCAGGGCTTCTATTGCACGGCCTCTCAACTGGCATTGGATCTGGGTGGAATCGCCAAGGGCTTCGCTGTCGATGAGGCTCTGAAAGTAATGATCGATCAAGGCTATCCACACTCGCTTGTCGATGGTGGAGGAGACATTGCTTTCGGTCCTCCTGCACAGAGCAGTAAAGGCTGGATCATTGAATCACCGAGTGGTGTATTTCAATTTGATCAATCTGGGGCAGTGGCAACGAGCGGGGATAGTGCTCGATATATTGAAGTGGATGGCGTGCGTTATAGTCATATTCTGGATCCGCGAACCGGATTTGGGCTACAAAGTTCTAGAACCATCACGGTATACAGCAGAAGTTGTGCGGAAGCGGATGCGATGGCGACTGCACTCTCGATTCCGTCTCAGGTGGTCCCAGACCCGTTACTTCAGCAACTTCAAGCCTACGATTCGGTTCATATCATTCCTCATGGAACGAATGTCATAGAGCGGTTTGGAGAATTTAAGGGCGTAGAGGTTCAAGTAGAGCCTGTATTAGAGGCCCCAAATTGATTACGACATGCTTTGAAGTTTTAAGAAGGCTTTCTCTGATCGTGTCGGTACTGGTGAAACCCCCGCTCACTCAGTAATATGAGATCTAACCCGAGGGCTCGGGGTTCGATAAGGAGTACAAGCCATGGATAACCTTCACAAACCTACCGCACATAAATCGCCTGAAGTCCAGCATTCAGGGAATGCGCCACAATCAGATGTGAATCGTCGTAATTTTATGGGAGTTGCAACAGGCGGCTTACTGGCGGCGATGACCTCAGGTGCGATGACCTCAGGGTCTGTGCAAGCGGCTTTGACCGGAGTTCACAATTCTATGGATGACACGATTCGTGTGGGTCTAGTGGGATGTGGTGGAAGAGGTACAGGCGCTGCGACTAATGCTTTAAACGTCGAACCTCGGGTGAAAATCGTTGCCATGGGTGATCTCTTTATGGATCGCGTCACGAATTCTCACCAAAGTCTTTTAGATGGTGAACATGCTGAGCGCATTGCCGTCACGGACGAAATGAAATTTTCTGGGTTTGATGCATACGAAAAAGTGATTCAAAATTGCGACGTCGTCATACTTGCTACGACGCCTCATTTTCGACCGCAGCAAATTGAGAAAGCCGTTGAAGCGGGTGTGCATATCTTCGCGGAGAAACCTGTCGCAACAGACGCACCGGGGGTTGCCCGAGTTCGTGCCGCTTGTGAGAAAGCCCGGGAAAAAGGGTTAACGGTTGTGAGTGGGCTCTGCTACCGCTACCAAAAATCTAAACAAGAGACTATTGATCGTATCCACGATGGCTCAGTGGGAGATATTGTGAATCTTGAGTGTACCTATAATACAGGAGAGCTTTGGTACAATGGCCGTAAGGATGACTGGACGGATATGGAGTATCAGATTCGCAACTGGTACTACTACAATTGGCTCAGTGGAGATCACATCGCAGAGCAGAGTATTCATAGCCTAGACAAAATAATGTGGGCCATGAAGGACGTGCCGCCTGCGAAGTGCACTGCGAGTGGCGGAAGAGCACGCCGTACCGAAGAAAAATGGGGCGATATTTGGGACCATTTCAACTGCGTCTTCGAATGGGAAAGTGGAGTGAAGTTGTACAGTTCGTGTCGCCAGTGGAGCGGAGCGGACGGCAATGTCAGCGATTATGTCTACGGAACTCGAGGCACTGCTGCGATCCAAGCCCATAAAATTGATGGTGAAGTCTCCTGGAGATACAAAGGATCAGGCGAAGATCTCGATATGTACGATTCCGAGTGGAACGAACTTTTCCGTTCACTCAAAGGAGAAAGAGGCCTGATCAATGATGGTGAGTATATGTGCAACAGCACTCTTCTTGCCATTCTTGGAAGAACAGCCGCTTATACCGGGAAGACTCTCACCTGGGATCAGATGAAAGATAGCACCATGGATCTCAGCCCTTCTGTTTATGAATTCGGTTCTGCACCACTCGTTGAAATACCCAAACCGGGTACAACGAAGTTTAGCTAGACTCTCAATCTCAACATCAGGTGCCACCCTTATGGGTGGTAGCGACCCGCGAGGCCCTCGTGACGTGAGTTACGAGGGCTTCCTTTTTTTGAGTGAGAGGTCTACGAAGACGCGCTTGAATAACTACGAAGAGCAAGCTTCCAGAAAGCAACCATGAGGAGAAACATGATTGCGCTGACTCCCAAAGACAGAGAGATCAATTCAATACTGGGCTCTTCGAAGAAGACTCTTGCAGGGACTGCCGCAATTAGAAGGAAAGGGATTACGGTAAGGAGAATCCTGCGCGTCCAGGTGGGGTAAATGGCATCTGGGCGTTCTCCAAGTTTTGTAGATGAGAAGAATGCATTCAGAAGGCCGCGATTGGTATGGAGCCAAAAGACGGGAATCTCAAAGAACATTTGCATGGTGTAGTGAACCACCACTCCATTCCCTAATAGGAAAAGATACCAAAACAGATTCACCGCTGAGATTTCCCCGGGTAATCGAAGGATTGACCAAACAAGTAGCCCTGCTGCAATGATCAGATTGAGAAAGGAATTGGCGGCGAAATCTCTGAGACTGAGGAAGAAGAGAGAGGATACAGGTCGAACTAGATAATAGTCGAGATCTCCTTTGTTCACGTAAATAGGTAGCCACCACATATTGCTACTGAATACCGTCATATGAACGGCGTCCACCACAAGGTATCCGCATACGAAAACAAGAGTTTGATCGAGAGACCATCCTCCAAGTAGATCGGTATGTTGGTAAAGCACTAAAAAGATAGTGATCTCTACAAAATAGAAAACGCAATCCATGATGATGCGAAACCAAAAATCGAGTCTGTATTCGAGTGATCGACTGAAGGAAAACTTGAGAAACTGGCCATAGAGTCGGAGATATCGCATCAAATGCCTACTCCTGTATATCGAAGATTTCCACGTCTCCATACGGGTATCACAAGGAGAGACATCACGACGCACCACACCGCGCATGTCAATAATCCAGTGAGCCAGTCGTTTACTGAGACCTTGCCAAGAATAACCAGAGTTGGAAATTCGAAGAGATATCTAAATGGCAGAATCGCTAAGGCTCCTTGGGACCATTCCGGAAAAAGAGACAGAGGTATAGTCGCTCCACCCAATAGCATAGTGATAAATCTCATCAGTACTGAAAGAGACCAAACGTTATCTGCCCAAAAAGCTACGAGTTGAGGGAGAAGTCCCATGATGTAAAACAACAAGTGAGCAAGTATTAAAGATGGCATACACATGAGAAGTCCGGTGACGTGAAGGTCTACAGAACTCGAAGAACCCATGAAGGGGAGAATGCACGCAGCCATGACGATACTTTGAAGAATATTGGGAAATACATTACCCAGTTGCTGTGCGTATTTTGTAACTCCGTAGTTCAGAGGGTAAAGTAGATATCGGCTCAGGCTTCCGTCGTAGATTTCAGAAGCAACAGCCATTTGTAGGTCGCCACCACGTACAACTCGCCCTGTTAAAAAAACCATCACTCCATATGACAAGATGCCAGTCAGGTCCCATTCCCCGACGAGTTCTTTCCCAGATTCGGCAAAGACCGCTGTCCACAATGCCCACAGTACAACGAGTTGCACCGCTAAGTTGACGAACATGGTAATCCAGAAATCAACTCGATAACTGAAGAGCCTTCGTGATTCGATACTGATCAGATGGAAAAAAGGCGAAGGGTCATTCTTGCCTGAGGTCTTTTCCGCCCATCAATATTTCAATGGTGTCACTGATTTCAGGTTCATCGATGGAGAGATCATGAATCTTGAATTTTCTTAATAATTCTGCAGCGACTTCCGTCACATTTTTTCGGGGGACTTGAATACTGACCTGATCAGATTGGATTTGTACTTTTTCTCCCATCTTTGAGAAAATTTCTTTAGAGCTTTCATCGAGTGTTTGATTTTGAAGGTGAAGGGTCAATCGTTTGTAAGGTGCGTATTGCTCGATCACCTTTCGGAGACTGCCGTCATAGATCAGTTCTCCTTCGCGAATGATAATGATGCGTTCACAGAGTCGTTCAATGTCTTCCATATAGTGGCTTGTGAGAATCATCGCTGGGGACTCCTCTTTACGATATGAAAGCAAGAAATCGCGTACAGCTTTTTGGGTAGTGATGTCTAGCCCGATAGTGGGTTCGTCTAAATACACCACTCTGGGGGAGTGAAGAAGTGCCGCAATGAGTTCCATTTTCATCCGCTCACCCAGAGAGAGGCGTCGAATCTGAATATTCAGTTCCTCTCCAACGTTGAGTAACTGGGTCAGTCTGTTTAATTGATGATCAAACTGTTGTTGAGGGATTTGATATATTTCGCGGAGGAGTTGGAAGCAATCCGCCCCAGGTAGGTCCCACCAAAGCTGTGCTTTTTGCCCCATGATGAGAGAGATTTGACGCCGAAACGCGTCATGTTTCTCCCAAGGGTTGTATCCCAAAACTCGAGCTTCTCCGGCTGAAGGATGAATAATTCCAGAGAGCATTTTTACGAGTGTGGTTTTTCCCGCACCATTGGCTCCAATGAGCCCGACGATCTCACCTTCTTCAACCGTGAAATCTGCACCTTCTACAGCAACTTTTTCGATCCAATCTCTACGGAAAAGGGACTTCAGGGATGCCGAGAGCCCTGGAGGTTTTTTGTGAACTCTAAAGACTTTTCTTAGGTTTTGTACTTTGATCATCCGCCTATTCCCCTTATTTCAGCAAAATACCACGATTTGAAGGCTTACAAAAAAAATAAAAAAAAGGTGGTCCAACCGTCCTTAGGAATCTGATGAAGGATCAGAGTGTCCAAGGGCTCTTCGGTTAATCCCGGATTTGGATACTTCTTATTTATCAGGATTGAGGGATTGCGGAGACGTCTGGACTTGAATTGGGCGTGGAGGCTGTTAGACGAGTTGGGTGTTGTACTTCGGGTGAAGTAAAACCCAAGAAAAGCAGTCAGTCACCCAGTTACATGCTCTCTGAATACCTTTCTTCTGATAGTTGGAGCGATTGAATCTACATTGCGTGGATTCACGTTTCTTTTATAAGTGCTTCTTTGCCAGAAGTACTTTTCTGTCCTCTGAAAGGGGATGTTATGGGTTTTCCGAGAACCCTTCTGTCGTGGCTGCTGGTTTTTTGCTGCACCACGGTTTCATTTGCGCAAATGTCTGGCTCAGGAGAGGTGGAAAATAACTCTCTAGAGATTAAGACGTCCTCGATTACTGGCCTCGCCAGTATGTTGACAGGTCAGAACGGAAGCATTCTACCGCTACCTGCTGACCTCGAAAAACCGCTATCAATCCTCTCGGAGTATGGGATTCATTTTGGTATTTCTGATGTAGAAAATGAACTTAAACGAATTGAAACAGTTCAAGATGATCTAGGGCAAAGGCATCATCGATATCAGCAGATGTATCGTGGTATTGAAGTCTTTACGGGACGAATCGTGGTTCACCAGAACCGCGAAGGTCAATTCCTTGCGGTGAATGGCGACTTTTATCCGATTCGCCCAGGCGTAGCGACTCAGCCATTGATCGCGATTGAAGAAGCTGAATTTCTAGTTGAAGCAGAATTGGGTCTTGTGAATCCAGTATTCACGGAACAGAGACTGGTTCTGGTTGATCCCGGCTGGTACGGCGACCCCAGTTCGGGTCAAGTTCGACTCGCTTGGCATATTACAGCGAGTGGAGATGACGCTTTCGGCAAGCATGTGTTCGTCGATGCCAGAAACAGAGAAGTTTTTGACCATTGGCCAGCAGTGCCCTCCGCAGTAGATCGAAAAATTTATGATGGTTCAGGCGGTTCTCTTCCTGGAAACCTAGTACGGGGCGAGGGGGCTGCCCAAACTGGTGATGCTGAACTGGATAATCTTTACGAGTATGTCGGTGATTTTCACCGCCTCTTGTTCGAGGGATATAATAGGGACAGCATCGATGGAGCCGGAACACCGCTGATTTCAACAGGAAGATGGAATTCGAACATTTGTCCCAATGCCATCTGGAATGGTAGTGGAACGGCATTTTGTTCAGGTCTTGCCACTGACGATATCGTCGGTCATGAATTTGGTCATGGCTTGGTCGATTTCACTGCAGATTTGATCTATCAAAATCAATCGGGGCAGTTGAATGAATCTTTTGCTGACGTCTTTGGTGAGTTGGTCGATCTTTATAATGGCGATGCATCGGAGGCGGGTCCTCCAGGCGGAGCACCATGGCCGGGTGGCGGACCCACAGGCACGGATATACCGAACACCGCGAGGGGTGGCTGCAACGAGGCTTCCGTTCGTTGGATGATGGGAGAAGACAGTTCCCTGGGTGCGATTCGGGATATGTGGTCTCCCACATGTAAAGGTGATCCGGATCGTGCACTGAGTCCACTCTACGAATCAACATGTTGTGATCCTGGATTTGATAGTGGAGGAGTTCACTTTGGATCCGGTGTGTCCAACCATGCATTTGCAATGTTGACCGACGGAAAAACCTTTAATGGCTTTACTATCCAGAGTCTGGGAGCGATCAAGACCGGAGCCATCTGGTATCGAGCTCTGAGCGTTTATTTGACACCTGCTTCTGATTTTAATGAAGCCTTCAATGCCTTTGTTCAAGCAGCGAATGATTTGGTGGGGACGACCCCTTCGGATCCGAGGACAGGTGGACCTTCGGCAGGACCCATCACCGCTGCAGATGTGACCCAGGTGACAAACGCACTGACCGCAGTGGAGATGAATGCTTCCGGGATTTGTGCGTTACCACCTGCTCCTTCCAATGATGATTGTGCCGGATCAGTAGTGATCTCTCCCGGGCTTCATGACCTTGATAACAGAGGGGCGACGAATAGTGGAGTCGTCGCAGATGAAACGCAGTGTTCAGGTTCATTCCTTGGTCAGGTCTCGAGAGACGTTTGGTACACGTACTCGCCTCCACAGTCGGGAACGATCACGGTGAGTACCTGCAACATCGGCGGTTTCGATTCTGACCTTCTCGTCTATTCCGGGAATTGTGGCAGTCTCGTTCAGCAAGGTTGTAATGGAGACGCCTCCGGCTGCAGTAATTTCACTTCTACTATTCAGGATCTACCTGTGACCGGTGGAGTCAGTTATCTGATTCGTGTCGGTAGCTTCGGAACCTCTGGGGGAGTCGGACAGTTTGAGTTGTCATTCGCTCCAGGTGGTGGAAACCCGATCGAGATTTGCAATAACTCTGTTGATGATGACGGAGATGGTGCCATTGATTGCAACGATACGGATTGCGCCGCAGATCCTGCATGTTCAGGAACTCCTACTGAGGATTGTTCAAATGGAGTCGACGATGACGGCGACGGGCAGATCGACTGTGCAGACGCAGACTGTTCTTCTTCTCCAGCTTGTAATTCTGTCAGTGGGGATGAATGTCTGACTGCTGTGGATGCGTTTTTGGGCACGAATCCCGTGAATACGACGACGGCGACCACTTCAAGTGACGCATCTGATTCAAGTCAATGTAGTGGTACTTTCCTGGGCGGTTTCCACTCTGATGTTTGGTACCGATTTGTCTCTCCTCAGGATGGTTTGATGACTGCGAGCCTCTGTGGATTGGTTGATTTCGATTCTGATCTTGCAGTGTATCAGGGTGGCTGCGCCGCTCTTTCCCAAGTGGGTTGTAATGGTGACGGAGCCGGTTGTGTAAATTTGAGTTCCATCGTGACCGATGTTCCAGTGAGTGCTGGGACTGAATACATGATTCGATTGGGCGGCTGGTCTGAGACTGCAGCCGGGACAGGAAATCTTGACATAACAGTGACGACTGGAAGTCAGGAGAACTGCACCAACGGAACCGATGATGATCAAGACGGTTTGATCGACTGCGAGGACCCTGACTGTTCAGCGGAACCCTCATGCACTCCATTCCCTGGTGATGAGTGTAATACGTCACTCCCTCTGATTTTGGGTTTGAACTTCATCGATAATACAGGTGCTTCCGATAGCGCGGAGGGCGTGCCTTCGTGCTCCGGCAGTTTCCTAGGGGCCATGAGTAATGACACTTGGTATGACATTCTGGTGAATCAAGATGGACTTCTCACTGTCAGTGCTTGTGACATTTTTGGATACGATTCCAGGCTCGTTCTCTACTCTAGGTCATGTGGGAATTTGATCCCTCTCGCCTGCGATGGAGATTCATGTGGCGGACTGGGCGCGATCGCTCAAGCGAGTGTTACAGCAGGACAGGTGATCAAGGTGCGAATCGGTGCTTCTGTTTCTGGGGCGGTGAGCTCAGGAGATATGCAAGTATCGTTGCAATCCAGTTCTCCCGAGAATTGTCAAAATGGTATCGACGATGACCTCGACGGCCTCGCTGATTGCCTAGATCCCGATTGTGCTGCAGATCCCTCTTGTACCTGTGAGTCGCTGACCGGATTAGTTTGCGTTCAGGGAACAGGTATCGAAGTGAACCTTTCATGGACGAATGGCGAGTTGTACGACGAGATCAGGGTTTCTAGAAATGGTAACCTTGTTGCAATCCTCGGAGGAAATGCAACCAACTTCCTTGATGGCGGCGGTTTCGCAGGAAATAGAGTCTACGCGGTCACCGGAGTTTGTAGTCAGAGCCAGTCCACGAGCGTCTGTGTCATGGATGTCGTGGAGCCTTCGGGATTCAATGCCATTGCTCCTCTGATCACTTCGAACTTTGATGCTGCAACAGGTATCGGTTCGGTGGAGCTGGACTTGTTCCTCTCCGAGAATTCTGACAACCCAGGGTTCCCCGGAGATACTCAAGGCTTTTCATTATCTTTGGCCAATGATGCGAGTTGGGTAACACCTGTGTCCGTGACGGCTACAGATCTGCTGCAGCAACTCAACGGTTCTTCTGGACCAGATTTTTTCACAGAGAATATCTATACAGATGGAATCAATGTCGGAGTGGTCTACTCATTTTCCGGTAATAACATCATTGAGTTTGCTAATGAATCAGCAGTGGTTCACGTTTCATACAACACTGTCGCAGCGAACCTGGTAGGTGCTGTGGATAACGTGATCACACCACTGACATGGTCAGAAAATGTAGGCCCGGTACCGGTAGAGAATCTGATCGTCGTCAATGGAACGGCGATTACACTTCAACCTGAATCAGGATCCATCACGTTGATTCCTGAACAGGGTGTTACTATCTCAAGAGCGGATTGTAACTCAGACGGTTCATTCAATATTGCTGATGCCGTGACTTCTTTGGATGGCTTGTTCAATGGCGGATTCATCAACTGTGTGGATGCATGTGATTCCAACGATGATGGATTGATGAATATCGCTGATTCGGTCTTCTCGTTGGCCGCGCTCTTCAACAATGGAATTCTGCCTCCTCCTCCCTTTGGATCCTGTGGGATTGACCCCACGGATGATTCGCTGACTTGTGAGGAATTCGACGCCTGTCCCTGAAGAATTCAGGTTCAAACTAGCGTGGGCCAGTCCATTGCTGTCTCTTTCCCCGGGGTACCTCAAGGTATCCCGGGGAATTTTTATGACATTTTCTTCATCTGCTGGGAAGAATATTGCCTGTAGGGGCTGTTATTCAGGCAAATCTGAAGAAGGAGCACCCCCGGTACGCTTGCCCGTGAGGGTTCCGACTTCTACGATCTCATATGTTGGAAACAAAGACTGGAAAGTCTTTTCATTTCGCCGCCTTCCTTCCAGAAGGAGGTGGCTGATCCGACAGTCAGAGAGGCTTTTCAATACTCTCTGCCAGAACGCAATTACCACCCGAATCCGGGACTACAGATCCCGTTGCGGAAGAGAGACCAGAGGATGAGTTCAATGGATTCCAGTCAAGCTGCTGATCTTGTGAACGGGATCGAGAAAGTCGCTGTTGTAGGTGCCGGAACCATGGGGAACGGGATCGCTCAAGTGGTTGCCACTTCAGGTTACCCTGTCACCATCATCGATCCCTTCGAGGCTTCACTCGAGAGGGCAAAGGGCGCCATCGATAACAGCCTTGGTCGTATGGTGAAAAAAGAAAAAATCACAGCAGATGATGCCAGTGCAACGATGGAGCGCATCTCCTTTTCTACTTCAATCGAAGCATCTGCGGGGACTCAGTGGGCGGTGGAAGCGATTCCCGAGGTGGAGTCACTCAAAGAAGAGGTCCTTTCTGGTCTTGATTCTCATGTAGTCGAGGGGGGAGTGATCGCCAGTAATACTTCTTCGATCTCCATTACGAGGTTGGCCAGTTACACCCAGCGTCCGGAACGATTTGTTGGAATGCACTTCATGAATCCTGTTCCCATGATGAAGTTAGTAGAAGTGATCAAGGGACATAAGACAGTGGACACAGTCGTTGAGGCGACTATGGAACTTTCCCGTAAACTCGGGAAAGAGCCTTGGCTAGCAGAAGATTATCCAGGGTTTGTTGCCAACAGGATTCTTTGCCCAATGCTCAACGAAGCGATGTATGCCTTGATGGAGGGTGTCGCAACAAAGGAATCCATCGATGAAGTGATGAAACTGGGAATGGGGCACCCTATGGGGCCTCTGACTCTCGCTGATTTTGTCGGACTCGATGTATGCCTCAATATCCTTGAGGTGTTGCATTCCGAGTTGGGCGATCCCAAGTACAGACCTTGTCCTCTTCTCAGAAGAATGGTGGCGGCAGGAGACTTGGGCAGAAAAACCGGTCGAGGGTTCTACGACTACTCTTAAGTGAAGGAAGTCAGCGATGCTGGACAGCACCGGAATCGAGACAAATGAAGCTGCGGGGAGACTCGAAGCAATATTGGGGCTCTCTGTTCCCGAAACTCATCGTTATATTTACGACGAAGCGAAGCGTATCGCTGATGAGATTCTCATTCCTGCAGCGAATCTCCATGACAGGGAAGAATCTTTTCCTGAGGATCAGGTTCGAATCCTTGCTCAAGGTGGCTTCATGGGAATCCTCGCTCCCAAGGAGTTCGGGGGGCAAGGTCTCGATAATCTGGCTTTGACTCTCGCACTGGAGGAGATAAATCGTGGTTGTGCGTCAACAGGAGTGACACTTTCAGTTCACAACTCGTTGTTGTCCAGTCCTCTTCTCCACTTTGGAACAGATGAGCAAAAAGCCAGATTGTTCCCAGGACTTGCTTCCGGAGAATCCATGGGGGCATATGCCATCACTGAACCGGATCATGGTTCCGATGCGTTGTCGATTGAAACAACTTGTCGCCGTGAAGGTGATGAATGGATTTTAAACGGAACGAAAGCCTGGATTACAAATGGTTCTAGGGCAGGCACGATCATCACATTTGCAACGATGGATCCTGCATTGCGATCAAAAGGAATTAATGCATTCGTGGTAGACCCAACGATGCCAGGTTTCTCTGTCGGGAAAAAAGAACTCAAACTCGGTATTCGAGGATCTGACACTGTTCAATTGGTGTTTGATGAAATGCGTGTCCCTGCTGAAAATCTATTGGGAGAAGAAGGACAGGGATTCAAGATTGCTATGCACACTCTCGACGGTGGGCGAATTGGCATTGCGACTCAGGCGGTGGGTATTGCTCAAGCATGCCTAGATGTCGCGGTTGATTTTGCAGAAGGCCACGAGATGTTTGGGCGTAGACTTGCAGACAATCAGTTGGTGTCTCACAAAATCGCAGATATGGCGACTCGAATCGAGGCTTCCCGATTACTCACCTACAGAGCAGCCCTGTTAAAAGATGCTGGAAAGCCTCACAGTCGACAAGCATCGATGGCGAAACTGAGTTCTTCAGAGATTGCGAATGATGCTGCGCGGATGGCACTCGAAATTCATGGAGGAGCAGGGATAGGGCGACAGTCCCCCATCGAAAGATTATTCCGAGATGCGAAAATCTGCGAAATTTACGAAGGCACTAGCCAAATCCAGAGACTGGTGATCTCTCGCCATGTCCGACCGGACCGGGGGTAAATGTCCTCCCGCACAGTAGAAGAACTGGTCTCGGGAATCCTTTGTGGACAGCGCAGGGATTTGGCTCAAGCCATCACTGCGGTGGAACAAGATGAACTTAAAGCAGATGCTTTACTTTCAGCTCTGCCTCCCGCACCCGGTGCCTTTCGGCTTGGACTGACAGGTGCGCCGGGAGTTGGTAAGTCGACATTCATCTCTAAAGTGGTTCCTCTACTGATTGAGTCTGGAGAGAAGGTCGCTGTTTTGGCAGTTGACCCGACCAGTCCGGTGACGGGTGGAGCATTACTGGGTGATCGCGCAAGAATGTCGAGTGATATGGGAGACGCGGGTTGGTTTCGTAGCTTAGCAAGCCGGGGGTCGACGAGTGGAGTTGCAGGTTGCACCGATCACGCAGCAGAGATACTCGCGAGGGCCGGCTTCGGAATCATCATCATCGAAACAGTTGGAGTTGGCCAACTTGAGGTTGAGATTGCAACAGAAGCCGATCAATCCTGGTTGTTACTTTCTCCCGAAGGCGGAGACGCAATACAACTCCTTAAAGGTGGAGTACTTGAAGTTGTACAACGAGTCATTGTGCACAAGAGTGATAGACCCGGTGCTGAAGAGCTGATGCGTTGGGTTGAAGAGGCTGCTAGAGATCAGGGTGCCGCTGACCCCGTTGCAGTCAGTAGTCAAACAGGCATAGGCCTGAACGAAGTCGTGGATCTTGTTCTGTCCGCAGCGAAAGCGCAAAGATCCAAACCGGATGAAGGTCGTTCAAAAGAGCGGCTTCGACGGAGACTGTTGCGCAGGGCAGAACAGGAATGGATTAAGAAAGGCCTAGAGGATTCTGGAGGTGAGTCGCAAATTGATCGGCTCGTTGATCAGGTCTTCGAGGGACAAATTGAGGCGAGAGAAGCTCTCGCCAAGTTAACTGATCGCTGATTCTGAGCTCCCTAATGGGTGAGCAGCAGGATTTCTCAGATGAGTGAGTGGAAGGAAACACCGTGATTCGTTTCGAAGAACATCACCAAGAGATTCGGGAGATGATTTCCGACTTCTCCGATGACAAAATCGCTCCTCGTGCTGAGCATTTGGATGAGAGCCAGGGTATTCCTTCTGAAAGCTTGTCCGAAATCGCAGACCTAGAAATGCTGGGATTAACGATTCCCGAAGAGCATGGCGGGGCTGGATTAGATTTGTTGACGGCTTGCCTCGTCGTAGAAGAGATTTCTCGAAATTGTGGATCTACAGGCGCCATCGTTGCTACCCATCTCTTTGAAGGCACGTCTGCAATACTCAGATTAGGAGATGATGAAGGAAGAGCACGTTGGCTTCCTCAATTGGCTTCGGGTAAAACTCTGGCGACTTTTGCGATGGCAGAGCGAGAAGCTGAATCAGATGCCTCCGCTATTGACGCTTCTGCGGGTGCGGAAGGTGATGGCTTCGCGATTCATGGTCGCAAGACTTGGATTATGGGAGGGCAAACCGCTGGTTTGACCACCGTCATTGCTCGACGTGGTGAAGATAATCTAGAAGACCTTGGAGCTTTTGTGGTCGATCCCACTGTTGAAGGGTGTCGCCGAGAGGCTCATGAAGATCTCTTGGGATTGCGTGGAGCTGGTTTTTGCGCACTCAATCTTGAAGGTGTGCAACTGCCATCGAACGCTCATCTTTCGGGATGTTCTGGGGGCTGGTCAGACATTCTCAAGGTGGTAGATATGGCCCGTCTCGGGGCCGCTTCAGTCAGCCTCGGAGTGGCCAGAGGTGCTATTGCTCATGCATTAGAATATTCTTCTCAACGCAAAGCATTTGGTCGGTCGATTGATCGCTTCGGAGCGATTCGTGCAATGCACGCTGAGGCTGCGACCGCTGTTGAAGGAGCTCGATTGCTCTTATGGAGAGCTGCGGGTCTTCTCGATGCGGGTAAGTCAGCGGGCAGGGAAGTGTCCATGGCAAATCTGTCAGCGAAGCAGGCCGCTTACAAGGCTGGCCGCGATGCCGTGCAGATTCTCGGAGGAAATGGTTATAGTCGCGAGTACCCCGTCGAGAGGTGCTATCGGGATATCCAAGCACTCTCTCCATTTGGTGGTGGTGAAGATTTGCAAAAAATATTGGTAGCTCGTTCGATGGCAGGAGTTCGATCATGAGTCGCGCTGTCATCTGTTCGGCTGTCAGAACCCCCATCGGTAAGTTTCTCGGAGGCTTGTCTGAACTGAGTCCTGCCGATCTCGGAGTCGCTGCTGTTGTTCCTGCTCTAGAAAGGGCAGGAGTCTCCGCAGATCGCGTTGGAGAATTACGGTTCGGTTGTGGACGTCAGGCGGGGGGTGGCCCCAATGTCGCTCGCCAAATCGCAGTACGGTCCGGGATCCCGGTGACTTCCACTGCAGTGACTGTGAATATGGCCTGTGGTTCTGGCTTACTCGCCATCATGGAAGCCAGAGATGCTATCGAGCGCGGCGAATTTGAAGTAGTTATTGCTGGCGGTACAGAAAGCATGTCTCAACTTCCATTTTACATGTTGGGAGCTCGAAAAGGGTACCGTCTCGGACAGGGTGAACTTGTAGATGGAATGTATCGTGATGGTTTTCAGTGCCCCATGGCCGATCAATTGATGGGAGCTACTGCAGAAAATCTTGCAGAAGAATTTTCTATCAGCAGGGAAGAGCAGGATTCTTACGCAGTAGAAACGCAGCGAAGATGTCAGCAGGCCCGTGAAGAAAACCTGTTCGCAGATGAGATTGCGCCAGTAGAGATTCCTGGTCGTAAGGGACCGACTGTGATCTCAGTGGATGAGCATCCTCGAGACAATTCCAATATGGCCTCGATGGCCAAACTGAAGCCGGTCTTCAAAAAAGAAGGAACCGTTCATGCGGGGAACTCTTCCGGAATCACAGATGGCGCATGCGCTCTTGTTCTTGCCAATGAAGAAGTGGCCAAAGCTGAAGGCTGGCCCATTTTGGCTGTGGTGGGAGCATCTGCTCGAGGGGGAGTTGAGCCCCGTAGAATGGGAATGGGACCTGTTCCTGCTATAGGGGAATTGCTCACACAGACTGGTGCGAGCATCAGTGATTACGACTTGGTCGAGATCAATGAAGCTTTTGCTGCTCAAGTTTTGGCGTGTCTCAAAGAGGTCGATATCGACAGAGATCGTCTCAATGTCCATGGTGGATCTATTGCGCTAGGGCATCCTATCGGCGCAACGGGAGCCAGGATCGTGACGACACTTATTCATGCCGCAAAACGTGGCGGTGGTGGTAAAGGTATGGCTTCGCTTTGTATCAGTGGTGGAATGGGCCTTGCTCTGGATTTAGAAATCAGTTCCTGACATGATAGGAACTGCATTCATCAGTGAGTGAGGAGGAGAGCGAGAGTCATGTCGATACTACTCAAAGGGCGAATGGTACTGGGAGTGTTCCTGTTATTAGCAGGACTGACCATCGTGCAGTTCCCAAATATTCTCGAATATGCATTGGCTTCCGTATTAATCGTTTCCGGTGTATCAGCAATTCTTGGATCATTAGGGGGCAAAGCTCCCCAACAACATCCCAGTGAGTCCGAAACACGCGGCGCAAATTTTCGAAAGCTCGAAGACTAAGTCTCAGTTTTTTTGATTATCAATTAGGATAAGTCTTCTCACCGCTTCATCTCCTGGAATCTGGTAGGGTTCATCGAGGGCCACAAAGAGTCTTCGCTTCCACATTAAGCCTTTGACTGCAGCGAGTTCTTCGTTAGCGGCTGGCCCTTTCCATAGCAACATAGGCCCGTAGTAGTTGTGGGTACACCAGTTGAGCAATCTTTCGATAGGGCCCACAGCCCTGGCTGTAACGAGGTCAATCTCTTTGCGGTGTTCACGAATCCAATCTTCATAGCGACCCCAAACGCATGTGACCCGATCTGAAATACCGAGTTGCTCAACAACTCCTTGAAGAAACTCAATCTTTTTTCTTTTTGAGTCTAGAAGTGTCACCTTCAGATGTGGGCATGCTAATGCGATAGATAGTCCAGGCCATCCTGCGCCGGTTCCTAGGTCCAAAATGTGGTGAAAGATTTGTTCTCCCCCTTCAGCAAGGAGGGGGAGAGCTGCGAGCGAGTCTGCACAATGACGAATCGCCATTTCCTCGGGTTCGGTGACCCGAGTCAGATTCATCACTTCATTGCGTTCTCGAACGAGCCAAGCGTGAAGTGCTAGGCCTTCTCGAGCAAATCCGGGCGCAAAGGGACCCAGAGCAGCTATGAATCGACTTTTGAACTCTTCGTATTCGATATCCATCTTCTCCCGCCCATTTTTCTGTGACACTTCAGCTCACTCTTTGGAGGTGCTTCTTGGGTCTTTTGAACCTTGAGGGTAACATAGCGACGAGAGACGAAAGGAGCACTACCTTTGGATGATTCAAAAAAATCAGCCGCTGGATATCCCCTAGATCGACCTAGCGAAGAAATCATGCGGTTAAGAGTCGATCAATTGACTCCTGAACAACATCATGTGACCCAGAAATCGGGAACGGAAGCACCGTTCTGTGGAGGGTTTCTCGGAGAAAAAGAAGAGGGCACATATGCGTGTGTCGTCTGTGAACTGCCTCTTTTTCGTTCTGAGCACAAATTCGAATCTGGGACGGGATGGCCCTCCTTCTTTGATACCTATGATCCTGAACACGTTCAGGAAAAATCTGATGCCACACATGGAATGGTTCGTACCGAGATTTGCTGCGCCCGTGGTGATGCACATTTGGGCCACTTGTTTCCCGATGGACCCGCTCCTACAGGAGTGCGTCATTGCCTGAACTCGGCCTCCCTCACTTTTTTTCCTGCGGGAGTTGAGATTCCTATTGAAGTCAACTTCGCTGACAAGAGTCCTGAATCAGCCCCGGTGGAGAACGGTCGGGCCTATTTTGGCGGAGGCTGATTCTGGGGAGTCGAGGACCGCTTTGCGGCGATCGATGGCGTGGTCGACGTCATCTCGGGATACATGGGAGGCCATCAGGATAATCCGACTTATGAAGAAGTTTGTTCAGGAGTGACAGGGCATGCTGAGGCTGTAGAAGTTCATTACGATTCTTCTCGTGTGAGTTACTCCCGATTGGTCAGTCTTTTCTTCGCTATGCATAATCCGACGACTCCGGATCGGCAGGGGGGTAACCAAGGCACGCAGTATCGTTCAGTCGCGTTTTGTGATTCCCCTGAAGAGGTTCAGGAAGTGAAACAGAAAATTTTAGCACTTGAGAATGAACGTGCATTTGGGGGGAAACCTATTGTGACCCAGATCATCGATAGTGGTCCTACCTTCTGGCGTGCTGAAGAATATCATCAAGACTACTACCAGAAGCATAGAGGTTTCTGCTCTCGCTAATTCTGGAGTCAAACTGTTTCAGAATGAACGATGCCATCCTTATCGACTTTTCCTGCACCAACTGCACCGGTCAGTGCTAGCCAGCCTTCTATTAACATCCAGACCTGTACTAGCATTCCAAATCCGAGAATGATGACTTGGTGCCATGGAATCGCTGCTTCATTGAGAAGGTCTTTCATTTGCGATACAGCAGCCCAGCCTACGATAAGGCTCAGAAATACTAGAGGAATCAGAGTCGGGAGTACGGGTTTTCCTCTACGAGCTTGCCATGTTGATAAAACAACGAGAGTCAAACTAGCGAGCAACTGATTGATCACTCCAAAGATAGGCCAGAGAACAAGGCCCCCTGTTCCTCCTTTACCTGCCAATAAAGCGAGAGCTGCAGCAGACAGGACAGCGAAGGCTGTCGCGATCTGACGATTTTGTAGACTCCTTATTCCCAGTGAATGACCAATCTCTTCAACAACATAACGTTGAATGCGAGTGGCACTATCCATCGTCGTTGCTGCGAAAGAAATGATGACGACAGTGACGACACTGGCTAGAAATTCTATCGAAAAGAAAGGAATAACCTGTTGAATAAATGTGGCTCCACCATAAATAAATCCGGATAGCCGATCGAGAAGTGAATTTGATCCGACCCAGTTGGACGAATATTTCGCGGTCCATGCTGCGGTGTCTACAAACCCTGCGCTGGAGATGCAGCATAGTATAACGACTACAGCCAAGCCACCTTCAAGAATCATCGCTCCATAGCCGATGCTTCTCACATGGCTTTCCGATTCAAGTTGTTTAGAAGTTGTTCCGCTGGCAACCATGCAATGAAATCCGCTAATCGCACCGCAAGCGATGGTGATAAATAGAAATGGAAAGAGAAAAGGAGCATCTGTAGGGGGGTTTTGGTTGATGGCTGGAGCGACGATTTCCAATTGGGAGCTCCCATTGAAAGCCGCGACGAGAATACCTGCAAATAATCCGCCCATGGCAAGAAAAAGCTGATGGGAGTTGATGGCATCTCTGGGTTGAAGAAGTCTTTGAACTGGAAGAGTACTGGCAATCCAAGCATATCCAAATAAGGCGAAGAGCCAAAACATGCGTGCGTTTTCTTTCAGCACACTGCCGGTCGCGGAATCTCCCCAATCAAATGCCAACAAGGATCGAACAGGGTCTAGAGAACCTAATCCAATACAACTGTACATGACTACTAATGCGAGTCCGCCCCACAATGCCATCGATCCACCACGCAACAGTTTCCAGCCGATGAAGAGAGCGATGGGTATCTCTATCCAGACCGCCAGGATACTTTCTGGTCGATCAACGAAAAGGCTAGCGATGACGAAAGCAAAGACGGCAAGAACAACCCAAAGAGCGAGCATGATAAAGATAAGAAACAAGATTCGGACTCGAGGAGATAGAATTTCAGCGCAAAGATCACCGATGCTTCGACCTTGATTTCTCGCTGAAAGAACGAGAGATCCTAGATCATGAACAGCGCCAATAAATATGGATCCGAAAATGACCCAAGCTAGAGCAGGTAGCCAACCCCAAGTAACAGCAACAGCGGGACCCACGATGGGGCCAGCGCCGGCAATGGTGACATAGTGATGTCCAAAGAGAATCGAACGCTTGGTCGGGACGTAATCGATACCGTTTTGTAGTGCTTGACTCGGCAGTTGGTTGTCAGGAAATGAACCGACTCCAAATACGTGAGTTGTGATCCATGAGCCGTAGTAGCGGTATCCCAACCATAAAGCAGTCGCTGATAACAATGCCAGGATAAAAACATTCATTGATACCGCCTCTTCTGTTTGGATCTCAAGGATTCTAGTGCCTTGACCCTGATAGTCCACCTCCCATGATGTTGCAAGACAGGGGGACGAATGGTTAAGAAATCTTCTGAATCAGCGCATTCCGAGTATTGGAAAAAGAATCTTAAATTAATCGGAAAGCTGCTCTTTATTTGGGCCTTCGTTTCTTTTGGGCTGAGTTTAGCGTTTGCGGATGCTCTTCACGGGGTGCTCTTCCCCCTTCCTGGTACCCCTTTAGGCTTCTGGTTTGCTCAACAAGGCTCGATCTTTACCTTTGTGATCCTCATATGGGTTTATGCCTGGCGAATGAACCGCTTAGACGATGAATACTTCTCAGAAGGGGACGAATAATGGATATCCAGCAATGGACAGCATTCCTTGTGGGAGCATCTTTTCTTCTCTACATCGTTATTGCCATTCGATCACGAGCAAACAGTACCGGCGAATTTTATGTCGCGGGTGGGCACGTCCCGCCTTTGGCAAACGGAATGGCAACAGCCGCAGATTGGATGAGTGCGGCATCGTTTATATCGATGGCTGGACTCATCTCATTTTCAGGGTTTGACGGTTCTGTTTACCTGATGGGTTGGACTGGTGGATATGTCCTACTGGCACTTCTTCTCGCTCCGTATTTAAGAAAATTTGGAAAGTTTACCGTTCCCGATTTCATCGGAGATAGGTACTACTCTCAATTGGCTCGAATCGTCGCTGTGATATGCGCTATCTTTGTGTCCTTCACTTATGTCGCTGGCCAAATGAGGGGTGTCGGATTGGTATTCAGTCGATTCCTTGAAGTGGATATCACCACGGGTGTCGTCATTGGGATGTGCATCGTGTTTGTCTACGCGGTGCTCGGAGGTATGAAGGGCATCACCTATACACAGGTTGCACAGTATTGTGTCCTCATCTTTGCTTTCATGGTTCCAGCGATTTTCATCTCGCTTCATGTCGCGGATTGGGCAATACCCCAAATTGGATTCGGTATGGGTACTCCGGGTCAAGGGTCGACGATTCTTGCTCGATTGAATGGTCTACATGAGGAACTGGGGTTTTCTTCTTATACGCGGGGAAGCGGTAACACTATAAACCTGATTGCTATCACCTTTGCGCTGATGGCAGGTACTGCTGGATTACCTCACGTCATCATTCGGTTTTACACCGTACCTCGCGTTCGAGATGCACGTACTTCAGCCGGCTGGGCTCTCTTGTTGATCGCGATTCTATATACGACAGCTCCAGCCGTTGCTGTCTTTGCGCGAACAAATCTTCTCGATACCGTGTACAAGGAAGGTCAATTCCAACCTCATTCGAGTATGCCTGATTGGTTTAATACATGGGAAGGAACAGGGCTTATCAAATTCACCGATCACAATAATGACGGCTTGATTCAATATGTAGGTGAAGGAGCCGTGGATGCTGAAGGACTACTTCTTCAGAATGAGTTAATTATTGATCGAGATATTATGGTTCTCGCGAATCCAGAAATTGCAGGGCTTCCCAATTGGGTCATCGGCCTCGTTGCAGCAGGAGGTTTAGCGGCAGCATTATCTACAGCTGCAGGATTATTACTCGTGGTCTCTACATCCTTCTCGCACGATCTGTTACGAAAATGGCTTAAGCCTGACATCAGTGAAAAAGAAGAATTGTTGGCGGCCCGAATTGCTGCAGGAGTTGCGGTGTGCTTTGCCGGATATCTGGGTATTCATCCCCCTGGTTTTGTTGGGGAGGTCGTGGCGTTCGCATTTGGGCTTGCTGCAGCTAGTTTCTTTCCGGCAATCTTACTGGGCATATTCATGAAGCGGATGAATAGTGAAGGTGCGATCGCGGGAATGATTGTGGGGTTGCTCTTTACTGCGAGTTACATCATATATTTCAAATTTATGCATCCCGAGCTCGATTCCGCAGATCACTGGTGGTGGGGCATTTCGCCGACAGGAATCGGGAGCGTTGGAATGTGCTTTAATTTCATGGTCGCAGGGATTGTTCGCTCATTCACAGCTGATCCACCTCAAGAGGTGCTGGAGATGGTGGAGCAGATTCGATTGCCTGAGAAAGGCTAAATCAGAGTTGCTCTTTGCTGGGGTCATGTGCACTTTTGGTCAGTCCTGGGATTCCCAGTTCTGCGACGAGCATGCCAATGATAATCAGTGCTCCTCCAGCGATCGCTAGGAGTGATAGCTTTTCCCCGATTAACCACCATGAGAACGCAGCGGCAGTGACGGGCTCCATTGCAAAAATCACAGCAGTGCTGACAGCGGTAGTCGATTTTTGCGCCCAACTCTGCACCAAAAAAGCGAGGGCTGTTGCGAGTATTCCTGTCAATGCAACGGCGCTCCAAACTTTGCTTGAGAGCTGACTAATATCAGGAATATTTTCTAGCGTGAGAGCAGCAATCAAAGACAAGAGAAAGACTGTTCCGATTTCTATCGTGGTCATCGCCAATGCTGAAACTCGAGAAGCCCACCTTGCTTTGAAAATGATCTGAAAGGCGAAGGCGATCGTGCAGCCAAATGTAATCATATCTCCACGAGCGACGTCCAACTGAGCCGGGGGATCTACCGATTGAGCTTCTCCGCCAAAGGCCATGCAAGCCAAGCCCATGGCTGCGAGGAAGACACCCAATAGAACCTTGCTCTCGAGTCGATTCTTCAAGAACAGAAATGCCAGTAAGGGAACGACGATGACTGAGAGGCCGGTGAGAAATCCCGAATGCGCTGGGGTTGTGTAGAGGAGCCCTGTTGTTTGAAATGTGTATCCCAACCAGAGCGATATTCCTGTTAAGAGCCCGGCTTTCCATAAGATTTTTTTATCCTCAGTGGAATATTTTTTCTTTTGCCTTCCTCGCAAGAGAAGCATGGGAAGAAGAATGGCGCTGGCGATCCCGAATCTGAGAACATGAAACGAGTGAACTGGGATCTCCTCAATCGCCTTCTGGACAGAGACGAAAGTCGCTCCCCAGACAACGACGACGAGAAACAGTGCAAAATTGGCTCTACGTGTCGTGGAAACCACGTCTGTGTCCTTTCCGGCCCTTCGGATGCGCTTCAACGCAATGGTCTCTCGTGTTATCTTGCACAAGATCGTGGAAGTCTACAGAGGATTCGGTTTTCCGTATTCTCCAACCGTGAATTTTAAGCCGGAATCCAACTCCTCAAGGAGGTTGGAAGGATAGGACGCTGAGTCCACTTTCCACCTCTGGGATGATCGTGGAAAGCCGCTTGGAAATCGCCTTCCTGTAAGAACAGAGTCAATTGAGCCTTCCCTGTGTTCCAAGTCATGGACAGGGTAGACAAAGGAGCCTAATGATTTCGCATATGTTGAGTTTCAGACCGTCGGTTTGGACGGGGCATTCCAGAATGGAATCCAGATTTTCCGTATTACTGGTGTTGGGTCTTCTTCTCGGTGGGGGGATCCTATTTCCCGGCGGGAAATTGGATGCTCAAGAGCAAAGAAATCTCAGGCACATACTCATTGCTACTGAGAATGTGGCGAACAAGCTTCTTGCCGCTGCTCAATCCGGTACAGATTTTAAGATGTTGGCGAGGAGGTATTCCCTCGATGTCGGCACAAAAATTCTGGGAGGGGATCTCGATTGGGTTTCTCCCGGTCAGATGGAGCCTGAGTTTTCTCTGGCGGCCTTCAGCATTCCAGAAATCGGAGGATTTGCGACCTGCAAAACCCGCTATGGTTGGCACGTGATCCAGTATGTTGATCAAAGGGGGGGCGTAAAAGAGAAGCCTTCAGATAAAGATACGGACAGTGGTGGAGCGAATCCAGAAACCACTGACAAGGGGAAGGCAGAAGTTAATTCTCCCAAAAACCCGCTTCCTGTGAATCCTTCTGCAGATCGTAATGAAGATCTTGCTTGGCAGATTTCTTTTTCTGACAGGATCTACACACCGGGAAAGAATGGCGAGGTTCCACAGATCGATTTGACGATCAGAGCGACCAATAAAAGTGAAACGGCGCTGAAGGTCATCGATCCTGTGCTGTGGCCTTTAGGTCTCATCGTTCGCTATCAGTTCGGTAAACTCAATGTTCCAGTGAACGCTCCTGAAGGGTATTCCAGATCGAAGTTCAAGCTGGAAGAGATTGCTCCGGGCGCAACAATCCAAAGAAGTTTCAGGTTACAAGATTATGTCGACGTCAGTCAAAACTGGCCGATTGTTCGTGTGATTTGGAGAGGTGACACCCTGTTCGACAGATCTTCGAAACAGGAAATCTTGCCCACGGGCCAAGACTCTCTTCAAAAGATGAAATCTCGTTGGAGATTTTATCGTAGTGGTGAAGCGAATTTCAATCTCCTGCCAGAAGTGAAGTCGGATGAGCGCTGGGTCGTATGCATCTTCTCCTCAGGGAGAATCTGGATTGAGTTGAACAACAATGAGGCTATCCCCGGGTTGAATGCCGCAATTGTCAGCAGTATTCGAAAGGGTGATTGGGACAAGCGTCCTTTTGACTTTTTTAATAACCAAGTGATGCGATTTGGTTTGAGTGCCGAGTCTACAGGGAATCAAGGAATTGAGATTCCTTCTAGTGCGCAGTTCACAGGAGTTGTGAACAGGGGTGACTTCATAGCATTACCGACGAAATTGTCGAATTCTGCACTGGGATTTGGCCAGAGATTTGGTCTTTCGATCACAGACGGCGCTCAACTCTCAACAAAAAATGGATCCATCATCGGTCGGATTATTCTCGAAGAAGGGGATCCGCTGAGAAGACTTGAGGAACGGAATGGCGAGAAGAAAACTTCTCAGATCACTCTCGCCCTCGCTTGGCCCTACGATTTGATTCCAGACAGAACTCGTAAGGCGATGGAGAAGTCTCCGGAAGAGAAAGTTGACCTGCAGAAAAAAGAAGCTTCGAAATCGAAAGAAAAAATCGTAGAAACGAAGAAACCTATTCTTCAGAAATCTCCAAAGGAGATTCTTAAGAAGGAAGAGGAGAGAGCGAAGATCAGGGAAAAGGCAAAACAGTCTACCCTTGAAAAGGTGATCGAGAAAAATCCCGCTCAGGTTCTCGTTCCACTGCCTAGAATCCAAATGGAGACCAGTAATGGTACATTCCTCATCCAGTTGTTTGAGAATGATGCTCCAAATACGGTCGCTCATTTCATCCATCTCGTCGAATCCGGATTTTATGACGGCCTGACTTTCCACAGAAGAGTCCGAACTGATTCGAGTGAGGGATTCGTTCAGGGAGGCAGCCCAGACGGTACAAGTGCGGGGAAACTGGATTACACCATTGTCGATGAGCCCAGTATTAGAAGGCCGGTGAAAAAATACTCAGTCGTGATGGCGAGGCATCACACCCGTGATAACTCTGCGAGTACGCAGTTTTTTATCGCTCTGGATGATCTCGATTATCTGAATGGTCAATACACTGTTTTCGGCGAAATCATTAACGGTCAGCAATCTGCAATGCGGCTCGACTCTCGAAGCACTATAAAAAGTATGAAGGTGCTTTCGAAAAGAGATCGGGAATATAAATTCAAAAAGTTTAATCAGAGTCCGTAGGACTCAGGGACGTCAGGATACCAAATGGCAAGTGTGACCATGGATCGATCAGGAACGGGAATAGCCACCGTTACGATTGATCGCCAGAAACAATTGAATGCTCTTGATGATGCTACGGTGCAATCGATCCGCGAAGTTTTCGAGGAGATCTCGAATGATACTTCGGTGAGGGCCGTCATATTAACTGGAGCCGGCGATAGAGCTTTTGTTGCGGGAGCTGATATCCAGCAACTCGCCGACCAAGATGCGATCGAAGCGCGAGAGAGAGCTCTCAAAGGCCAGTCCGCCTTCAATGCCATCGAAAGATGTGGCAAGCCGGTGATCGCTATGATCAATGGCTTTGCTCTCGGAGGTGGATGTGAGCTCGCCCTCGCTTGCCATCTCCGGTACGCCTCTGCAAAAGCAAAGATTGGGCTACCCGAGGTCACGCTAGGGATCATTCCCGGATACGGCGGGACCCAAAGGTTGCAGAGAATTATCGGTAGAGGCCGTGCGTTAGAGTTGATTCTAACGGGTGAACACATTTCTGCAGACAAAGCATATGAACTGGGACTTGTGAACCAGGTCTTTTCTCCTGAGGAATTAGAAGCCGGCGTTCAGGCTGTAGCGGAGACACTCTGCAAGCGAGGACCCAAGGCTCTCGATCATGCTATCGACGCAGTGATCAGGGGGGGTGATGGCACTCTGGCGGATGGACTTGCTATCGAGGCCGATCTCTTTGGAGTGACTAGTGCTACTAAAGATATGAAAGAAGGAATGGCAGCCTTTCTTGAGAAACGGTCTCCCAACTTCGAAGGAAAATAAATACTCATTTGATATTTCTCGCTGAAGTCCATGAGGCGGAAGTGAATAGAACTGAAGGAACGAAAATGAAACAAAAAATTAAGGTCCTTGGCGGTGCCAGGACAGCTATGGCCGAATATGTCGGGACCCCCGGATTTGGACTCTTCAAGGACATCAGTGCCATTGAATTGGGTGCGTTGGCCACGAAAGAGGCATTACGGAGAAGTGAAATCGATCCCGCTGCGGTTGATCATGTCGTGATGGGCAATGTCATGCAAACCAGTGCTGATGCCCTCTATGGTGCTAGGCATGTCGCTCTTCGTGCGGATTTGCCGATCGAGACACCTGCACTGACAGTCAATCGTCTCTGTGGATCAGGACTTCAGTCCGTCGTTACTGGAGCCCAGCATATCCTTCTCGACGAAGCCAAGGTGGTTGTGGCCGGGGGCATGGAAAATATGTCTCAATGTCCACATGTAATCCGTGGAGCCCGTGAGGGGTTCCATCTGGGGCAAGGTAAGCTGGAAGATCTATTGATGGCTTCACTGCTTGATCCCTACTGCGGTCTTTTCATGGCTCAAACTGCAGAAAAGTTGGCGACTCAGCACAATATTTCTCGCGAAGAGCAAGATGAGTTCGCCATCACGTCCATTTCCCGTGCCAGAGCCGCGCAGGAAAATGGAGTCTTTAACGATGAAATGTTCCCTGTGACAGTGAAGCGTCGCCGTGAAGAGATTGAAGTCTTTAGGGATGACCACATCAAACCGGATACGACTCATGAGAAGTTATCGAAACTTCGTCCGGCATTTGGCAAAGAAGGAACCGTTACGGCTGGAAACGCCAGTGGAATCGTCGATGGTGCCGC
>JAACCY010000164.1 GCA_009937185.1 Planctomycetia bacterium
GACAGCGGCTTTTTTGACAGCGACTTTTTTGACATGGGCATTTCTCCTGTGTTGCTAGCGGATTCCAATTTGGGAATCCCTGATTTCGAATCTGGTTTCGATTCCTGTTTTCAACAAACGGGATTCAAAACGAAAAGTCTCACCCGGCATCTGAATCAGAAGAGTGGCCCTATCACCGGAAGCAGTCCTCCAAAGAAGGACTGCCCTACCGATGACTCTCGGAAACTCCCAAAGGAGAACCGACACTGGAAAGGCATTTCACGATTCCTCAAGACCTCAGGCAAAACTACACCCGGAACCGGGACTCAACCCGATCTCAGGCAACGTATCATCCCCAAACCACATTTCTTCCGATTCCACCTTTTTTGGGGTCAAACCCTCCCCAAATTCCTGCCAGGGCAAGAAAAGGGTTGAGGATCTCAAACCGGACCAAGATGAAGCGAAAATCATAGCAACCCAACATCTAGGGTGTCAACGTCCCCCGTGGGGTGGTAATCGTTATTCTGTCGGCTTATGATACCCGACCTGACGTGGACTCGCCGTAGGGGACCGGAAAGAAACCCCTCGTCGATCCATCACAAGTACAACAGTAATCAGGACAAAGGAAGATTATTGGGCTCTGGGAGTACTTTCATTCCCCTATGCTCCAATACCTGAATCTTGACCATCTCACAGACTCCCAGAAAAAGACTCCTGGAAGGAGACTTCATGAAAATTAAAGGGACCCACGAGTTGAAGAGCCCATTTCGCCTTGGAACCGAGGGATTCACCTTGGTCGAGCTACTGGTGGTTATCGCCATCATTGGAACTCTCGCTGCTCTTTTCTCCGGCAACATTTTGAGTGCTTTGAGAAAAGGTGACGAGGTGAGTTGCACCAATAATCTGAGGAACATGGGACAATCTGCGATTGCATACTCCCTCGAGGAGCGTTTCTTCCCAGTCGCGAAAGGTAAAAATCCTCCGGCATACGAGTCACTCAATGTCCTCGTGAACTCCGGTGCAGGATCAGACCTAAGTCCTGACGTCTTTGTCTGCCCCTCTTCCTTGGAGGTACCCGCAGAAAAAGATGAGGATAACAACTTCATCCTAGATGAAGATGCATGCTCCTATGCATGGCTCGGCAAACGCACCAAATCTTCGACCTCCGCCGATACTGCTCTTGGTAGTGACGACTCCATGGCTAACAAAGAATTAGCAATCGATGAAAACCATGAAAATTTCCTCATGGTTGTTTATGCAGGTGGAGACGTAAGAAAGATGACTAGGGAAGAAATCCCTGAGGGAAGATCTCTTCCCAAGCGACTGGTCGGCCAAACCGGCGGCGAATAGTCACAGCCTATGCACAGTTGCAAAAGAAGAGGCACGGGATTTTCCCGTGCCTCTTTTTTTATGCTCTTAGAAAAACACTACTCCGAATTGACATCCGAAGAATAATCCTCGACGTCATCGGATTCCATCGGACGAGATCCCATACGGTACTGGTTCTGCAACCAACCCCCGAGATCTCTATCTCGGCACGAGGAACTACAGAATGGATGATAGGATTTGGTTGCACCTGTGGAGGTCTCGGCGAGGTATTCCCTGCAGACGGGGCATTTGACCGAAGAACTCATCCACCGGTCTTTTCTGAAGAAGCCTTATTCTTCCCACCACTCGAGGAAGAATCTCCTTTGCCCGGAGATTTCTTGTCTTCACTTTGCCGTTTTTTGTAACTCTCACTTCGGTAATCAGTCTCATAGAAACCGCTACCCTTAAAGAGTAACCCACTTCCAGCACCAAAAAGTCTGCGGAGTTTGTTTTTCTTACACTCCGGACACTTCTTTAAAACGTCTTCGTCAATCCTTTGGAATTCTTCGAAGGCGTGCTCGCATGCATCGCACACATAATCATACGTTGGCATCTTCGCCTCCTTCCGATTCGTCAGAGGAGTCTCCCCCCCGAGCAACGATCACTCGCGAGGCTCTGATCAGAAGATCGCCGCAGCGATATCCCTTCTCTACCTCATCTACGATTTCTCCCTGGCGAGCATTAGGATTATCGATTTGCATCATCGCTTCATGGATTTCAGGATCGAAGTCTTTGCCTGAGGTTGCGATTTGTTCGACTTTGAGATCGGTCAAAACTCCATTAACGCGCTCTGCTATCATCTCGAGACCCTGTCGAATACTCGAGTCTTCCCCAGCCTCATTGACGGCTTTGATTGCCGCATCTAATCCATCGAGTACCGGAAGAAAAGATCGAACAACATCCACGGTTGTTCTCTTTCTCTGGGAAGCTCTGTCTTCAAGAGTACGACGACGAAAATTCGCAAGTTCGGCATGAGCTCTCTGCAATTGATCGAGAAGGAATGCTTTCTCTTCTTCCGGGGTCAATTCCACAGTTTCATCTGGTACTTCATTCTCGCTTGAGAAAGATTCCGGAGACTCAGCGTCGGACTGCTCAGAGTTCATTGCGTCTGGATTGAGCGCGTCTGGATTGAGCGC
>JAACCY010000165.1 GCA_009937185.1 Planctomycetia bacterium
CCTGCTGCAGAAAAGCCTGCTGAAGACGCTGCTGCTGACGGTGAGTCGACCGACAAGCCTGCAGACGCCGAATCTTAAACTCAGAATTTTCGGGGCCGGAAGGAAGCCGCAATGGGCTTCCATCCGGCCCTCGTTTTGTTTCAACCTGCGACGTATGAAATTGATGGGACCCTCTGGATGTCAGCTTCCGACAAAGACACCGCCGATTTCCTCGATAAGCCAATCGAGGGCAACCTGCTCGACAAATTGTCGGCGATGCAGGATCGCTTTGTCGAACTTGAACAGCTGATTTCTGACCCGGAAAATCAAGGCGGCGGCAAGTTTCAAGACATGCTGAAGGAGCACGGCTCTCTAGCGGCCATGGTCACTCTCTACCGAGATTATTCCCGCAGCAGCGGTTCTTTACAGGAAGCGGAAGAGATTATCGCTAGTGGCGATGATGAAGAGTTGAAAGAACTCGCTGAAGCCGAACTTGAAGACCTGCAAAAAGAATGTTGCGAAAAAGCTCGCACTGTCCGCATGGCGATTCTCGATCAACAGGTCGAGGGTGGCGACGACTGCATCTTTAAGGTGCGCGCCGGCGCCGGAGGAGAAGAGGCTGCTCTCTTCTGCTCAGATATGTTCCGTCTTTACAGTCTCTATGCCGAGAAGCGTCGCTGGAAAATTGAAGTCTTAAGTGAGAGCGTGACGGACCTAGGCGGATTTAAAGAGATCACTTTTGCCGTTCGTGGATCCGGAGCTTTCACTCGTCTGTGCTTTGAATCGGGCGGACATAGGGTTCAACGAGTTCCGGCGACGGAGACTCAGGGACGTATTCACACCTCTGCCATCACCATCGCGGTCATGCAAGAAGCGGAAGAGTCTGAAATCGAAATCGAGGACAAAGATCTTCGCATCGATACCTTCTGCGCTTCAGGCCCAGGAGGGCAGTCCGTCAACAAGACTTCTAGCGCTGTCCGCATCACGCACATGCCCACCGGAGTGGTTGTTTCGATGCAGGACGAAAAATCCCAGCACAGAAACAGGGACAAGGCGATGCGTTTGCTCAAGACCCGCATGAAAGAGTTGGCCGACAGGGAAAAGCGCGAAGAAGAAGATGCCTTGCGTCGCTCACTGATCGGTAGCGGCGACCGCAGTGATCGCATTCGAACCTATAACTTCCCACAGAATCGCATCAGCGATCACCGCATCAATTGCACTCTCTACAATCTTGACCGGTTTATGACGGGCGACGTCGATGACCTGCTCGATCAATTGGAAGCGCACGATCGTGAAGAGCGAGTCCAGTCACTCTGATCTACGGGTTCAACGGCCTGCAGGTTTTATTGATCGAGAGGTCCTATGGCCAGTTCTCTGGATTTGATTCAACAAGCGATCCGTGATTTGCCAGAGTCCGATGCTCCTCATCTCGATGCTCGGTGGCTTCTCGCTGCCCTTCTCGATGTGCCTCACAACGATCCTTCATTGAGAACAGATCTCGAGGTCACAGAAGATCAGGCTTCCGCTTTTTGCGAGCAAGTCAGACGTCGAGCCAACGGAGAGCCCCTCGCTCATATTTTGGGCGAGTGGGAGTTTTATGGACGTCGATTTATCGTCAATCCCGATGTGCTGATTCCGCGACCGGATACCGAATTGCTCGTCGACTGGGGAATCGAGATCCTGAAGGGGTGTCAGCGGCCACGAGTCGCAGAAATTGGTGTGGGTTCTTTGGCTGTACTCGCTTCTCTGGCCTTGGAAATCCCTGATTTAGAGGGGGATGGAGTCGATATTTCGGCTCAGGCGTTGGCGGTGTCCCGCCAAAATTGCCGCCTTCATGCCCTTGAGGATCGCCTCCAACTGCACTTGGGGCATCACTATGAGCCTCTCTCTGGCCGTTATGACCTACTGATCTCTAATCCCCCCTACATCGTTCCAGGGGATCCAGAGTTGGAAGATGCAGTGGAGAGATTCGAACCGGAAATGGCCTTGCTCGACCATCTGGATGGAGATGGATGGGGTCACCATAGGGCCCTGATCGATGCTTGCGGGGGTTATCTCTCTGAAAGTGGCGGGCTGTTATTGGAGTGTGGCCGGGGACAGACCGAGGAGATTGAGCGTTATGCCCTTGGAAAAGGATGGGACTCGGAAGTCCGAGCAGATCTTTCGGGGATTCTCCGGGCGGTCTACGTCTACCAGCGAGGCAAATAATCCGCCTCGTTATGGGTGAGTAACACTTCTCTGACTCGTCGCTTTTCAACGGACCGTTGACACTTTGATCCTGTCCGCCACAATCGAGAATGCGCTGCATAAGACCGGGTTTCAGAGGCCGTATATTCTCACCCGGCTTCACTGTGAAAGGCTCCAGTTGGATAAGTTTGTAATCAAGGGCGGAAATGCCCTCCATGGCAAGGTACGTGTTTCCGGATCAAAAAACGGGAGCTTGCCTATCCTGTTTGGCAGCCTGCTCGTCCCAGGACCTCTTCTTTTGAAGGGGGTTCCGACGCGACTGCGTGACATCAAGACGACCCTCAATATCCTCAGAGAGCTGGGCGCACAGATCGAAGAGCGTGATCAGCAGGTGGCGATAGAGGTTCCGACAGAGGGTCCCGTCACCGCGACTCACGAATTGGTCAGCAAGATGCGAGCCTCGATTTCTTCTTTCGGACCTTTGCTGGCCCGAAGAGGTGAGGCAGTGGTGTCTCTTCCTGGAGGGTGCAATATCGGAGATCGTCCGATTGATTTGCATATTCAGGGCATGGAGGCTCTCGGTGCAGAAGTTCGATACGAGAATGGCTACATCCATGCTCGTGGACCATTGCGCGGAGGAAGGGTGTACCTCGCAGGCCCGATGGGGCCGACGGTTCTAGGGACCCAAAATGTCATGATGGCCGCAGCGGGGGCAGAAGGCGTCAGCATCATAGAGGGTGCCGCATGCGAACCGGAAGTGTGCGGAACCGCAAAGTTTTTGCGCGCTATCGGAGTGGTGGTCGAAGGGGATGGCTCTCCTACGATTCGTATCGAAGGTGTGGGCCAAGATGGATTCGCAAATCTCGGTGGCGTGTCGTTTGAGATGCCTCCTGATCGCATCGAAGCCGGCAGTTACATGATTGCCGGCGCCGCAGCAGGCGGACAAGTGACCGTTGAGAATTGTCGCCCGAATGAAAATATGGCTCTGATTTCCATTCTCCAAAAAATAGGAGTTCCGGTCGAAATCGGAGAAGACAGCGTCACGGTGACAGGTGTTGATAAGGTCTCGCCGATAGATGTTGCGACGTTGGCCTACCCTGGTTTTCCAACAGATCTTCAAGGCCCCTTGATGGCGCTCCTCTGCAAGACAGAGGGAGTCAGCCTGATCACGGAGAAGATCTTCCCCGACCGCTTCACCCATCTTTCTGAATTGCGCCGCTTTGGAGCTAAGGTCCGCAAAGAGGGTTCGACCGCCATCATTGAAGGTGGATCGAAATTGCAGGGAGCGGAAGTGATGGCGAGCGATCTTCGGGCAAGTGCTTGCTTGGTGATTGCAGGATTAATGGCAGAGGGAGAAACCCACGTCAACAGGGTTTATCATCTGCAAAGAGGTTACGAAGATATGGATAAAAAATTGAGGAGCCTCGGCGGCGATGTGCAATGCATCGATGAAGCGGCTCTTGAGAAACAGGAATAATAATGCTCGGCGGGCTGACAAAAAGACTCACTGATATTGTATCGGGATTACGCGGTCGAAAGATCACCGAAGAGGTGGTTAAAGAAACCAGTCGCGAAATCCGTAGGGCTTTGTTGGAAGCCGATGCTTCCCTTCCAGTGGTCAAAGATTTTGAGAAAAGAGTTCGTGAAGCTGCCTTAGGTGCAGAGGTCATCGAAGGTGTCGATGCCGGACAGATGTTCACCAAGATTGTTCAAGATGAACTGACAGAACTGATGGGTCCTGTCGATCATGAGATCGCTTGGAAAAGTAAAGGCGCGACAGTAATCCTGATGTCGGGTCTTCAGGGATCAGGAAAGACGACGACCTGCGGAAAGCTGGCGAAGTACTTACGAGA
>JAACCY010000166.1 GCA_009937185.1 Planctomycetia bacterium
ATATCGAACACAACTCCCCTTCCAGCAAAGGTCTACGCCAATGAAGGCCTGGCTCAGGTCCTCTTTTTCGAGAGCGACGAGGTGTGCGAAACCTCTTACGGAGATCGCGGTGGTAAGTATCAGGGACAAACGGGTATCAATCCCCCACGCATGTGAGGGGTTGAAGGGCTCTGTATTGGTAGCCTCGACCGAATCTGCGGCTTAGGATCAAGAGAGTTACATTTTCCGTAAGAGGATCCGGAGGTTCAGATGATCGAGCCCAGCAATACCCACGAGAACAACAAGGGTTTCGACCCCTCATGCACCGATGCCGAAGGCTGTAGAGAGATTCTTCGCAGAGTCGCTGGTGGCGAGCGTATTCAGGTCGAAGAAGCACTTTCTCTCGCTCTGTATGCGGACGCCGACGAACTCTTCGCATGTTCAGATGCTGTCAGACAAAACAAGCATCCTGACGGGATCGTGACCTACGTCGTCGACAGGAACATCAACTATAGTAATGTCTGTACCTCTGTGTGTTCCTTCTGTGCCTTCTACCGAAAACCAGGCGACTCTGAGGGGTACGTCCTGAGCCTCGATGATATTCATCAGTAGGTAGACGAAACCATCCAGCTAGGAGGAAGTGGAACGTTGATGCAAGGCGGACTGCATCCGGATCTTCCAATGAGCTGGTATACCGACATGCTACGCAGCATTAAAGATCGCCACCCCGAATTTTACCTTCACTGTTTTTCACCTACAGAAGTCCATGCTTTCACTTCGGTGACAGGGCTATCGACAGCAGAGGTTCTAGGACAACTGAAAGAAGCGGGGCTGGATTCGATTCCCGGCGGAGGTGGAGAAATCCTCGTCGATGCCATTCGAAAACGAAGACGATCTTCCTGGGGAGCAGACGAGTGGCTAGAAGTTTCCGCAACGGCTCACGAATTAGGCATCCCTACGACAGCGACGATGATGATCGGGCTTGGTGAAGAAAATTGGATGCGAGCAGAGCATCTCAAAAGAGTTCGAGATGTCCAAGATCAAACTGGAGGATTCATATCCTTCATTCCATGGACCTTTCAGCCCGACAACACACCTCTTGGGAAAAAGATTACGGAACGAGTTCCGCCACACGAATACTCTCGCTGGCTTGCGGTGTCTCGCATTTTCCTCGACAACATCGACAACCTTCAAGTCTCATGGCTCACAGTGGGCCTTGAAGAAGGACGGCTCGGCTTGCAACGTGGGGCAAATGACTTGGGATCGGTCATGATTGAAGAAAATGTCATCTCCGTGGCAGGTGCCAATCACCAAGCGACCGAAACTCTCCTCAGGAATACGATTGAAGAAGCGGGCTTCCAGCCAGGGCTGCGTAATGCCGGTTATCGCCGCCTGAAAGATCGCCCGATCCCTTCTCCTCAGGGGGTGACCCCTCATGAATAAGCCGGCACTCGATCCTAGATTGACCCGTGACGAAACGACTCAGGTCGTCGAAGGTCTCGTCACTGGCTGGACGATCCCTGAGGAGGTCCCCCAAGGACTCTCCACAGCCATAGTCCCCAACTCGGAATGCCCAGAGGGAGCTCAGTTCACGGCTCGTACTCTTCATACTCTCGTACTGAGATCCCGACCCCGAACCTTGGTCGTATTATCCAGTGAAGACATCGAGAAGCCTGAACTGGTGGCGATGGGACAGATACAAACAGCCCTTGGAGCCAGTTCTGTGGATGAACGATTGGCAGCAAGAATCGCCTCTGAACTGGGAACTTCTATCGAGATTGTCTCCGGTGATTCGAAGAATATTCTCTCACTTCAAAGAATGGTTCCCCTACTCTGCCAAGTCCTCGCTCCAGGATGTCGATTTGTTCCTATAATTCTTCCTAGAGAATCCACTCATGAATTCACACCTGAAAAATTGGGCGCAAAGTTGGGCTCCATTCTACAAACTGAGCAAGGCGCATGCCTGATTGCAGGTTTTCAACTTCCCAAGAGAGAAAAATTGGGATCTTCTGATAACTTGTCTGATGATGCTTCCATCATTCGCCACATCCTTGAGCCCGATACAAAAAACCTGATGACGTCCAGCATGTTGGTCAACATTCAGGATTTCTCTCCTGTAGTTGTCGCTGTTGAACACTCTCAAAAAAGACATGCTCAAAGAGGTTTCCTTCTCGAGCATGGATCGGTGGGAAAACAGGATCAACAACGTGGAGCAGCTTCACTAGTGCTTTAGGAAAACAAAGGAGAATAAGAGAGTGACTTCCATAGCAACAGGTGGAGGAGATGAAGGGGATACCGGGATACTCGGATCCGGTCGTGTCTCCAAAAACAATCCCCGCATCGAAGCTTACGGCAGTGTCGACGAACTCAATTCCGAAATCGGAGTGGTTCTGGCATCAGGGTCACCTCCACACTGCGATCCTCAAAGAGTTCTCGCCCCAGAGATTCAACTTCAACTGACAAAGCTACAATCACTTCTGTTCGACCTTGGAACAGACTTGGCACAACCCGGTTGCGGAAGCCAAAGTGGACCAAGTACCCGAATAACTAATAAACACTCGGACCTTCTCACCGAATGGATTCATGAATGGGAAGCTATTTTGCCTCCACTCAAACAGTTCATTATTCCCGGTGGATCTCTGAATGCAGCGCATCTTCACAGAGCACGTACTGTCTGTCGTAGAGCAGAAAGAAACACTGTCCAGTTTCTCAAGGAAGCGGCTGAAGGGCATTCGGCCATCGTCTTCCTCAATAGGCTGTCAGATTTACTCTTTTTACAAGCACGGGCAGCAAATCAATCGGATGGACTCTCGGACGTTCCCTGGGTTTCAGAAGTTTAAACTTCTTCAGGGTCACCATGTGCCTCGGCTTCCAGCAATCTGAAGAGCATCGCTGATTTGGATTCGTCACAATTCACGATAGGTATATTGAGTTCCTGAAACTGACGACTCAGGTACTTTCTCGCCCTCTCCGTATCATCACATTCAACTTCGACTTCACATCTCAGGATATTTCCGGGGAATGAAGTTTTGTCCACCTCGATCATGAGATCATCTTCCACCTGATACCGTCTGCGCTCATTAGAAGATCTCCCCCATTCAGTGAGCTGCGCGAGTTCACAGCCGCAATGATCATGTAGAGCTTTCACCGTTCCCAATCGGCTCAGAGCAGAGTTCTCCTCTCTCAGAATGAGCGAAGACACCCATTCCTCCTCAAGAATGTCCGAATACTCAAGAGCGTTTGAAACCCCTTCAATAAGACTTCCCCGAATTTTCAGCGTCAGTTCGGCTTCATTCTCACAGAGGCGTAGACGCAGTATTGCCCCACTTTCCTTGATCATGCCATTGACGTCGAAATAGATATTTGTTTGCTGAAGCGTATCGATATATCCAGGAAGAATAGAACAGAGTTGGAGAAGAGCCGCTTCGTCAGGAAGAAGCAGTTTCAATTCAACCTCGGACGAAGACTTCAAGATTCGTCTTCTTCAGAAAATTGATCCAGCCAATAATTAACCTGATTCTTACTTCTGGGCGCTGCAGGCTTGTCCCCTGAATCGGAACTGGAAGATTTCCCCTTGCTCGATTTACGCCCCTTGAGAACCAAAGATCTGAACTCTGAACATGAAATCCAAATGACTCCACCCCCATCAATTCGGCTACCAATATCTGAATGGTCATTGGTGACGATTCTTGTCTGCTCTGCGAAAGGAGCATTTCTAGCCAAGGAAAGAACCAGGTCATCCGCGGTTTGCCCTCTGCGAGCTACTAGAATCTCTAGGCCCGCTCTTTCCTGGCCACCAGAACCGCCATCCATCACCAACTGAAATCGGTGATCGTTGCCACAAACCCGCGAAAGCTCAGAGTGTAATAATTTCTTCGCAGACTCCATCCCACTCTCTGTCATTTTTTGACGGAACATGGGATCGGAATGAATCAGGTTATTTCCATCGATAATCCAAAGCACCTGACCTCGTAACTATTTCTAATCAAAATCAAAGATGGAGGGAGGTTTTTTATTGGGGTCGTCTTCGGCTTTCTTCAATCCTTCGTCAAAAAGCTGATCCAACTTGTTCTCTCGCCCATCTTCTTTGGCGAGTTCTTTTTCGGACTTTTCTTGGGCTCGATCAGGCGCAGAAACGGCATCTCCAACAGCATCCTCGAATGACTTTGTCTTTCCCTCTTCGGTTCCCTTAACGCTATGGGAGATCCTTCGCGCACGGGGATCAATCGTTAACCGACAGTCACAGTGGGGACACTCAACTTCAAAAAGACCATCTGGGCGATTTGTCATCAACGCTTACTTTCCGTAAATGAGATTGAGAACCTCGTTACGAGTCGCTTGATTTTCCCTCATGAGGCCACGCATTGCTGAAGTGGTCATCACTCCACCGGGCTTCTTCACTCCTCGCATCGTCATACAAGTATGAGAGGCTTCGAGGACAACAGTGACCCCTTTGGGTTCGAGAGCCGAAGAAATCAGATCGGCAATCTGCGCTGTCAATCGCTCTTGTACCTGTGGCCTCTTTGCAAAGTGATCCACTGCTCTCGCAAGCTTGGATAACCCGACGATCTTTCTTGAAGGAAGATAAGCGACATGCGCTTTGCCGGTAAAAGGCATCAGATGGTGTTCGCAAAGAGAGACGAACGGAATGTCTTTCAGAAGAACGATCTCGTCATAATCTTCTTCGAAAACAGTATTCAAGACACTTGAGCTATCCTCGCGGAGGCCTTCAAAAATTTCTGAATACATACGAGCAACACGGTCCGGCGTATTCAAGAGACCTTCTCGAAGGGGGTTTTCACCCACACCCTCAAGAATCAACTTTACGCCTTCGCGGATTTTTTCAGAATCAAATTCATTCATGGTGAGACTCAACTATTCCCATCCTGGTTTTAAATCGACCTTGCCTGAAAGTGAATAAAAATCGATGGGATTGTCCCAGACAATCTTCCTGATCGTCTCTTCGGTGAATCCCTGTCTCCTCATGGCCCAAATAGTCCTTGGAACGCTAAGAGGATCAGACGGCCCCCAGTCACATGACGAGTTGACCAACATCATTTCTGCACCTTGCTCCTGAAAAATTGCAGTCGCTCTTTCAGGGCTCAGCTTGGTGACGGGGTAGACCGTATGTCCACACCAGAAACCATTATCTTTACTCACTTGAATTGTTTCTTCAGTATTGTGGTCCATGAGAATCTTTGCGGGATCCAATTTCATATCTTGAATCACCCGAATTGTTCTCTCTGTACCTTCCAACTTATTTCGGTGAGGCGTATGAATCATAACCGGCAGATCCGCCTCAAACGCCATTTCAAGTTGCTTTCTAAGAATGAGCTCTTCCTCAACAGTGATGAGATCAAATCCCAACTCACCGACTGCAACTACTGAAGGATGCTGAAACCACTCTGGCATTCTTTCGAGAACTTCATTCGCCAATTCCGTATTGTTGGCTTCACGTGGATTCACTCCAATAGTGCAAAAGTGTTGGATTCCATATTCTGCAGCACGTTGTCTCTCAAAGTTTGTAATGTGATCGAAGTAATCGTAAAACGTACCGGAATACTTGCGAGGTTCACCCAACCAAAATGAGGGCTCAGTGATCGCTACAATTCCTGCAACGGCCATCTTTTCGTAGTCGTCAGTGATCCTCGAAATCATATGGCTATGAGGGTCAAAGATTCGCATGGGCTCACGTCTCGCTTTCTTATCTTTCCGAAGTCTTCAGAAATTTATCGCAGTTTATGGTACCTCAGGGCCAAGCAAGTTTCCTGCTTGTTCACAGGATGTTTTCACATGAACCGGAGGTCTAGGTTCTTTATTTCAAGATTCGTGGTGCTCTATCCAACGCTCGGCATCGATGGCAGCAGCACAGCCACTTCCTGCGGCAGTAATCGCCTGTCTGTAGGTGAAGTCCTGAACATCTCCGCATGCGAAGACTCCCTGGACACTGGTTTTAGTGACCTCATGGGTATTGATATATCCATTGTCATGCAACTCTAATTTACCTTCGAAAAGTGAGGTGTTGGGAGTATGGCCGATCGCAACGAAAACTCCTTGAAGTGGCAAAGTCACTTTGTCACCACTCTCCAGATTTTCAACTTCAACGCCGCTGACTTTACCTTCTTCTTCCAACACTTCAGTAATGGCGGAATGCCACATGAACTCGATCTTGGGATTATCGAATGCCTTCTGCTGCATGATCTTTGATGCCCGAAGCTCACCCCGTCTATGGATGACGGTCACCTTGTCGGCAAATTTTGTCAGGAAGACGGCCTCTTCCATTGCAGAATCTCCACCACCTACTACAGCGATCTCTTGCCCCTTGAAGAAGAACCCATCACATGTGGCACATGTACTGACTCCGTGCCCCATCAGTCGACTTTCTGATTCTAGTCCCAGCATTCTTGCACTCGCCCCTGTGGAAATGATAACGGTATTGGCTTTCACTTCCTGTGTGGAACTCTTCACGGTGTAAGGGTGACTTGAAAAATCTACATCTACTACATTTTCGTAATGGATCTCTGCACCGAACCGTTCAGCCTGCTTACGAAAATTTTCCATCAACTCAGGCCCCATGATGCCTTCAGGGAAGCCTGGATAATTTTCGACATCGGTCGTGAGCATCAACTGTCCACCACTATTCGCTCCCGCAAATACCAAAGGATTTAACTGTGCCCTACCGGAATAAACTGCAGCGGTATATCCTGCTGGCCCTGAGCCAATGATCACGACTTCGCGAACCATTTCGTTACCTCTTTCCAAACCGGACAACTTTCCGGGGAAGGCTTTGAGAATCTTAGTCCAGCAGTCTAAGTCAGCACCGACTCACTTTCGAGTGGACCCGATCAGGCCTTTTTCAGTCTTTGCAGCGGATTTTTTCAAATCTTGCCCCCAAATCCGGGGTTCTCAGGGTGGCGGGCATCAATCCCCCTCAAAAGTTATCGCAAACCCTTTTAGAATAAGGGCTTAAGCAATACGGATCTGGACCTGTTTCTCTGGAATCTCCTCGATTGTCCGGTAACCTGATATGGGTGTGCGAAATGGCCACAGTTGGCCGGGATTGACCGATCTCTCGCAGTATGAAATTTACTAGAAACTGTCTGGAGAAAAAGAATGATCTCTTTTCGAACACTCGTCGGGATACTCATCATGTCTTCCTCCTTTTTAGGAGCACTGATTTGTGCAGCCCCATCCCATGCTCAAAGTCAGCGGCTGCTTCAATCCGATGAAGCGGACTCCGAGGAGTCTGAAGACAGTGAACGCACATACAAAAATCCACCCCTCCCTCCCCTAGAACTGACCGAAGAGCTCAACAAAGATCTTGAACGATTCCGTCAACACATAGAGGACCGCGAATTTTCAAAGGCATTAGCGATCATCAAAAGAGTTCGGTCTAAAACTCGTAAGCCCGAGGAAAGTGTCGCAACCATCATCGATCGTTACTTCAGAGAAGCAGAAGCCGGAACGGTTCTCGACAAAGCCCAGAAGTACTCAGATAAAGAAAACTACCGAAAAGCTTTAGGAATCATTCTGAAGGAGGATCCCAAAGGTACGGAATACGAAGGCACGAGAACTGGAGAAGAATTAACTGAGCTCCGAGAGATGCTTATGGAGGAGATTTTCTTCGTTCTCGAAGATTTCGAAAAATCGACCGCTACTTCAGGAGATAACGACGAAGAGGAAGAAGAAGAAGGTGGTCGAGGTCAACGAGGCCAACAAGGAGGCGCCTCTAAAATCGTCGGTGGAACTCCTGAAGATGGAGATGTTCGTACCGGAAAATTCGCCATGCACTGGCAAACATCCGAAAGACTCTCTTGGGTCACCTTGGGAAATAAAGCTTTTGGAAAAATGCTGGAAGACGGCGTGAGCCTTACAGATTACAGATATCTAACCATATCTTTGAGGTGTGAGAATCCCTCTGCAAAGCCAAACATTCTGGTTCTATTCGATGTCGATGGAGAACAAGTCAGAGCACCTCGAGGAGGAATGCGGCGCGGAGGCGCAAGAGCTTTCCAGCGGGATGGTTTCAATACCACAGTAAATCCCAAAGGCGCTTGGCGTGAATATCGATTAGATTTGAAAAAATTCACCCGAAAGGGCGAAGTCGAATGGGATATGGTCGAGGCTCTTCGACTGATCTACACAGCGGGTCCAGATCACTTGATCATGATCGACGACGTGAAACTTGAAAAACAGTAGTAGAAGATCAAAACCTTAGCGTTGTGACTAATTCTGCTTTCAGGTTTCCTTATTCCATACGGGAATATCGCCACCGCCCAAGGACTTTTTTTTCGAAGAACACTTCTACGCAACCATCGGAGGAACTCCACTCAGGCTCGATTTCCTACCTGAATTCGGTAATGACCCCGATCCTGAACCGCTGATCATTTTTTCATGGCGTAGCATGGAACATTGGTCCGACCCGGAATTCATAAGGGGCGTTGCTAATATGGATATTCAAAAAAGACATCGCTAACGTGGTAAGCATACTGAATAAACTGTTCCCACTAACAGGCTCTGGAACTGAGCCTTCTTGCTCAAATTCACAAGATGTCAATGACGATAACACATTAGACATCAGTGCTCCGGTACTCATGCTGACGTGGTTTTTTGGTAGAACCCAGCAAAATACCTTATCCCACTCAATCATGTGGATCAGACCCAACGAGTGGCTTTCTGGATTGCTAAACATATAACGCCTGCCCTCAATCCAGGAATCAACTCCAATTCATGACTGCAAGTCACATCAAAAGTTGACGACTCTCTCAATATCGTTTTAATGGAAGTTCAGTTGGGAGTGCACGTGGCTATAGGGGAAACGAATCTATTGAGAGATAGCCCATTGATGGGGTCTTCGATATTTAACTTCTTAACCAATTTCAGGTGGGATAAATATCTACGAGCACTCCTTCTGGTCTCATTGAATCTCAGTATTCTCCAGTCCACTTCAATTCTGGAAGCCCAAATCGACGGCGATCCATTTGAAGACCCCTTCGAAGAATCAACTCCCGATGGGATTTTGGGAGTAGACCCCTTTGCTGAAAATATCCAGAACCCTCAAGACTCACAGGTCGATTCGGGTTCCATATCGATAGCGAAAAGTGGGCGTATTCGGATTCTCGGCCCAGGAGGTGTTCCGGACCTGAGTATCCTCCCCTCGCTCCGATTAGATTTCCTTCACTCCTCCGAAGGTAGTCCAGATCCTGATGTTTCTACGACGAAGAGTGAAATCAGATTTGAAGGAAACTTACTCAAGGAAAATACGTTTTTCGTGAGATTCGATTTAGCGGGAAATAAGTCTACTGGAGTGATTTCAGAATTATGGCTAGATAGAGCTTTTGATAGCGGACTTCACCTGACCGCAGGAAGGCTGCCCATCACCATGGGTCTCGAGAGTTTCCCAGGTCAAGAAAAGAGAATCACCATCACACCCGGGTTACTGGATTGGTTAGGTGGAGGTTCCGCTTGGGGAGTTCGATCAGGCGGAAGCTGGGTGAATCAATCACTGACTGGAGATATCCAACTGTCTCTTGGAGATAGTGTTGACGTAGGTGGTAAAGATTTTGGTGGCTATGGATTACTCACTCGCTTCACGATGAGGCCTTTCTCCAGAGATCTCTTTGGCGGCCCAGCCGAAGCCGGCGAATTACTAGAAAGCTTTTCCTTTTTCGTAACAGGACGTTGGGATCACAATTCCAAGGGCAAACTTCAGATTAACTCTGCCGGAGATGTGTCTTTGTATCGATCTACCAATCTCGAAATGGAGAACGCGAACTGGGTCAGAACCGGTTGGCGACTCCCCATTACAGATTTTTTTCACATCGAGAATGAATGGAACAGAACCAGCCTCTATGGGGTTGGAGATGACAAAACCGATATGCCAGGTGAGATCACCGGCTTCCAATTTAGTTTCCGACTCAGATTTGGTTCAGAGACTCCTCTGCCAGTTTCCATTCCCCTCGATCTTCCCGGACAAAGTCCTGATACCAGCCCAAAGACCCAGAAAAAAGATTTCCCAGTGGATCTTCTCCTTCGATATGAGCAACTCTCTCCCAAAGAGAGGCTGCTCAACGAAGGATTGCTGGAAACAGACCATGATTTATCAGATCTACGTTCTCTCCGATTAGTACTCTCTAAACAGCAGACACAGTCGATACGCTGGATTCTTGAAAGTGCATGGACGAGAAACAATTCCCCGATCAATCTCTCCGGAAACCTCGGGCAAGCTGAAGATATATTTTCATTCCGCTGCCTTATGGAAATAGGCCTATAAGCGAATTCCCAGCACTCCGTTGGGTATTTCTTTCCGATAACGTCCCATTTCAGCCTCGACTTCCAGCCTCATGATTTGCTCGCTTTCAAGATTTAGTCGTAATCTTCTCAGGAACTCTCCCCTGTCAGGGAAGTCTTGAAGAGTAGTTACCCAATTGAGAGATGCCGGATGGAAGCCATGAATAGTCAACCAGCCGTTGATTCTGGATTTACCTTACTGGAGGTCATGATGTCCATCGCCATTCTGGCGGTAGTGAGTCTAGCCTCAGCAATGGTCATGATTCCGGTGGTTCAGGCACCAAATGAATCGCGTGAGATCACCCGATCGACGGCCTATGGCCGAGCAATTCTTGAAGAACTTTATTCAAGATCATTAGAAGACTTAACCAATTCAGAAGACGGATATCTTCTCTCCTCCAATTGGCCAAAAAAGGGCGCTCAGATTTTTGGAGAAGATGCAACTTTCGAAGAACTCAACGACCCTACGGTTCCGACAGTATCTATTCAGGTCACTGATCTCGAATCAGACCCCATAGAGATTTTAGTCACACTGTCGTGGACAGGCCGGGATTCCGGTTTGGTGAGCCGCGAATTTTGGGTCGTAAGAACCCGATAGCGAGTGAAGCATGCAATTCCAATCCAATAACCCTCAAAGCGGTGCAACTCTCATTGAGATACTTATCGCTTCGTCGGTATTCATCGTTGTTCTCATACTGAGCTTGGGTGCTGCCACCGAATTCTCTAACTATGGAAAACAAGCCGATGCAGATGCAGGGATTCAGCTCGACTGTCACCGTGCATTCTCAAGAGTCGAATCCATATTGAGGCAAGGCTGGACAACACCTGTTATCTCTTCAGATGGAACCTCTGTAGAAGTTGAGGTTTTGGGATACGAGTACGATTCTGTAAATGAGACTTGGCAACGTATCGACCCAGCAACATGGAAACGCCAGTACGATACCACTACCGCCAGTTACTACTTTATTGACGGAGATGGATTCGAACTACCCGTTGCGAATTGCCTTGTCGAATGGCAAAGAAATTCCACTGATCCCAACTCTTCCGATTACTACTTTGGAAAACTCACCTGCACACTCTCCGATGGCGGAGTGAACTCAACAATATGGACCCTCTCAGATAATCTTGGCACTTTCGAAACACACGACAATGGTGACAGGAAAAATGCTTTAGAATTTATCCTGAATGGGAAATCTATAGAGGTGAGACTTCATATGCAGAGAGATGAAAATGAAGTTCCTTTTTCGATTCGCAGCAGAATCCAACAAAGAAACTTCTTAAACAGCCAATAACTAGGCCAACATTCCGACCCTTGAACAGGAGAAACCGATTGAACACTCAGCATGACCAAATCTCGGGGGAGACTTTGACACATGAAAACAAACTGCCTTCCTCGGAATCAGGAGTGGCGATGTTTGTCACTGTTTTCATGGCTCTCGTCCTCGGAATGGTCTGCGCCGTGACGGTGACTACCACATTGACGAGGAATAAAGATTCCAGATTCCAAATGGATCGCCTTCAAGCTCGATCACTTGCTGAGGCCATCCTTGATGCCGCCCAGAAACAAATATTGGTCCGCACAGCGAACTTCGATGATCCGTTTGCAAATTCGACCAACGCATCAGGGACCGTCACTATTGGTGGCGAAACATACTCTTGGAATGGAGAAGATCTAACTCCTACCATTTACCCAGGAGAATTAGACGAAAATGGATGGCGCTCCATCGAAGTTCTCTACGACTCCACTCAAGGGGGTGGTTCAGAAACACAGACTCTTTACACGCGTGTCGTGCAAATCTACCCAGGGGAGAATGCTAACTCTGGACTAGAAGTCGGCGGTGCATGGAGCAGACTTCGCAGAACTATTGAAGTTCAAAGAAACCCCCTCTTCGATTTCGCCATATTTTTCGATGACGATTTGGAATTGCTCCCAGGTCCTTCAATGACATTTGAAGGAAAGGTTCATGCAAATGGCGACATTTATGTCGGTGTTGGCGGAACCCTTGATATCGACTCTGATTACTTCAGATGTACCGGCGAACTTTTCAGGAAAAGAAAAAACAACAACCAAACCACTAACGGCACCGTCCGAATCAAGAATAGTGCTGGAGAATTCAAGTCACTTAGAAATGATCGAGATTACGATTACTGGAATGACCCAGAAGCCTGGGTTGATTATGCAGACGGACGTTGGGATGGAACGGTTCAAACCGGAAGCCATGGAATATTGACCCAGAATGCTCCTGAGATTGGTTCGATCTCAAACAACGGGCATTATAGAAACAATGCGGACCTTCTATTCCATAACGATCGTGTTTATCACGTTCAAAATGGCGTGGAAGTAGACATCACGGCCCAGGTTTCGACGGCTGTCAGTGAATCCTCGAATGATATGTATGACGCTCGCGAGGAAACCTACGTCCCTCTCACAGAGATTGATCTCTCTGACCCATTATTGGTGAGCTACATCGAATCTGCGAATCAGGACCTAGACCCTACCAATGACATCCATCAAATTTACGCATACCGATCACCCGAACCTGAGCCAGCAAATTGGGATCCCGGTAGCGTCAATAATTGGTTTGAAGGAATACGACTCCTCAATGGAGAAACCATTCCAGCAGACATGCTCTTCGTTAGCGAGAATCCCATTTACGTTGAGGGTGATTTTAATACTACTGATTTCGGAACCTCCGATCAAAAAACAGTGGCGGTTATTAGCGATGCCGTCAATCTTCTCTCCGAAGCATGGGACGACGAACGAGAAGCTGGGGATGATTATGGAGATATCGATCGTGCTACCGAGACCACCTATAACATGGCGATGATCACAGGAAATGTGCCGACTCCAGATGGTGGAGGAGATTACTCTGGTGGATTGGAAAACCTACCTAGATTCCACGAACGGTGGAAAAACTCCAGTGGTAGTAAAGTGAAGTGCAATATTAATGGAGCGTTCATCAACCTTTTCCAAAGCCGCCAAGCCACTGAGCGGTGGGGAAAATCCGGAGTGTATCAACCTCCAGAAAGATCTTGGGGCTACGATCCTGGACTTCTCGATGCGAGCGTTCTGCGTGATCTCTTCCCTCAAGCTGTTTCTATCGACAGGCTTGTCTGGGAAGAAGGAGAACCCATCCTTCCCGGAACCTGATCAGGCACA